>DATKNT010000037.1:0-9689 GCA_035541175.1 Gaiellaceae bacterium
GCGCCGATCGCGGCCGACGGCTCGGGTTCGTTCGAGGTGGAGTTCGCCGGCGGCGAGACGCTGTTCACGTTCGTCGTCTCCGTCGCGGGCAGCTGAGCTGCGAAGAGCGTCCGGGAGGGTGCGGCTCTCCCGGACGCTCACTGCTCGTGAACGAGGCGCGGTCCCGCTAGCTGACGAGGAACGGCGGCAGCGGCGCGCGGGCGGCGCACGCCGTGTCGAGACCGCCGGCGCTGCCGCGTGCGACGAAGCGGGCGACGAGCGTGGGGACGCAGCCGTACGCGATCGCGCCGTGTCCGGCGCCGGGGACGATCACGAGCCGCCCGTTCGGGAAGACGCGGCGCCAGCCGCGGAGGTTGCCTGCCGGGTCGAGCGGGTCGGCGCCGCCGGCGAGCAGCAGCACCGGCGCGCGCGTGACCGCCGGCGCGGCGGCGTCCGCGGGGACGCGGCCTCTGGGGACGGCGCGGCATGCCCGCCGGAAGAGCTGCGCCCGCGCGACCGCTGCGTCGGCGAGGTAGCTCCCGGCGCCGGCCCGCGCGGTCGCAGCCGGGTCGAATCGCGCCCACGACTCCGAGCAGAGGATCTCCCACGACATCGCGAGCCGCGCGCGCGGGTCGAGATCGGGCCCGATCTGCTCGGCGTAGGCGCGGGCGAGCGGCTTGTAGTCGCCGTGCGCGGCGGCGTCGATCGTGTACGGGATCAGCGCGGCGCCCTCCGCCGCCGCCGAGAGCGCCGCCACCGTCCAGGCGACGTCGTCGGCGCTCAACGTGTACGTGCCGGCCTGCACGGTGACCCGGCGCGGCGGGCGCGCGAGCAGCTCGGACAGCTCCCGCCGCGGATGCGGGAACGCGTGCCGGCAGGCCGGCGCGGCGGCGCAGCGCGCGAGCTGCGCGTCGAGCGCGCGCTCTGCGTTCCGCGCGGACAGCTCGTAGATCCGCACGCCGGGGAGCGAGGCGCCGTCGAGCACGGCGCTCCGAACCGAGTCCGGATGGCGCCGGAGGTAGACCTGCGCGAGCGTCGCGCCGTAGGAACCGCCGTAGAGGTCGATCCTGCCGTAGCCGAGCGTCCGCCGCACCGCCTCGAGGTCGTCCGCGGCGACGCTCGTCGTGTACAGCCGCGGATCGTCGCGGAGCCGCGCGAAGCAGCGCCGGACGTACGCCGCCACGGCAGCCGCGTCCGATGCGCGCACCGGCTCGTCGGCGCAGGACAGCGCGTGCGAGCCGCCGGTGCCGCGCTGGTCGACCATGACGAGGTCGCGGTCGCGCCCGACCTCCGCGAAGAGCTGGTTCACGCGGATCGCGGACGCGGTCGCGGCGCCGCCGGGGCCGCCCTCGAGATAGAACAGCGCGCCCGCGGCGGGCTGCGTCGTCGCCGGGAGCACGGCGACGCGGAGCGAGATCGTTCGCCCCGCTGGCCGGAGCGGGTCCTCCGGCACGGCGACGTTCCCGCACCAGCCGTGGACGTAGCCGCCGTCCGTGCAGGAGACGAAGCGCGGAGCGCCGCTCGGCGGCCGCCACGGATGCGAGCCGCCGCGCGTCCACGCCGCGACGCCGAGCCCGACTCCCAGCAGCACGACCGCCAGCCCCGGCCAGAACCAGCGCGGCAGCGGCGGCCGCCGCGCCCGGCGCTGCTTGCCCCACTGGCCGACGAGCCGGCTGTGGCGAGAGGTCACCTGCGCCCCACGAGGACGAGCTTCCACGCGTAGTACTCGCGGAACGCGGTCGGCACGGCGGCCATCCGGTGTGCGAGGTGCAACACGGCGTCCCAGTAGAGCGGCGAGCGGTTGTAGTGCATGAGCGCGCGGCGCTCGTCCGTGCGCCCGCCGTTCGCGGCCAGCAGGTTCGCGGCGGCGAGGATGGCGTCGTGCGCGTCGTAGACGTCGCCGCTCATCCCGTAGCGGCGCCACGTGGCCGGCTCGAACTGCATCGGGCCCTGCGCGTCCGCCCGCGCCGTCGTCCGCGCGCGCCCGAAGTCGGACTCGACGAAGTTGATCGCGGCGAGCAACTGCCAGCGGATGCCGAAGCGCCGTCCGGCCTCCCGGTAGAAGGAGAGGAGCGTGCCCGCATGCCGCGCCGGGCCGACGCTGACGCCGCCGACCTGCGGCGGGCTCTCGGCCGACAGCCGGTTGAGGTCGCGCCGCGCGGCGAGGTCGTCGCGCTCGGCCGGCGCGAGTCTCGCCACCGCGGCGGCCTCCTTCGCGTCGCGGGCGACCGCCCGGAGCAGGAGTTGCCGGTCGCGCGCGATCGCGACGAACCTCGCGCCCGTCGCAGCGCGCAGCGCGCGCTCGTCGGCGCGGAGGTGACGAACGACGGCGGGCGGGCTCGGCAGCGAGACCACGCCCGATGGAGTAGCAGAAGCGCGGCGCTATCTGAGCGGCACGGTGATCGGCCCCGGCAGGCGCCGGTAGACGGCGAAGAAGTCGCGGTCGTCGGGGACGAGGTACCGCGTCGGAGACTGCTGGAGGTTCGGGACGATCCGCGTCGGCTCGAGCCCGTGCTGATGCGTGTACGTGATCAGCGTCGGCCACTCCGGGTTGATGTCGAACTGCATCGCGCGAACGGCACCGGCGCGCTGGAGGATCTGCGCGAGCGTGATCACGGTCTGGTAGTCCGCAGCGGCGTAGATGAGGTTGCCGTGCCGGTCGATGCCGACACCGGTGCGCCAGACGCGCACCGCGTTGCCGAGCGTGTAGCCCCACTGCGTGCTGTCGTTGAGCGCCGGGTTGAGCTTGCCGTTGTCGATGATCAGCGGGAGGCTCTGCCGCGTGAAGGCGACGCCCGGTCCGGCGTTCGGCCCGCCGGTCCAGCTGCGGATGTCGACCCGGCCGTCGCGGTAGCCGATCAGCGTCGCCAGGCCGTGCTCGAGCGGCTCGTTGACGCGGCCGTCGACGGTGGAGCCGTTGTGCCCGTCCTTGTAGATGAACCCGCTGTTGAAGGTGGCGAGCAGGCGCCGGCGCTGATCCTGCGGGACCATCATCGGCCCGCGCACGGCCGCGCTCGGCGGCTCGTAGCGGCCGGGGTAGGACGCGAGCGCGGTCCGGGTGTGGTCGAACCAGGCGACGTACGCGACGATCCGCGGGTAGTCGACCTCGGTGCGGAAGGTGGTGACGAGCACCGGCGGACCTCCGGCGAACGACGGCCCGGTCCGGAACCACTGGCCCTCGCCGGGCAGGCGGTGCGCGAACACCGACGGGATGCGCGCCGGCCGGTAGCTCGAATAGACCGTCGCACGATGCCGCCCGGCGCCGGCCGCGGCGTGGCCGAGCCCGACCAGCGGGAGCGTCTTCAGCTGCGGGCCGCCCTTCTTCGGCGCCTTCCAGTCGTAGTAGTAGTGCTCGACCGTGTCGACGAGCCAGTTGCCGTGGTGATCTCTCAGCCACTCGACGCTGCGCACGCCGAGCGGGAGGCTCGACGGCTCGAGCATCGTCGTCGTGTACGAGGTGACCGCCGGCGACAGGAGGAGCAGGAGTCCGAGCAGGACTCCGAGCGACACCCGCCGTCGCCGGCGTCGCCGGTGCTCCGTGTGCCGCCGCTCCTCTCGGCGCGCCGAGATCGATGCCGACAGGGCGGCGGCGGACGGCGGCTCGGACGCCCTCTCGACCACGGGGGGAAGCTTGCTCACACCGACATGATGAGACGATGAGTTGCTCTACGGGTCGGCAACCAGCTGCGTGACTCCCGGACGCCGCGCCGCCGCCTCGAACGCGGCGAGCGGACGCCCTTCGAGGTAGTGGTCGAGGAACGCGATCGTCGCGCGCTCGACGACTCCGAGCTGCGGCTCTTGCGTCGTGTACGGCGGGAGGTGCGACGCGCCGAGCAGCCAGACGAGGAACTTCGGCCGCCGTGCGAGCGCGAAGTACGTCGACGTCGTCGGTGGGGAGTTCGTCGTGTCCGCGGTGCCCTGCATCGCGAGCAGCGGCGGGCCTCCGTTCGGGAACGGTCCCATGCCGGGCATGATCGCGCCCGACATCACGATCGCCGCACGGATGCGCGGGTCGCGGTAGCGGCGGTCGTAGGCGGCCGCGAGCGCGGTCTCTGCGCCGTCGGAGTGGCCGGCAACCGCGATCTCGGTCCGGTCGATCCTGCCTGCGAGCACGCCGTTCGCTCGGGCGTCGAGCGCGAGTAGGCTCGTGATCACGACGCTCAGGTCCCTCGGCTGGTTGACGAGATCGGCCTCGGTCGGGCCGCCGGGCGCATCCGCGCTTCCGAGCGGGAACACGGGCGCGGCGACGACGTAACCGGCCTCGGCCCACGCGTTCAGCAGGCGCGCGTAGCTCGCCGGCGTGAGCGCGTACCCGTGCCCGAACACGATCAGCGGATGCGCACCCGCCGCGACCGGGTAGCGGACGACGGTGACGAGCGGGCGCGGCACGCGTCTCCCGCCGGGAAGCAGGATCGTGCGCGACGGGTCGACGAACCGGAACGTGCGGACGTGGAACCCAGGCGCCGCCGGCGCGGCGGGTCGCGCGACGCAGAAGAGCAACGCGGCGACGACGGCGGCGCCGGTCAGGACGCGCTCGGCCATGCGCCGGCTCAGGCCGTCCGCAGCGCCGCGATCGTCGCAGTGGGGACGATCCCCTTCACGCGGCGCGCCAGCTCCCGGTTCAGGGTGACGAGCGCGTCCGCCTGCAGCTGCGTGAGCGCGACGTACTCGGCGTCGTAGGTCCCGGCCCAGCCGAGCTGCCCGGCGAGATCCCAGGCCCGGCGCCGGAGGACCGCGTCGCCGAGGAGGCGGATCGGCAGAGCCTGGATGCGGGCGAGCCGCTCGAGCGCGACCTCCGGCGGGATCTCGCCGCGGTGCACCGCCTCGTGCAGCGACGAGAGCGTCTGCGAGCGCAGGAGCGTCGGCGCGAGGAGCCGGTGCTCGGGCCGGACCTCGATCCCCTCGCTCGCGATCCGCAGGACGGCGCCGCAGTCGACGACGAATCGCGTCATTCGCCCCAGAAGTCCTCGAGCATCTCCGTGTCGCCGCCCTCGCCGAATCCGATCGCGAGCAGCTCGAGCCCGTCGGGGCCCGACTCGAAGCCGCGCGCGACCGACGGGGCGACGCGGATCGCGTCCCACTGCCGCAGCTCGCGCACGTCGTCGTCGAGCTTCACGCGCCCGGAGCCGGAGAGCACGACGTACACCTCCTCCTGGACGCGATGCCGGTGCGCGGTCGTGCCGGTGACGTTCGGCGCGTAGCGCTGGTAGCTGAAGCCGCCGCCTTCGACGCCGAGCGGCGAACGGACGAAGCGCGCCTCGAGCTCGGGGGCGAGCCCGAATCGCTCCGCCATGTTCTCGACGTCGTCCTTGAGGTTGAGGATCGTCCAGTCCGCCACCGTCTCGACTCTAGCTGCGCGATCCGCGGCGCGAGGGGGCCCGGCGCGGCTCATCCGGGCCTCACGGAGAGGCCCGGATGAGCAAGGTGCGCGGGACGACGGCTACCCGGACGTCTTCACGGTGCCGCCGGGACGGCGGACGAGCCGCGACGCCCCGAGCAGGAGCAGGACGAAGGCAGCGCAGACGCCGCCGATCGCCCACGGGTTCGCGCCGCCCCAGTTCGTGCCGGTCGACGCCGCGGGCGCGGACGCGTAGTTCCCGAGCTTGTACAGGCGGTTGAGCGCCTCGCTACGGAGCATCGTCGCCCGCAGAGCCGCGGCATCCGGCCGCGTGCTCGTCTGCCGATAGGCGCCGAGGTGGTACTCGCGGTTGAGCGCCTCGCTGCGGAGCATGAGGGCGCGGGTCGAGGCGGAGCCCGCCTGCACGGGGCCCTCGCCGCCGTTGTACGTCGCCGCCTGTGACACGGGGACGACGAATGCGAACGCCGCACCGATGGCGAGAATGGTCGAACGCTTCACCTGATCCTCCTTGCCTGGCCGACCGCTCGATGCGATCGCTGTTCCATGCGAGGCTAGGAGCGCGGTGCCGCGGTGTCGTTCTCGGCGCGGACACGAGCACTGTCTCCGTCGTGACGAACCGTCGCCGGCTACCAGGGGATCGGCAAGCCGTTCCGGAAGAATCCGCCCGTGGGACCGTCGTCCGGGAGGGTCGCCGCCCAGACGATCGTCCTCACGCCCTCCTCGGGCTCGAGTTGCGCCCCCGGTCCACCCATGTCGGTCCTGACCCAGCCGGGGCAGACGGCGTTGACGAGAACGCCGGCATCGCGCAGCTCGGCGGCGAAGATGCGGGTGAGGGCGTTGAGTCCGGCCTTCGAGACGCGATAGGCCGGGTAGCCGCCGGCCATCTCGCTCAGCTGCCCGAGCCCGGACGAGACGTTGACGATGCGCCCGTAGCCGCGGTCGCGCATGCCCGGTGCGAGCGCCTGGATCACCCGGTAGGCGCCGAGCGTGTTGGTCTCGAAGGCGGCACGGAGAAGGTCGGGGTCGACGTCGAGCGCGCTTCGGCTCAGCAGCCCGGCGGTGAGCGGGTTCTCGTCGCTCTCGAGCAGCACGGCGGCGTTGTTGACCAGCACGTCGACCGGACCGACCCGTCCGAGGTCGGCGCAGCTGTCGTCGCTCGCGACGTCCAGCCTGAAGGGCTCGACATCGAGCCCCTCCGCGCGAAGCGCGTGCGCGGCGGTCTCCGTCTTGCCGGGATCGCGGCCGGCGACGACGACCCGACAGCCGAGACGCGCGAGCTGCCGGGCCGTCTCGAAACCGAGCCCGCGGTTCCCGCCGGTCACCAGCGCAGTGCGTTCGCGCACGGGGCGCTAGCTGCTCGCGTACTCCTCGGCCGACTCGAACTCGTACCCGACGAACGGCTCGTCGCCGACCACCCAGGCCTCGTGACCGGGCTCGATCACGTACGCATGCCCGGGCACGAGCTCGAGCTCCGAGCCGTCGTCGTGCCGCACCGCCAGCCGCCCTTCCTGGACGACGCCGACATGGCGCAGCTGGCAGCTCTCGGTGCCGACGATCGGCTTCACGCACTCCGCCCAGCTCCATCCCGGCTCGAGGGTCAAGCGGGCGACGCTCGCCCCGGTCATCCGGACGATCTCGCTCCGCGTCTTGTCGGGAGTCCGCGTCTCGTCCGGCGAGTCGAAATCACGTGCTTCGACACCTGCCATCGCTCCACCACCTTTCGCGTCGTTCGCCTGTCAGCGCCGATCGTACGACAGGAGGCCGCACACTCCAACGCCGTCACCGTCATCGAGCGGGGTGGTTATGACGCGAGCCGTGACTCGATCTCGTCCAGGGTCATGTCGCTTCGGCCCTCGACTCGCTTCCGCTCGGCGTCGACCAGGGCGTAGCCGTGGGCCGAGTGGCGGAGCTCGAGCCCGAGCATGCGTGCGCGACGTTGCAGGTGTCTCCGTCGCAGCGTCTCCGTCTTTGCCTCGTTCGCGTCGCGCCCACCCTCGCCGGTCACGGCGCGCGGCGGGAGTGCGCGGCGAGGGCCGCGTGGGATGCCGCCCTCGTCACCGTGAGCGGGGCTCATCGGCTCCCTCGGGCGCAGACGTCGCTGCTGTCTCGTCTCGCGCGTCAGCCGGCGGCGATTCCTCGCCTCCGGTCTCTCCCGCGGCCGTATCGCCGCCGGCGGCGCGCCGAGCCGCAGCCTCCGCCCTCTTCGCCAGCTTTCGCTCCCGGCGCTCTTTGACGGCGAGCTCGCGTTGCCGCTTTGCGTGTGTCTGCGGGTTTCTTCCTGCCATCCGCCTTCTCCTCTCGGGTCGAGGGTCGAGCGGCAGCTGCGGGATCAGCGACCGCCGCAGCTGCCCTCCGCACGTCTAGGCGGATGCGAGCGTGACGTTCGTCGCCTGGGGGCCCTTCTCGCCCTGCTCGGCCTCGTACTGCACCTTCGCGTTCTCGGCGAGCGTCTTGTAGCCCTCGCCGAGGATCGCGCTGTGGTGGACGAACAAGTCCTTGCCGCCGTCGTCGGGCGTGATGAAGCCATAGCCCTTGTCAGCGTTGAACCACTTCACGGTTCCGGTTGCCATCGATGAACACCTCCTCTACTGCTCGGGAACGGGCAGAGGAGACGCAGAGGTGCGCATCCGGTACTCGCTCGTGAGTCGGCCCAGGGTAGCAGCGTCCTGCCGACTCAGTAGCCGCCGGACGGTCAGCCCGCGGGGGACATTCGGAATCGAGTCAGCCGCCGGCGACCCGAGTCTCTGCTCCACGGCAGACGACACTCACCGGTCCGCGCACTCGTATCCTTCGGTCTTGGACATGTCCGGAACCCGCTCGACAGGTGGGGAGGGCAGACGCCGCTTCCGCTGCCGCATCGGCCTCCACCGCTGGGTCCAGATCAGGCACGTAGACCCTGACCTGGAGGACCCCGGACAGGAGGTCGTGTTGCAGACGGCGTGCCGGTACTGCGGCGCGGAACGTGGGAGCGGGGTCGCCTTCCAGCTCGGCTTCGCGGGTCTACTCGCCGTCGGCGGCGTGCTCCTCTGGTTGCTGGTATCGGCGGTGCTCGGCGCCCTGCTTGTCCTCGGAGCGGTTCTCGGCCTTGGCTGGGCCGCAAGGATGGCATGGCTGAACGGCTACAACAGCAGGCTCGGGTTCCGGTACCGCAGCTAGATCGCGCACGACAGTTCAGCGGCCCGCCGGAGAGAAGCACAGAGCAACCTGGTGAGGTGCCGCTATGACCCCTGGCGGTGTGCGTGCGCAGGCACCTGTTCGCCGGGTGTGGCCGTAATGTGTCCATATGGGACGAACGCTCGTCGTCTCAGTCGGCGCGGCCGTCTTGGTGCTGTCAGGGTGCAGGGCCGCGCGAAGGACGTTCGTCTGTCCTGTGAGCGACGGCCACAACATCACCAGTCCGCTCACCGGGCGTCTCGTTGTTCTCGGCCACCCTCCCGTGGAGGTGAGGATCGACAATCGTGGTGACCTCCGTCGTGGAGTGGCTGTTCTCGGTGCTTCGAACTACACCGGATGGTTCGCGCTGAAGAGCCACTTCGTTACGCCGCCGTCGTTCCGTGGCGGCTTCGACGTCCACGTGCGGCCACTTGGGGCTGCGGGTGTCGTCCGGATCGGCGGGAGCCCGTCAGGAACGTCCTTCACTGCGCCCGCCGGATCTGCGCCCAACGAGGCGGGAGGCTGGCGCGACTTTCCCGGCGGCTGGACGTGGATGCGAGGCGCAGGCTGCTACGAGTGGGACATCTCGGGACGACACTTTCATGAGGCGCTCGTAGTGCTCACGAAGAGACCGTGAAGACGTCCTCTCGCCTGCGCGAGTGTTCCGCTATGCACCCTGAGCGTGCTAGGCGGGATCGGCGAAGCGCACTGTAAGGGCGAGTACCCTTCCAGTTTCCTCGTCCACCACGCCGAAGACCGGGTAGAGGCCGTCGCCCTGAGGGGTCGTGGTCATCATCACAGCCTCAACCTCGACGGCGCTCGTCCCCTCGACCCGCCTGGGATTCTCTGCATCGAACACCTCTGCGACGACTTCTTGCCATTCCGGGGAGTGTTCAGCTCCGCCTTGAACGAGGTAACACGGGTCGCCCACGGCCACGATTCCCGAGTCGACACCTATATGGCCGAGCAGCCGTTCCACCGTCATGGAACGAGCATAGCGTCGCGTCTTGGCTGGCTCATGAGGCGACGCCGGTCGCCTGGGCCAGAGTCCGCGAATGTCACATGAGTCCGAGTCGCCCGCGGCATCGAATCAGTAGTAACCGCGTCGCCGCAGAAGCGTCTTTCGTGTCTCGTCTGCCCACCGCCAGAAAACGGAGAAGGCCAGCCAGATTCCCGCCCAAACTCCAAAGAACGCCAG
>DATKNT010000038.1:0-21449 GCA_035541175.1 Gaiellaceae bacterium
GGCGCGCGCCCGCTCGAAGACGCTCTTGAACTTCACCGGCGGGTTCCCCTTCTCGTCGGAGTCGAGGCCGACGCCGAGGATGCGGTCGCGGTACGGGAGCGACGCCTCGAGCGTCTCGTGAGCCGACTCGGCGGACAGGTCCCGGAGGAAGCACATGATCAGCCGCGTCTCGAGACCGAGCTCGGCGCGGGCGTCGCGCTGCGCGCGCGTGAAGCCGTCGAGCACCGTCTCGAACGCGATCCCGCGCGACGTGTGCGCCTGCGGGTCGAAGAAGACCTCCGCATAGACGACGTTCTGCGACGCGGCCTTCCGGAAGTACGCCGTCGCGAGGTCGTAGAAGTCCGGCTCGCGGAGGAGCACGCTCATGCCCTCGTAGTAGACGGCGAGGAACGAGGGCAAGTCGTCGAAGCCGTACGCCGCGCGCATCTCCTCGACCGACGCGTACGGGAGCGCCACGCCGTTGCGCGCGGCGAGCTCGAACTTCAGCTCGGGCTCGAGCGTGCCCTCGAGATGGAGGTGCAACTCCGCCTTCGGCATCCCGGCGATGAACTCGCCGAGGTCCGTCATGACGCGAACCTCAGCGCGCCGAGCTCGAGCAGCGTGCGGCAGAGCGCGAGCGCTGCGCGGTCGGCGCCGAGGCGGGTGAGCGTCGTGGCGCCGTCGAGCCGCTCGACGATCCGCATCGACGCGTCGGACGCGGGCAGCGTCGAGTTCGTGCCGGCGTCGATGAGCAGCGTGCCGCGGCTCCGGCCGAGCTCGCGCTCGACGCGGATCGGCATCGCGCGGGCGAGCTTCGCGCGGGCGAGGTCGTCGCGTCGCATCGTCGCGAGCCGCGCGCGGTTCTCGAACGCGCGGCGCACCTGCGCGCCCGCGGGCTCGAGCTCCTCGGCGTCGATGAAATCGACGCGCACGGTCGTCCTCCCCTCGCGGCGGTGCAGCAGGATCGCCCCCTCGGCGACGCCGCGCGCGCCGAGCCGCGCGAGGTACGCCGTCCACTCGTCGAGCACCGCCGCGTACGCCTGCGGGTCGTCGTAGAAGGTCGAGTTCCATTCGGCCGCGTGCGAGAGCGGGTCGGACTCCGGCTCCGCGAGCACCCAGCCGTCGCAGCCGGTCGCCCGCACCCACGCGACCGGGCGCGCCTCGGAGTCGTCGTCGCCGAGCACGAGCCAGCTTCCGAGCATCGTCGCGTAGCCGCCCGGGGCGAGATGCTCGGCCGCGACGGCGACGAGCGTCGCCGTGAGCTCGTCGCCGCGCAGCCCGCTGTCGCGGTAGGCCCATTTCTGCTCCGGCGAGATGACGTACGGCGCGTTGCAGGCGATCAGGTCGAAGCGCTCGCCGGCGACCGGCTCGAAGTAGCTCCCCTGCCGGCACTCGATGTTGTCGAGGCCGTTCAGCGCGGCGTTCAGCGCGGTGTACGCGAGGGCGCGACGGTTGACGTCGACGGCGACGACCTCGCGGTGCTGCCGCGCTGCGAGCAGCGCGTGGATGCCGCTGCCCGTGCCGACGTCGAGCGCGCGGCGGCCGCGCGCACGCGGCGTCAGCAGGTCGCACGTCCTGCCCGTCAGCGTGTAGCCGGCGACCCAGTCGGGCGGATCCTCGGCCGCCTGGGTGAAGCCGTCGGAGGCGAGGAGGAGATCGCCGACGGGGACGAGCCGCGATCTCGCGACCACCTCGGCGCCGACCTCGGCGAGCCCGGTCGCGGCGAGCGCGTCCACTCCCTTGCGGCCGAGCGCGGCGACCGCGTCGGCGCGCGCCACGGGGAGCTGGAGGGCGAGCAGCCGGATCGCCGTCCCGAGCCGCGACCGGGGCAGCCGCCGTTCGGCGACGAGCACCTCCTCGGCGCCGCCGGAGAACCCGTCCTCGCGGACGAGGTCGTCGACCGTCTCCTCGACGTAGTCGATGCGGCGGAGGGCGGCCGCGAGGGCCGCAGCCGCCGCGCGATCGGGGATGGGACCGGTCATGCCCGCGCATCATCGCCGACGGCCCGGCGGGCGCGTCGCACCCGCCGGGCCGCTCCGATTCAGCAGGGCTCGACGAACATGAAGTTGAACGTCGTGTTCGCGTGCGTGCCGAAGTCGACGACGAACTCCGTCCCGTCGGGCGCGCCGTAGGTGATGACCGGCGTCGCCGCGACGAAGTAGGTCTGGAAGTTCACGATCGGGTAGCAGTGCGTCCAGGTGCCGGCCGGTATCTTGATGTCATAGACGCCGCTGCCGTCGGTGGTCGTGATCGTGAAGCCGCCGCTCGACGAGTACGTGGCGACGTTGCCGGTCGCGTCGGGAGCGCCGTACGTGCCTCCTGCGATCAGCTTCTGGCCGACGCCGAGGCCGGACGGGCCCATCGGGCCGGCGGGACCCTGCGGCCCCTGCGCGCCCGTGTCGCCCTTCGGGCCCGGATCGCCGGTGTCGCCCTTGAGGCCCTGCGGGCCGGTGTCGCCCTTGAGGCCCTGCGGGCCGGGCACCCCTTGCTCGTTCCACGAGATCGGCTGCTCGAACATCGTGCAGTGGCTCCGGAAGTCGTGGCTCGGCAGGGACGTGTCGATCAACCGGATCGTCCCCGTCGCCTTCAGCAGGCAGGCGTTGTAGACGTTGTTCGAATCCGGAATCGTCGCGTAGGCAATTCCCCCGGCGACGGCGAGCAACACCGTCGACAGCACTGCGACGCGCACCGTGCGGCGTGCCGCGACGCGACTCCAGCGTCCGCGCATGTTCCCCTCCCCCTGGCGTTTGCGACCGGTGCCGCCGGGCCGGTCGATGATGTGCGCACGAGCCTACGACACCGGCGCGCGTATCGACAAGCACGAGCCCGCCCGTTAGTCTCCGCCGGTCACCGACAGGGGAGGCTTGGCATGTACGCACGCATCGCGACGTTCGAGGGCGCGGCAGGCGACATCAAGGCGGCGGTCGCGCAGGCGACGCAGGACGGGCCGCCGGAGGGGCTGAACTCGAAGGAGGCCTACTTCTTCGCCGACACCGCGAGCGGCAAGTCCGTCTTCGTCATCTTCTTCGACACCGAGGAGGACATGCGTGCGGGCGACGCGATCATGAGCGCGATGAGCCCCGGCGACGCGGGCATCGGTCATCGCGTGGGCGTCGACCTCATGGAGGTCGTCGGCCACATGACGGTCTAGGTCGCCCGCGCGACCAGGACGTCCTCGAAGTACTCGCCGGCGCGGCGGCCGGTGCGGCGGTTCACGTGCCGGCGCAGCCGCGCCTCGAGGCGGAGCCCGGCGCGGTCGAGGATGGCCGGGTAGAGGTCGCGGCGGTCGTTGACGACGACGAGCACCGGCGCGCCGGGGCGGAGCGAGGCGGCGGCGTTCGCGAGCGACTCGGCGACGCCGGTGCGGTAGGAGTCGAGCGCCGCGCGCGAGGTGCCGTCCCCGGCCGCGCCGAGCTCGTCCGCGCGGCGGTCGTCGAGCCCGAGCAGCTCGTACGCGTAGCGGTGCTGCTCGTGGTAGTCGATCAGCCCCGGATACGGGGGCGACGTCAGCACGCCGTCGAAGGTCGCCGCGTACTCGATCGTCCGGGAGTCGCCGTGGAGGACGGCCGCGTCGCGCTCGTCGTCGCGTACGGCGGCGAACGCCTCGATCCGGGCGAGCGTGTCGAGCGTGTAACGACGGAGGAAGCCGGCTGCGGACTCGACGGGACGGCAGAGCCGGCGGTGCTTGTGGCACCAGTACTCGCCGGTCTGCGGCTCGCGCGGCGCCTCGAGGTCGAAGTGGGCGGCGCGGCGGGCCGAGCGCGCGGCGCGCGAGAGGATCACGCGGAGCACGTCCTCGTGCTCGTACCCGCGGATCAGGTCGCGGAACGCGAGCAGCTCGGCGGCGGCGCGCGGCGCGTACCAGCTGCGGAGGTACGGCTCGCTTGGACGTCGCGTGTCGGCGGTGTCGAGCGCGTCGACGCGCGCGCACGCGTCGCGCAGCTCGGCGCCGAGCGCGTCGAGGTCGTACCGCGCGGTCTTCACGCGAATGAGCAGGCAGTTGAAAGCGGCGAGCTCGGCGCCGGTCGCGTCGAGACCCGACTCGAGCGCCTGGACGAGCGTCGTCCCGGAGCCGGCGAACGGGTCGAGCACGTGACCGCCCGGCTCGAAGTACCGGTCGAGCAGGATCTCGACGAGCTGCGGGATGAACTTCCCGTGATACGGGTGGAGCCGGTGCACGTGCTTCGTCCGCTCGTGCTCGGGGAGCGCGCGCTCCGACCACGAGAGCTCGAGGTCCAGCGTCGCGTACAGCTCCTCCTGCGAGACGGCCACGAGGAACGGGGTTCGACGGCGGGCGGTGAGGTCCTAGTCGGGGAGCCAGCCGGGCTCGTAGTCGCGCCACTCGTGCGTCATGCCCTCGTAGGCGTCCTTCGGATCGGAGGTCTCCGTCGCGACGCCGGCGTCGTGCTTCTGCGCCACCGGATCCGCGGGGTAGAGCAGGTCGTTCTCCTCGTCGGGGATCCGCTTCCCGACGGCGAGCACGAGCGAGGGCCTCTCCCCCGCGCCGACGATCGTGTGCGGGACGTCGGGCGGACAGTGGAACAGATCCCACTTCTGCAACGGGCGCTCCTCGCCCTCGACGATCAGCAGGCACTCGCCGTCGAGCACGAGGAACTCCTCCTGCGTGCTCTCGCGGTGGTACATCGCCATCGGCACTCCCGGGAGGAGCACGTTGAGGTTGATGCCGACCTGCGTGAAGCGCGCGTCCTCGCGCCCCTCCCACGCGCAGTAGGCGCCGAGAGTGCCGTCGAGCCAGCGCGCGTCCTTCGCGTTGAGCACGAACCAGCCGCCGTCCTCAGGGACGAGCCCGCCGGTCTCGGCGGAAACGAGCCGGGCCTCCGTCATGTCCGGATCCTAGAGTTCGCGGGCCCGTGCTCGTCGCTCTCGCCCTCGCAGCCGTCCTGGCCGCCGCCCTGGTCGTGCTCGTCCTCCGCCGACGGCGGTCGAGGCCGGAGCCGGTGCGCGTCCTCGCCGCGGCCGCGCCCGCCCCGGTCGAGATCTCGGGCGACGTCGACCCGGTCGCGGCGCTCGACGCGCTCCTCGCGGAGCTCGAGCGGACGACGGTCCGGATCGACGGCGCCGACAAGCTCGACGCAGGCGCCGTCCACGAGCTCGAGGCGCTCGCGCGGCGGCTCGAAGCCGCCGCTGCGGCGCTCGCGGGCTAGAAGGCGTTCGGCACGCGCTCGAGCCGGCCCTCGCGGACGGCGACGACGTCGAAGCCGACGACGAGAGCGTCCAGCTCCGGCCGGTCGGCGAGCCACGACGCAGCCGCGCGCCGGACGCGCCGCTGCTTCTCGGCGGTCACCATCTCGAGCGGGTCGCCGAAGGCATGTCCCCCCTTCTCCTTGACCTCGACGAAGCGGAGCTCGCGGCCGCGGCGGACGATCAGGTCGAGCTCGTTGCCGCCGGCCCAGACGTTCGTGCCGAGGATCCGCCAGCCGCGGAGCCGGTACCACCGGACGGCTCGGCGCTCCGCGGCGCCGCCCGTGCCGCTACGCGGCGTTCTCTTCTCCCGCGTAGCAGAGCGCCTGGAAGCTGAGCCGGTGCACCGCGGATGGTCCCCGTTCGCGAACAACGGCCGAGTGGCCCGGCGTGATGTAGCCGACGTGACGCGCGAACCCGTATGCGGGATAGAGCGCGTCGAGCCGGCGCATCAGCCGGTCCCGCGTCACCTTCGCGACGATCGACGCGGCCGCGATCGCGGCGCTCTTCTCGTCGCCGTCGACGACGGCGGTGTGCTCCGGCGCGAGCGGCCCGAGCCGGAAGCCGTCGACGAGGCACGCCTCGGCGGGCGGCGTCAGCGCTGCCAGCATCGCGCGCAGGCCGGCGAGGTTCGACCTGTGCAGCCCGTTGCGGTCGATGTCCCCGGGCGGGATCACGCGCACCGCGATCCGCTCGGCGCACCCGACGACGGCGTGGAACAGCTCCTCGCGCCGCTCCTCGGAGCACTGCTTCGAGTCGTTGAGGTACGCGAGCGGCCGCACCTTGTGCTCCTTCAGCGAGCCGTAGTCGAGGAGGACGCCGGCGACGACGAGCGGCCCGGCGAGGGAGCCGCGCCCCGCCTCGTCCGCCCCCGCGACGAAGCGCGCGCCGAGCTTCCGGTCGAATCGCAGCAGCCGCTGGCCCGTCCGCTTCATCCGCGCCGAGGATAGCGCGCGGGTCAGCGGGCAACCGCCCCCGTCACGAAACCGTCACGAAGCTGCGAGGGAGCTGCGGGCTACTCGGCGGAGACGGGCTCGGGCTCGGCCGTCTCGGCCTCCGCCTCCACCGGCTCCTCGGCTTCGGCCTCCGCCTCGGCCTCGGGAGCCTCGGGCTCCTCCGGCGGCACGACCTCGGCCTCCTCGACCGTCTCGAGATCGGTGTCGAGCGCCTCCGGCAGCACGGCCGCGGCGCCGTACCGCTTCTCGCGCACGCGCGCCTTCTTGCCGACGCGGCCGCGCAGGTAGTAGAGCTTCGCGCGGTTGACGTCGCCGATCGCGGCGACCTCGATCTTCTCGATCTTCGGCGAGTGGAGCGGGAACGTCCGCTCGACCCCGACGCCGAACGACTGCTTGCGGACGGTGAACGTCTCGCGCGCCCCGGAGCCCTGCCGCTTGATGACGATCCCCTCGTAGACCTGGACGCGCCGGCGCTGGCCCTCGATCACCTGGAAGTGGACGCGAACGGTGTCGCCCGCCTTGAAGCGGGGGACGCGGCGCAGCTGGGCGCGCTCGATCGAGTCGATGATGTTGCTCATGGCGAGGGGGGCCTGAGGCCGGAGGCCAGGTTAGCGGAAACCGATCCGATTCGGCGGCCAGTAGACGAAGAAGACCTCGCCGATCAGGTTCTTCCGCGGCACCGGCCCCCACACCCGCGAGTCGCACGACTCGTTCCGGTTGTCGCCCATGAAGAAGTAGTAGCCCTCGGGCACGTGCCAGGTGCGCGGCGACTCGTGGTCGCGACGCGAGGCCTGGATGTACGGCTCCTTCAGGAGCTTCCCGTTGATGTAGACGTAGCCGTTCCGCTCGCTCACCGTGTCGCCGGGGAGCCCGATCAGCCGCTTGACGAAGGTGCCGCCGGCGCCGCAGCGCACCTGGGCGAGCGGCGGCGTCTCGAAGACGATGATCTGGCCTCGCTTCGGGCTCGAGAAGCGGTAGCAGAAGCGGCACGCGAGCACGCGGTCGCTGAATCGCGCCTCGCAGCCGGGCGCGGGCCGGGCGCAGTGGAGGGTCGGCTCCATCGACGAGGACGGGATCCGGTACGGGTTGACGATCCACTGCTTGATCGCGAGCACGATCAGGATCGCCCCGGCGATCGTGATCACCCAGTCGAGCGCGACGCGGGCGCCGTGCGGGAGGTTCGGGAACAGCCGGCCGAGCGGGTCCCTCATCAGTGCCCCTTCCGGTGGCGCCGTCCAGCTTCTGGGTCGCGAGCACCAAGCGATGCAAGGACGCAGGGAGCGCTCGTAGCCGAAGCTACGGGCGCGACCGAGGACGCGGCAGCGCGCCGCGTGATCGCGGGCCAGAAGCGGACATGTGTCGCCGGACGGGGCACTAGCGGACGTGCTCCCTTCGCCACGCGTCGATGCGGGCGTGGTCGCCGGAGAGGAGCACGTCGGGCACGGTCCAGCCGCGGAACTCGGCCGGCCGCGTGTAGTGGGGGTATTCGAGCGCGCCGCCCAGCTCGGCCGAGAAGCTCTCGAGCTCGCCGGAGCCCTCGGCGAGCGCCCCGGGGAGCCGCCGCGCGACCGCGTCGAGGAGAATCATCGCCGGCAGGTCGCCGTTCGAGAGGACGTACGGGCCGACCGAGATCGCGTCGCTGCAGAGATGCCGGACGATGCGCTCGTCGAAGCCCTCGAACCGCGCCGAGAGCAGCGTCAGCGCCTCCTCTTCCGCCAGCTCCTCGACGACCTGCTGCGTCAGCGGGCGGCCCTGCGGCGTCAGCGCGACGACGCGGTGCTCCGGCACGCCGCCGTACGCGGCGTCGAGCGCGGCCGCGACGACGTCGACGCGCAGCACCATTCCCGCGCCGCCGCCGTACGGCTCGTCGTCCACCTGGCCGCCGCGCAGCGGCGTCGAGTCGCGGTAGCTGAACAGCCGCAGCTCCAGCTCGCTCCCGAGCACCCCGGCAATCGGCTGCTGCTCCGTCAGCCACGCGAAGGCGTGAGGTACCAGGGTGAAGACGTCGATGCGCACGATGCCTGATCAGGTTGGGCGGATGAGGTTATTCGGGTTCGGCGAAGCCGGTGGAGACAACGATTCGCCCGCCTTCGACGTCCACCTGCCGCACGCAGGCCTCGACGAGCGGCAGGAACATGCCCGAGTCGAGCTCGAGCACGTCGTTCGCAGGGTAGTCGAGGACGTCCCGGACGCGCCCCAGGACCCGCCCGCCCTCCTCCTCGACCACGAGCCCGACGAGCTGGAAGACGTAGTACTCGTCCCCCTCGAGCGCAGGCAGCGAGGCACGCGGGACGGCGAGCTCGGCGTCGCGCTCGACCCGCCGCTCGAGCCGGATGACGGGCCGGTTCTGCGAGCCGCGCTTCGAGGTGACGACCCTCAGCGGCTCGCCGTCGACGTAGACGACCGCGCCCGCCGCGAACACCTCGGCGCGCTCGCTCGGCCCGTCGACGAAGAAGGAGCCGTCGAGGCCGTGGGAGCGCCCGACCCGGCCGACCGGCACGAGGTCAGAGGCCACGTTCGGTGAAGACCCGCAGGGCCTCTTCCCGCGTCATCGACGAGACCGGCCCGCCCTCGTACGCGGTTCGCCGGTGCTCGAGGTCGAGCAGCCAGTACGCGCCGGGCTCGTCCTCGTACGGCATCCCGACGCTGCCCGCGTTGACGACGCGGATGCCGCCGATCGTCCGGTCGAACTGCATGTGCGTGTGCCCGCAGACGACGACGTCCGCGTCGAGGTGCTCGAACAGGAACGCGATGCGCTCGTCCGGCGTCTGCTCCGTGAAGATGTCCATGTCGTTGCGCGGCGACGCGTGCACGTACAGCACGCGCTCGATCTGCACCGTCGGCGGCAGCTCGTGGAGGAACGAGATCTGCTCGGCGGAGAGGCGCGCGCGCGTCTCGTCGAGCATGTCGCGCGGGGCGAGCCCCTCCTCGTCCGGGTCGAGTTCGCGGTCGACGTTGCCGCGCAGCCACCGGACGCGGTCGCCGAGGCCGCGCAGGCGCTCGAGCACCTCGGCCGGCTGCGGCCCGGCCGCGACGACGTCGCCGCCGACGACGATCGTCGCGTCCTCCGGCACCTCGGCGAGCACCGCCTCGAGCGCCGCGAGGTTCCCGTGGATGTCGTAGAGCGCCGCGACGCTCACTAGCCGACGATCTCGAGCTGGAGCCGGCGCCCCGCCTCGACGCCGCCCGCGCGCACGAGCGTCCGCAGCGCGCGGGCGATCCGGCCCTGGCGGCCGATCACCTTGCCGACGTCGCCCTCCGCGACGTGCAACCGGTAGACGAGCGACCCGTCCTCCCCCTCGACCTGCTCGACGCGCACCGCGTCCGGCTCGTCGACGAGCCGGCGGGCGAGCTCCTCGAGCAGGTCGCGCACTACTGGATTCCCTGCGTCTTCAGGAGCTTCGCCACCGACTCGGTCGGCTGCGCGCCCTTCGCGAGCCAGGCCTTCACCTTCTCCTCGTCGAGCTCGATCAGCGACGGCTCCGTCTGCGGGTTGTAGCGGCCGACGATCTCGATGAACTTGCCGTCCCGCGGGGAGCGCGAGTCGGCGGCGACGACGCGGTAGATCGGGTTCTTCTTCGAGCCGACCCGCGTCAGCCTCAACTTCACAGCCATTCGTTACCTCTTCGTTCGCTTCTTGCGTTTACTGGACGTCTTGCGTGTCGCACTCGGGCGCGGCTTGCCGCTCGGCAGCGCCGGCCCCTGGGCCTGGAGCCCCGCGAGCGACGGCATCTTGCCTGATCCCATCGCCTTCATCATCTTCGCCATCTGCCGGCGCGCCTCGATCAGCTGGTTCACCTGCTGGACGGTCGTGCCCGAGCCGGCGGCGATCCGCTTGCGGCGGGAGCCGTCGATCACGTGCGGGACCCGCCGCTCCTGCGGCGTCATCGAGAGGACGATCGCCTCGACACGGCCCAGCTCCTTCTCGTTCACCTGGTCGAGCCCGTCGAGCTGCTTGCCGACGCCGGGGATCATCTTCAGCACGCCTTGGAGCGGGCCCATCCGACGGATCATCTTGTAGGACTTGAGGAAGTCGTCGAAGGTGAACTCGCCCGCCATCATCCGGCGCTCGAGCTCCTCCTTCTCGTCCTCGGCGACCGCGGCCTCCGCGCGCTCGATCAGCGTCAGGACGTCGCCCATGCCGAGGATCCGCGACGCCATCCGGTCGGGGTGGAACCACTCGAGCGCGTCGAGCTTCTCGCCGACCGAGGCGAGCTTGATCGGCCGGCCGGTGACCGCCTTGACGGAGAGCGCCGCGCCGCCGCGCGCGTCGCCGTCGAGCTTCGTCATCAGCACGCCGTCGAAGTCGACGCGCTCCTGGAACGCCTTCGCGACGTTCACGGCCTCCTGGCCAGTCATCGCGTCGAGCACGAGCAGGACGTTCGTCGGCCTCGCCTCGCGCCGCACCGCCGCGAGCTCCTCCATCAGCGCCTCGTCGACGTGCAGGCGCCCCGCCGTGTCGAGGATGACGACGTCGCGGCCGTCGGCCGTCGCCCGTTCGACCCCCTGGTGGACCGCCTTCACCGGGTCGGAGCGCTCGTCCGCGTAGACGGGCACGCCGACCTGCGCGCCGAGCTGGATCAGCTGCTCGATCGCGGCGGGCCGCTGGAGGTCGGCGGCGACGAGCGCCGGCTTCCGGCCGTCGTTCGCGAGCAGGAGCGCGAGCTTCCCGGCCGCGGTCGTCTTGCCGGAGCCCTGGAGGCCGGCGAGCAGGATCGTCGTCGGCGGCCGCGGCGAGAAGGCGAGCTTCGAGGAGCCGGAGCCCATCAGCTCCGTCAGCTCCTCGTGGACGATCTTCACGACCTGCTGGCCGGGGGTGAGGCTCTTCTGGACGTCCTGCCCGAGCGCGCGCTCCCGCACGTGCGCGACGAACTGCTTGACGACGTCGAAGTTGACGTCCGCCTCGAGCAGCGCCAGGCGGACCTCGCGCATCGCGCGCGAGATCGTCTCCTCGTCGAGCGTCCCGCGGCCGCGGAGGTCGCCGAGGGCGCTCTGCAGCCTGTCGGAGAGGGCGTCGAACACGGCGAACCAGTGTACTGACCCCGTTATTGACGCCTGTCACACTTCGGGCCATGTCCTCCGCCGCCGTCAGGAAGACGGTCACCGTCCTCTTCTGCGACCTCGCCGGCTCCACCGAGCTCGGCGAGCGGCTCGATCCCGAGTCCGTCCGGGCGGTGATGGCGCAGTGGTACGAGGCGATGCGCGCGCCGCTCGAGCGCCACGGCGGCTCGGTGGAGAAGTTCATCGGCGACGCGGTGATGGCGGTCTTCGGCGTCCCCCACGTTCACGAGGACGACGCGCTGCGGGCCGTCCGCGCGGCGGTCGAGATGCGGCAGGCGGTCGACGCGATGAACCGCAGCCTCGCGGCTCGGGGCGGTCCCACGCTACGGACCCGGATCGGCGTGAACACCGGCGAGGTCGTGGCCGGGGGCGACGGTGCGGGCGGGGCCCTCGTCACCGGCGACGCCGTCAACACCGCGAAGCGGCTCGAGGAGGCGGCGCAGCCGGACGAGATCCTCATCGGCGCGACGACACGGGCGCTCGTGCTGGACGCCGCCGAGCTCGAGCCGGTCGGCGCGCTCGCGATGAAGGGGAAGGAGCTGCCGGTCCCGGCCTGGCGCGTCGTCGACGTGTCCACGGACGCAGCGGGCGTGCGCCGGCGCACGGACACGCCGTTCGTCGACCGCACGGCCGAGTTCGCGGAGCTCCGGGCCGCGTACGAGCAGGCGGTCTCGGAGCGGGGCTGCCGGCTCGTCACCGTGCTCGGCGTGGCGGGAATCGGCAAGTCCAAGCTCGCCGCCGAGCTCCTCGCGTCCATCGGCGAGGAGGAGGCAACGGTGCTCGTGGGCCGCTGCCTTCCCTACGGCGAGGGGATCACGTTCTTGCCCGTCGTCGAGCTCGTCCTCGCCGCCGGCGGCGTCGACGCGGTCGAGGCCGCGCTCGCCGGCGGCGAGGACGCCGCCGCGGCCGCCGCCCTGCGCGGCCTCCTCGAGCCGGAGACCGCGGCGGTGTCGTCCAGCGACGAGATCTTCTGGGCGGTGCGCCGGCTGCTGGAGACGCTCGCCGCCGAGCGCCCGCTCGTCGTCTGCATCGAGGACATCCACTGGGCCGAGCCGACCTTCCTCGACCTGCTCGAGTACCTCGCCGGCTTTATCCGGCACGCGCCGGTCCTCCTGCTCTGCCTCGCCCGGCCCGACCTCGCCGACCGGAGGCCCACGTGGCTGACGGGCGGGATCACCCAGCTCGAGCCGCTCTCGGAGCAGGACTCCGAGACGCTCCTCGACGGCCTCGGCGACCTCGATCCCGACGCGCGCCGGCGAATCCGGGATGCGGCCGAGGGGAACCCGCTCTTCGCCGAGCAGCTCGCGGCGCTCGCGCTCGACGGCGGAGCGTCCTCGCTCCCTCCGACCATCCAGGCGTTGCTCGCCGACCGGCTCGACCGGCTCGAGCCGGGCGAGCGCACCGTGATCGAGCACGCATCGATCATCGGGCGCGGGTTCTCGCGCGCCGACGTCGCCGAGCTCGCTCCCGCCGGGTTGCACGAAGACGTCGGTGCCCACCTGCTCTCGCTGACGCGGAAAGGGCTGATCCGGCCCGACGAGGCCGCCGACCCGCGTGAGGACATCTTCCGGTTTCGTCACATCCTGATCCGCGACGCCGCCTACGACGAGATGCCGAAGGCGCTGCGCGCGACGCTCCACGAGCGCTTCGCCGACCGGCTGGAGCGCAGCGAGCGCAGGCGCGAGCTCGAGGAGATCGTCGGCTACCACCTCGAGCGGGCCTACCGGCTCCAGGCCGAGCTCGGTGCGCCCGATGCGCGTCTCGGCTCGCGGGCGGGCGAGCGGCTCGCGGCCGCCGGGCGCAGGGCGCTCGCCCGCGGCGACGCGCGCGCCGCCGTGAACCTCCTCCACCGGGCGGTCGCGCTCCTTCCGACCGACGACCCACGGCGCCTGGAGCTCCTGCCGGAGCACGGCAGCGCCCTCATGCGGGCCGGCGAGCTCGCCGCCGCGAACGACGTGCTCGCCGAGGCGGTCGAGCGCGCGACCGCGGCCGGCGACGAGCGCATCAGGCTGCGCTGCCTCGTCCAGCGCGAGTTCATCCGGAGCTGGACTCGGCCGGAGGCGGGAACCGAGGGGCTGGTCCGGGTCGGGAACGAGGCGATCGCCGGGCTGGAGCCGCTCGGCGACGACGTCGGGCTCGCGACGGCCTGGTGGCTCGTGAGCGAGGCGCATTCCGTCGGCGGGCGCTGGCGCCGGCGCGCGGAGGCGCTCGAGCGCGCGCTCGACCACGCACGCCGGGGCGGCTCGAGCGAGGCGGCGACGCTCGTGGCGCTCCTCGCGCAGGCGCTCTACTACGGCCCCACCCCGGCCGACGAGGCGCTCGCCCGCTGCCGGGAGTTCCTCGCCGATGCGGCCGGCGACCGCGCGCTCGAGGCGGCGCTGCAGAGCACGCTCGGCGGGCTCAGCGCGATGCGCGGGGACTTCGACGAGGCGCGCCGCCTCTACGCACGCGCGGTTGCCACCTACGAGGAGATGGGGCACGAGTTCCGCCGCGCGGCGCGGTCGCTCGTCGGCGCCGAGATCGAGATGCTCGCGGGCAACCCGGCCGCGGCCGAGCACGAGCTGCGCCGCGGCTACGAGACGTTCGAGCGGATGGGCGAACGGGGCGTCCGGTCGACACTCGCCGCCTTCCTCGCGCGGGCGGTTGCCGCGCAGGGCCGCGACGACGAGGCGGAGGAGTACACGCGCTTCAGCGAGGAGACCGCGGGGAGCGACGACCTGGTGACCCAGGTGGTCTGGCGCTCCACCAGGGCGGGCATCCTCGCGCGGCGCGGCGAGCTCCGGCAGGCGGAGACACTGGCCGAGGAGGCGGTGTCGGCCGCGGCCGACACCGACTATCTCGACCTGCGGGGGTCCACCCTCGTCGGCCTCGCCGACGTGCTGATCCTCGCGGGGCGAGACGACGACGCGGCGATCGCCGCCGGCCGCGCCGCCGAGGCCTTCGCCCGCAAGGGCAACGTCGTCGCCGCCCGCCGGGCGACCGAGCTCGCGCCGGCGCGCGGGGGCTGAGGCTCTTTCCACGCAGGGCGGAAACGGGTATCGTCGCGCCAGCCACGAACCGGAGGTAGGAATGCCCGTTCCGCTGAAGGGTCGACACGAAGACAAGTCGGGGACCTACTACGTCGGCGACTCGAAGGTCAGCCTCACGGACGCCATGGAGAAGGCCTACGAGGTCGCCAAGCCGGACTACAAGGGCAAGACGATCGAGCTGCTCGTCGAGGCGATCTACGTGAAGGGAACGAACCCGATCAGCGAGTGGGTGGTCAAGATGGGGCCGCTCCCCGGCGCATGAGCGCCACGGACGACTACCGCAAGCGGGTCTTCGTCGGCGTCTCGAAGGCCGAGGGCGACAAGGTGCCCTCACTCCACGAGGCCGCCGCGGACGCGCACGCGCAGATGGAGGCCGCCGGCGTGACGGGGCGCCTGAGGCTGCTCGAGTCGTACCACAACCCGATCAGCGAGTATCACGTCGTCTTCGTGACCGAGTAGCGAGCCCTCAACGAGGGCGCGGGTGGTACGCCGACGCTGTGGCCGCCCGAAGCTTCGAGCGGCCAAGGGCCGCGCGCCAAGACAGGCGCCAGCCGGCTTGGTGCGCGGCCGAACGAGCGCGTGAGCATGCCGCGGCACGCTCACGCACGCCGAGGCAGCCGACGCGCCCAGAGCATCGCAAGCCGGAACAGCACGGAGCGAGTCGGAGACCGCGCTCTCCGACTCGCGCAGTTCCGTTTCCCAGGGAGCGAAGCGCAGCTTCGCGAGCTACGCGACGAGGGCGCGCGCAAAGTCTGCGGCATCGAAGGGGCGAAGGTCGTCGAGCCGCTCACCGACGCCGATCAGCTTGACCGGGAGGCCGAGCTCGTACGCGATCGGGATGGCGACGCCGCCCTTCGCCGACCCGTCGAGCTTCGTCAGCGCGACGCCGGTGACGCCGGCGGTCTCGGCGAACAGCCGCGCCTGCGTCAGGCCGTTCTGGCCCGTGGTCGCGTCGATCACGAGCAGCGTCTCGTGCGGCGCGCCCTCGATCCGCCCGGCGATGACGCGGCGCACCTTCGCCAGCTCCTCCATCAGGTTCGTCTGCGTGTGCAGGCGGCCCGCCGTGTCGACGATGACGACGTCCCGGCCGCGCGCCTGCGCCGCCTCGATCGCGTCGTAGGCGACCGCGGCCGGGTCGCCGCCGCGCGACGAGCCGACGAAGTCCGCGCCGGCGCGCTGCGCCCAGATCTCGAGCTGCTCCTCGGCCGCGGCCCGGAAGGTGTCCGCGGCGGCGACGACGACGGACCGGTCGTGCTCCGCCAGCCGCGCGGCGAGCTTGCCGATCGTCGTCGTCTTGCCCGTGCCGTTGACGCCGACGACGAGGACGACGGTCGGCGCGTGCGTCACGTCGAACGTCGGCGGCTCGCCGAACAGGCCGGCGATCTCGTCCGCGAGCGCCTCGTTCAGGTCGCCGATCTCGCCGTGCGCCTCGAGCCGGCGCACGAGCTCCGCCGTCGCCCGGACGCCGACGTCGCCCATGATCAGCGCCTCCTCGAGCCGCTCCCAGTCCGCCTCGTTTCCCGGGTCGAACGCCGCCGAGGCGAGCTCGCCGGTGAGCGCGCGGCGCGACTTCGACAGCGAGTCGCGCAGCCGCGAGAACAGCCCCGCGCGCTCCGCCTCCGGCTCGGGGGAGGCGCC
Organism: Gaiellaceae bacterium; assembly: GCA_035541175.1. Taxonomy (GTDB): domain Bacteria; phylum Actinomycetota; class Thermoleophilia; order Gaiellales; family Gaiellaceae; genus Palsa-739. The sequence goes on from DATKNT010000038.1 coordinate 15,866, forward strand.
GGCCTCCCCCAGCAGCTCTGACCAGCTTCGTGCCACGGCTACGCGAGCAGCTTCGCGGTGTAGTCCGGGACGTAGCGGAACAGCTCGCGCGGCGGCCGCTCGTAGTCGCTCTCGTGCGGCCGCGGCGGCAGCTCGAGCGGCGTCTCGAGCACGTCCTCGTACGGGACGAGCGAGAGCAGGTGCGCGATGCAGTTGAGTCGCGCGCGGCGCTTGTCGTCACCCTCGACGACGTACCACGGCGCCTCGGGGATGTCCGTGTGGACAAACATCTCGTCCTTCGCGCGCGAGTACTCAACCCAGCGGGCGCGCGACTCGAGGTCCATCGGCGAGAGCTTCCAGCGGCGCAGCGGATCCTCGAGCCGGGAGCGGAAGCGCCGCTCCTGCTCCGCGTCGCTGACGGAGAACCAGTACTTGACGAGCATGATCCCCTCGTCGACGAGCAGCCGCTCGAAGATGGGACACTGCTGGAGGAAGCGGCGGTACTCGTCGGGCGGGCAGAACCCCATCACGTGCTCGACGCCGGCGCGGTTGTACCAGCTCCGGTCGAAGAGGACGATCTCGCCGGCGGTCGGGAGATGCGCGATGTAGCGCTGGAAGTACCACTGACCCTTCTCCCGCTCGGTCGGCGCCGGCAGCGCGACGATGCGCGCCACGCGCGGGTTGAGGTACTCGGTGATGCGCTTGATCGCGCCGCCCTTGCCGGCGGCGTCGCGTCCCTCGAAGACGACGACGAGGCGGGCGCCGTTGACGCGGACCCACTCCTTCATCTTCACGAGCTCCGCCTGGAGCTTCTGCAGCTCCTGCTCGTAGAGCTTGCGCGGAACCTTCGTGGCTTCGTCGTGCGGCATCGCGCAACGAAGGCTACGCCGCGCTGACCGCCTCCGCCTCCTCGCGCGGGAGGCGGCGGGAGACGATCTGCGAGACGCCGTCGCCGCCCATGGTCACGCCGTAGAGGACGTCGGCGGCCTCCATCGTCCGCTTCTGGTGCGTGATCACGACGAACTGCGCCCGGTCGGCGTAGCCGCGCAGGAGCGCGACGAAGCGGCCGATGTTCGTGTCGTCGAGCGCCGCCTCGACCTCGTCGAGGAGGTAGAACGGGCACGGTCGCGCGAGGAAGAGCGCGAACAGGAACGAGATCGCGCCGAGTGCCTTCTCGCCGCCGGAGAGGAGCGAGAGCCGCTGCACCCGCTTCCCGGCCGGGCGGAGCTCGACCTCGATCCCGGGCAGCTCCTCGTCGTCGTCCGACTCGGTGAGACTGAGCCGGCCCTCGCCGCCGGGGAAGAGCGTCGCCGCCACCTCGTGGAAGTGCCGCTGCACGGCGTCGAACGTCTCCGCGAAGCGGCGCTCGACCGTCTCCGCCAGCTCGGCGCTGAGCTTCTCCAGCTCGGCGAGGCTGGCCTCGAGGTCGGCGCGCTGCGTCGACAGCTCCTCGAGGCGCGCCTTCTCCGCGTCGTACTCCTCCTTCGCCAGCGGGTTCACCTGGCCGAGCGCCTCGCGGCGGCGCTCGAGCCGCTCCGCGCGCTCGGCGAGCTCGTCGCGGTCGTCGCCCTCGGCGGGCTCGCCGCCGGGCGCCGAAGGCGACCGGTTTGCCCCGCCGGGCGCCGGGGGCTCCGCCGCCGGCGCTCCCAGCGACCGCGCGTGCTCGAGCCGGCGCCGCGCCTCGCCGGCCTCGGCCTCGATGCGGGCGACCTCGACGTCGATCGCGGACGCGCGCTCGGACGCGGCGGACAGCTCCTGGCGCAGCTCGACCTCGGCGGCGCCGAGGCGGCGCAGCTCCTCGCCGAGCTCGCCGGTGCGGTGGCCGCCGGCGTCGACGCGCGCGCGCAGCGGCGTCTCGAAGCGGGCGGCCGCGGCGCCGGCGGCGGCGAGCGCCCCGTCGAGACGCTCGACACCGGCGAGGACGCGCGCGAGCTCGTGCGGACGCGCGCGGCGCCGGCCGGCGCGGACGGCGGCGTCGATCCGCGCGGCCTCGGCGGCGCGGGCGCGCTCGCCTGCGGCGGAGGCCTCCTCGCCGGCCGCGTCCGCGGCGGCGACGAGCGAGCGGGCCTCCGCGCGGAGCGCGTCGACCTCCCCCGCTCCCTGATCCTCCGTCGAGGCTGCGCCGCCGAGCCGGACGAGATCCCGCTCCGCCGCGGCGGCGCCCTCGGCGGCGGCGGCGACCTCGCGCCGGAGCGCGCTCTCGCGCTCGCCGAGCGCACGCAGCGTCGCGCCGAGCTCGGCGGTCCGCTCGGCGCCGGCCTCGCCGCGCGTGCGCAGCGGCGCCTCGACGGCGTCGACGGCGCGGTCGAGCGCGTCGAGCGCCCGCTCCAGCCGCCGCGCAGCGGCGACGAGCGAGCGCAGCGTCGGCGCGTCGGCGCGCCGGAGCCGGAGCCGCGGCGCCGCCTCGGCGAACGCCGTCTCCGCGGCGGCCGCGCGCCCGTCGGCCGCCTCCGCCTCCCGCTCGGCGAACTGCGCCTGCTCGGCGAGCGAGCGCGCCTCCTCGGCGAGCGCCGCACGGCGCGCCTCCAGCTCGAGCAGCACCGCCTCCGCCGTCTCGCCGGCGAACCAGAGCTCGCCGCGCTGCGGGTCGTAGCCGTAGCCGTCGCGCGTCACCGCCGGGACCGGCGAGGCCAGCAGCTCGTCCTTCTCGACCACCGGCAGCTCCGCGACGAGCTCCTTCGGGTCGCGCCCGGCGAGCACGCGCAGCGGACCGAGCCCGGCCGCCGCCGCCCGCTCCAGCAGCTCGAGCGCGGCCTTCGCGTCGTCGGCGACGAGGGCAGACGCGCGCGGGCCGAGCGCCGCCGCCACGGCGCGCTCGTCTCCCGGGTCGACGCGGAGCAGCGACAGCGCCAGCCGCTCGCCCTGCTCGGCGAGCGCTCGCGCCGCGGGCGGGATCCCCTCGCGCTCGGCGAGCGAGCGCTCGAGCGTTCCGAGCCGCTCGTGCGCGGTGAGCGCGCGCTCCGCGAGCGTGTCGCGCTCGTGCGCGGCCTCGCGCGCGGCCGCCCGCGCGAGCAGCGCCTGCCGCTCCAGCTCCGCCGGCGACGGCCCGCCGCGCGCGGCGTCCGCCTCGGCCTCGCCGAGCTCCGCCTCCAGCCGCGCGACCAGCCGCACGGCCGACTCCCGCTGGACCGCGAGGCGCGCGGCGCGGCTGCGCAGCTCGTACGAGACGGACAGCGCCGCCTCGCGCTCGCCGGCGGCGCCGGTCAGCTCCTCCTCGATCGCCGTCCGCTCCGACAGCACCGCGTCGAGCCGCTCCTGCGCGCCCGCCTGCGCCGCACGCTCGGCGCCGAGCAGCCGCATCAGCGCGCGGCGCGCGCGCTCGAACCGCGTCTCGCGCTCGACCGCCGCCGCGCGCGCGGCCTCGGCCGCCTCGCGCGAGGCCTGCTCGAGCCGGGCCGCCTCGACTCCCGGGTCGCCGGCCTGCGACTCGGCCGCGGCGAGCTCGGTCCGCGCCTGTTCGAGGAGGCCCACCGCCGACTCGCGGCGGATGCCGAGCCGCTCGGCCGCGCTGCGCAGCCGGTAGAGCGCCTGCATCGCCTGCTCGCGCCTGCCTGCGGCGTCGGCGAGCTCCTCCTCCGCCGCGCCGCGCTCGGCGAGCACCGCGTCGAGCCGCTCCTCCGCCGCTTTCCGCGCGAGCCCCGCCGCCGCGCGCCGCTCGGCCGCCTCGGCGAGGCGCTCGTCGAGCGTCGCGAGGTCGAGCTGCGCGATCCGCGCCCGCAGCCGCGCGATCTCCAGCCGGAGCTTCTCCGCGCGCTCCGCCGCCGTGGCCTGGAGCGCGAGCGGGCGCAGCCGCTTCCGCACCTCGTCCTCGAGGTCGCGCGCGCGCTCGACCTGCACCGCGACGCGCGCGAGCTTCAGCTCCGCCCGGTGGCGGCGCGCCTTGAACCGCCCGAGGCCGGCGGCCTCCTCGATCAGCGCGCGCCGCTCCTCCGGCTTCGACGCGAGGATCGCCTCGACCTTGCCCTGGCCGATGATCGAGTGCATGCCCTGGCCGAGCCCGAGGTCGGCGAGCAGCTCGACGAGGTCGATCCGGCGCACCGGCGTGCGGTTGAGGAGGTACTGCCCCTCGCCGCCGCGGTGCAGCCGCCGCGCGACGGACAGCTCGGAGTACTCGAACGGGCCGGCGTGATCCTGGTTGTCGAAGAGGAGCTCGACCTCGCAGAAGTCGGCGGCGCCGCGTCCTGCCGCGCCCGCGAAGAGGACGTCGTCGGGCTTCTCCGCCCGCAGCTCGTTCGGGCTGAGCGAGCCGGCGGCCCAGCGGATCGCGTCCGCGACGTTGGACTTCCCGGAGCCGTTCGGCCCGACGATGACGCCGACGCCCCGGTCGAGACGGACCTCGACCGGCTCGGGAAACGACTTGAACCCACGGAGCTTTATCGCGCGGAGATGCACGCGCGAAGGACCCTAGCTGGCTCAGCGGACAGGCTGCTCGAGCCGGGGGCCCGCGTTCACGAGCTCGGGAGGACACTCGGGCGCGAACTTGCGGAAGTTGCCGACGTAGCGGGTGGCGAGCTCGCGGTAGCGGGCCCAGTACTCCTCCTCACTCGGCCACGTCGACTCCGGGCGGAGGACGTCGTCCGGCAGCCCGGGGCAGTGCTCGGGCACCTCGAAGCCGAAGACCGGGTCGACGCGGTACGCGACCTCGTCGAGTGCGCCCGACAGCGCCGCGTCGAGCAGACCGCGGGTGTGCTCGATGCTGATCCGCTTGCCGACGCCGAACGGGCCGCCGACCCAGCCGGTGTTGACGAGCCAGCAGCGGGCGCGGTACCGCTCGATCTTCCGTTTCAGCAGGCCGGCGTACACCGCCGGGTGGTGCACCATGAACGGCGCCCCGAAGCAGGTGCTGAAGGTGATCTCGGGCTCGGCACCGAGCCCGGCCTCCGTTCCGGCGATCTTCGACGTGTAGCCGGAGACGAAGTGGTAGAGCGCCTGGTCGACGCTGAGCCGCGCGATCGGAGGCAGCACGCCCTGCGCGTCGCACGTCAGGAGCACGACGTTGCTCGGATGGCCGGCCGTCCTCGACGGCACCGCGTTCGCGATGAAGTCGAGTGGATACGACGCGCGCGTGTTCTCCGTGAAGCGGTCGTCGTCGAGGTCGACGTGGCGGGTCGTCTCGTCGAAGGCGACGTTCTCGAGCACCGTCCCGAACCGCCGGGTCGCCGCGTAGATCTCGGGCTCCGAGCGCGGCGAGAGGCGGATCACCTTCGCGTAGCAGCCGTTCTCGTGGTTGAAGATCCCCTCGTCGCTCCAGCCGTGCTCGTCGTCGCCGACGAGGCCGCGCCGCGGGTCGGCCGACAGCGTCGTCTTGCCGGTGCCGGACAGCCCGAAGAAGAGCGCCGAGTCACCGCCGTCGCCGACGTTCGCCGAGCAGTGCATGCTCAGCACGCCCTCGAGCGGCAGCAGGTAGTTGAGCACCGTGAAGACGGACTTCTTCAGCTCGCCCGCGTAGCCGGTGCCGCCGATGAGGCAGAGCTTCCGCTCGAAGCTGAGGACGATGAACGTGCTCGTCCGCGTCCCGTCCGCCGGCTCGTACGCCTTGAACGACGGCGCGCAGACGATCGTGAACTCGGGGACGTGCTCGCGGTACGCCTCGTGGCCCGACGGC
>DATKNT010000039.1:0-9312 GCA_035541175.1 Gaiellaceae bacterium
CCACACCTCGGGCCGCAGCTTCCCCGAGGCCGGCTCGAACGGCAGCTCGACCGAGCCGTCCTCGTTCGCGGAGTAGCAGGCGGCCATCGCCCACGCGTTGAGGAGCGGGAAGTCGGTGCCCTTCGTGAACGCCGTCCGCGACCGGAAGTCCGCCCAGAACTTCTCGTACGACCCGTCGTAGGCGTCCCGGAGCGCCCGCGTCGCCTCCCGGAAGTCCGGGATGTAGCAGTGCTCGAAGAGCGCGTCGCCCGCGTGCGTGGCGAGGCCGCCGAACAGGTCCGGCCTGAGCATCGGCGTCACCATCGCGCCGTAGCCTCCGCTCGACTTGCCGCTGATGCCGCGATGCCCCGGCTCGGGCAGCGTCCGGTAGCGCGCGTCGACGAAGGGGACGACCTCGTCGCAGAGATACGTGTGGTAGCGGCCGACGGCCGGCGAGTCGAGGAACTGCGAGCCGCCGAGGGATGTCCACGCGTCGACGAAGACGACGAGCGCGGGCGGGCAGCCGTCATCGGCGAAGAGGCGGTCGACGAGCTCCGGCACCGTCGGCCGGAACGCCGAGCGGTTGCGCCACATGTCGAGCTGCCCGGTGTGGCCCTGGATCAGGTAGAGCGACGGGAAGCGCCGGTCCGGCTCCGCCTCGTAGGCGGGCGGCGCGTAGACCCAGAGCGGGCGTACATACGGGTCGCCGAGCCGGTTCCCGCGCAGCGCCTCGCTCTCGAGCTCGTGCTCGTGGAAGCGACCGGCGGGCTCTGTCGACCACGGCTCCACGACGCGGATTCTCCCACCGGGCGCCGCCCGGCGCGGCTACAGTCGCTCCGTGCGGCCACGTCCTCTCGTCGTGCTCGGGCTTGTCCCGCTCGCGCTGCTCGCCGCTGGCTGCGGCGCGCGCAGCAGCGCGCCGTACACGGCGACGGGCACGGCGAAGTGCCTGACGAGCAAGGGGTTCGCCGGCGTCACCACCGACCCGGCGAAGGTCGGCTTCATCGCGGGCTTCGCGGACAACGGCGGCATCCGCGCGACCGCGCCCGGCGGCAACGTCCTGACGATCGCGTTCGCCGCGGACCAGAAGGGCGCAGCCCAGACGGAGCACGCGTTCACCGCGCATGCGACGCCCTTCTACAAGCGCCACATGCACGACATCATGGAGACGCAGCGGAACGCGGTGCTCGTGTGGACGACCGCGCCGACGCAGTCCCAGATCAGCACGGCCCTCGGCTGCCTCGGCTCGTAGTTTGCTGGCGCAAGCGGCGGCATCCGCTCGCGCGGATTCCGCCGCGCGCGGAGACGCCTGGAGCCGGCTGCGGTCGCGGCCGGGGCACGGCTCGCGGCTTGCCGGCGCGAGCTGCGGCATTCGCTCGCGCGGATTCCGCCGCGCGCGAAGACCCCTGGAGCCGGCCGCATTCGCGGCCGGCGCACGGCCATGGGCTCCCTCGGCTCCTGAGAGTCTCCGGATAGACTGGGGACGTGGCCGAGTACGGGACGATGCGCGTGAAGAGCGGCCTCGCCGAGATGCTCAAGGGCGGGGTGATCATGGACGTCGTCGACGCCGAGCAGGCGAAGATCGCCGAGGCGTCGGGGGCGGTCGCGGTGATGGCGCTCGAGCGCGTCCCGGCCGACATCCGCGCCCAGGGCGGCGTCGCCCGCATGTCCGACCCGGAGAAGATCCGCGAGATCCAGGAGGCCGTGACCATCCCGGTGATGGCGAAGTGCCGGATCGGCCACTTCGCCGAGGCGCAGGTCCTCCAGGCGCTCGAGATCGACTACATCGACGAGTCCGAGGTGCTGACGCCGGCCGACGTCGAGCACCACGTCGACAAGTGGGCCTTCACGGTCCCGTTCGTCTGCGGCGCGACGAACCTCGGCGAGGCCCTGCGGCGCATCTCCGAGGGCGCGGCGATGATCCGCACGAAGGGCGAGGCGGGCACCGGCGACATCGTCAACGCGGTGACCCACATGCGCGCCGTCTTCGGGCACATCCGCAGGCTCACGGCGACGTCGCCGGAGGAGCTGTACTCGGAGGCGAAGAAGCTGCAGGCGCCGTACGAGCTCGTCCGCTGGGTCGGCGAGCACGGCCGCCTGCCGGTCGTCACCTTCACCGCCGGCGGGATCGCGACCCCGGCCGACGCGGCGCTCTGCATGCAGCTCGGCGCGGACGGCGTCTTCGTCGGCTCCGGCATCTTCAAGTCGGGCGACCCCGAGCGCCGCGCGAAGGCGATCGTCGAGGCGACGACGCACTTCAACGACGCGGAGATCGTCGCGCGCGTCTCCGCCGGGCTCGGCGAGCCGATGGTGGGGATCTCCGCCGCGTCGCTCGATCCGAGCCAGCTGCTCGAGACGCGCGGCTGGTAGCCGTTCCGTCCGTCCCGCGCGTGAGGATAGGCGCGTGGACGCTCGCAAGCCGCGCTGGACGACGGCGTCGTTCCTGCTGTACGCCGGCGGGCTGACCGTCCTCGGCGCGGCGATCGGCGCGCTCGGCTACCTCTCGGGGCAGTACGGTAGCGGCGCGTTCGCCGGTTGGGCGTTGCTCGTGCTGGTCGTCCTCTACGGCATCGCCACCGAGTTCAGGCGCCGCGATCGCTGGCTGGTCGCCGGAGTCTTCGCGTTCACGGCGGTGATCGCGTGGGCGGCGTTCGTCGGCGCGCTCTGGTCCTGGTTCGGCTGGATCTCGGGCAGCGTGTCCTTCAGCTCGTTCTCGCTCTCGCGCCTCGCGCTCGAGCTCCTCGTGCTCGTCGCGGCGATCGGCGACATGCGCCTCTTCCGGTTCCCGTGGATCGCGTCGATCGCGGTCTTCGTCGGCTGGTTCTTCGTCATCGACCTTCTCTCCGCCGGTGGGAACTGGACGGCGGTGCTGACGCTGCTCGTTGGCATCGTCTATCTCCTCGCGGGCGCCGCGAGCGACAGCCCAGCCGGGTTCTGGCTCCACTTCGCGGCGGGACTGCTGATCGGCGGGAGCTTCCTCTACTGGTTGCACTCGAGCGACTTCGACTGGGCGCTGATCTCCGTGGCCGCGCTCGCCTACGTCGCGATCTCGTACGCCTCGAAGCGGTCGAGCTGGGCGGTGTTCGGCACGATCGGGCTGCTCGCGGCGGGCACGCACTTCTCGGCCGCGTGGGGGCACAAGACCGTCGTCTCCTACGGCGGGTTCAGCGTCTCCTCCTCGTTCCAGGGCTGGGTTCCGGCGCTCGTCTTCGCGTTCGTCGGCTTCCTGCTCGTCGTCCTCGGGCTCGCGTCGCGCTCCGACGCCGAGACGTAGCCGCCGCTACGTCGTTCCGCCCGTCGGCCGAACCGCAGGCACGAGCGCGCAGTCCGCGACGCGGACGCTGCCGTCGCCGAGGCTGACCGTCGCCGTTCCCTGCATGTGCGGCTGTGCGCCGCCGACCCAGGAGCCGTCGAAGTCGATCGATCCGAAGGCGGAGACGCCGGTGGCGACGACCTGCGCGTCACCGGTGCGAAGGTCGGGATTCCCGATGCTGCCGACGAGCGGGAAGCTCGAGCCGTCGAACGAGACCGCGGCGCCGAAGTCCCCGCCGTTCACGCCCGTCATCCGGAAGTCGATCGACACGGCCGACCCGTCCGGCAGCGTGCAGCTCCCCGTCGCGTCGGGCGCGAGCGTCGACGCGTCGCCGCCGGTGAGCGACTGCACGAACCGCAGCGAGCCGCGGTCGAGCCCCGAGGGCGTCCGGATGAGGTAGCCGGCGGTCGAGAGCGAGCTGGCGCCGCCGGCGATCGGCGTCGTGCGACCGGCCGCGAGGAACCCGCTCGGCCCCGTGCCGAGCGCGAGGAAGCCGCCGTTCCGGGCGATGGCGACGTGGAACGGCTCGCGGACGGCCGGCAGGAGCAGGACGCCGCTGTAGATCGACGTCCGCGACGGCGCGATGTCCATCGTGAACGGCGCGATCTGGCCGGTCACCGCGCTCGAGTAGAAGCCCTCGTAGTGGCCGGAGTAGCCGTTGACGATGATGATCTGCTGTCGCGCCGAGGCTCCCCCGGCGACGGCCAGCGCCGATGCGCACGCAGCCAGGACGACCGCAACCCGCAGTGAATGCTTCACCTTGACCCCCCTATTGAAAGAGTTGCCCGCGCACCTACCCTCCCAGCAAACGGCCGGGAACACAAGCGTCACTAGAATCGATTGTGTGGAGAAGCGGCTACAGATCGGCGTCCTGGCGCTCCAGGGGAACTTCCGCGAGCACGCGGCGATGCTGCGGCGCCTCGGCGCCGAGCCGGTCGAGGTGCGCCTCCCGGAGCAGCTCGAGGGGCTGGACGGCCTGATCATCCCCGGCGGCGAGTCGACCGCGATCGGGCGGCTGATGCGGCTCTACGGCGTCGACGAGGCGCTGCGCCGGTTCGAGGCGCCGATCTTCGGGACGTGCGCCGGGATGATCGTGCTCGACCGCGACCATCTCGCCCTCGGCGACTTCCGCGTCCGCCGGAACGCCTTCGGGCGCCAGGTGAAGAGCTTCGAGGCGGACCTCGACTTGGGTGACGGCGAGCCGTTGCGGGCCGTGTTCATCCGCGCGCCGTGGATCGAGGACGCCGGCCCCGGCGTCGAGATCCTCGCGGAGGTCGACGGCCACGCGGTGCTCGCGCGCGAGGGGCGGCTCCTCGTCGCCGCCTTCCATCCGGAGCTGACCGACGACACGCGCATCCACGAGCTGTTCTTGAACCTCGTGAGGGAGGAGCAGAGTGTCCGGACATAGCAAGTGGTCGTCGATCAAGCACAAGAAGGGCGCCGCCGACGCGAAGCGCGGCAAGCTCTTCTCGAAGCTCACGCGCGCGATCATCGTCGCAGCGCGCGACGGCGGGCCCGATCCCGCGGCGAACCTCGCGCTGCAGAACGCGGTCGAGAAGGCGCGCTCGTACTCCATGCCGAAGGACACCATCGACCGTGCGATCGCGAAGGGCTCCGGCGCCGACGCCGACACGAGCCAGTTCGAGACGGTCGTGTACGAGGGCTACGGGCCGAGCGGCGTCGCCGTCATCGTCGAGGCGCTCACCGACAACCGCAATCGCACCGCCGGCGAGGTGCGCCACGCGTTCTCGAAGCACGACGGGAACCTCGGCGGGTCCGGCGCCGTCGCGTGGCTGTTCGAGCGGCGCGGCGTCGTGCTCGTCGAGGCGGACGGCGTCGACGAGGACGAGCTGACGCTCGCCGCGGCCGAGGGCGGGGCGGAGGACGTGACGCTCGACGGTTCGTCCTTCCAGGTGACGTCGGCGCCCGAGGATCTCGCCGCCGTGCGCGGCGCGGTCGAGGCGGCGGGCTTCGCCGTCGACTCCGCCGAGCTGACGATGGTGCCGAAGACGACGGTCGCGGTCGAGGACGAATCCGACGCGAAGAAGATCATCCGGCTGATCGAGGACCTCGAGGACAACGACGACGTTCAGGAAGTGTTCGCGAACTTCGATATTCCGGAGCGCGTGCTGGAGGCCGTCGCGGGCTAAGGGTGGTACTGCTGGATGAGTGAGCACGCCGTGTCGGCGTGCACCCACATCCAGAAGCCGGTGTCGAGCGGCTCGAACAGCTTCACGGGCGTCCCGCCGGCGACGAGCTGCGCGAGCTGGGCGACCGTGATCGGGGTGCCGGTGAGGTACTCCTTCGGCGTGAGCACGCGGACGGGCGTCGACGGCGGCACGAGATAGAGGTACGTCCGCTTGCTCTCGTTCACGACGTAGTTGTCGTTCGGCATCGACTCTCCCGGCGCGATCACGTGATCCTGCGCAGCGGCGACGTTCGCGGTCTGCCCGCTCGTGAACAGCGCCGGGTCGAACTGCAGCCGGTAGGTCGTGCCCTTCTTCACGAGCGAGCGGACGTAGCCGTAGAGGCGCTGCTCGCCGCACGGGGACGCGGCGGCCTTGCCGCCGGACGTCTTCGTCGCGTAGAGCCCTCCGAGGACGGCTGCCGCGGCGAGCGCGGCGACGAGTGCTGCGATCGCGATCTTCACGTCCATAGTGTCCCTCGTCCGGAGCCGTCCGACGCGATGCCTACCGTGTCGGCGTGAAGGTCGTCGGCATCGACCCGGGGACGGCTGCTTGCGGGTACGGGATCGTCCACGAAAGCGGAGGCCGCCTCAGGGCGGTGGACCACGGATGCTGGTTCACGCCGCCCGGCGAGCGGCCGGAGCTGCGGCTGAGGACGATCTTCGACGGCGTGGCGGCGCTCGTCGCGGCGCACGAGCCGGATGCGGTCGCCCTCGAGGAGTCCTACGTCGGCGCCGACGCCCGCACCGCGCTCTCCGTCGGGCAGGCGCGCGGCGCCGTGCTCGTCGCGGCCGCTCTCGCCGGCGTGCCGTGCGCGGAGTACCCGCCGTCGAGCGTGAAGCAGGCGGTCTGCGGCTACGGGCGCGCCGAGAAGGCGCAGGTGCAGCGGATGGTGAAGACGATCCTCGGGCTGAAGGCGGTGCCGACGCCGAACCACGCCGCCGACGCGCTCGCCGTCGCGATCTGCCACGCGCTCGCGCCGCCGCTGCTGCGCATGACGGGAACAGGGTGAGCCCATGATCGCCCGCCTGCGCGGCAAGCCCGTCGCGTCGACGCCGGAGGGCCTCGTGCTCGACGTCGGCGGCGTCGGCTACCTCGTTGCCGCCACGCCGTCGGCCGTCCGCCGCGCGGACGGGGTGGACGAGGTCACCGTCGAGACGTATCTCCACGTCCGCGAGGACGCGATGCAGCTCTACGGGTTCGCCGACCGCGCCGAGCGCGAGCTGTTCGTCCAGCTGCTGACGGTGAACGGCGTCGGCCCCAAGGTCGCGCTCGCGATCGTCTCCGGCTCGCCCGCCGACGAGCTGCGCCGCGCGATCGTCCGCGAGGACACGACGCGCTTCACGGCCATCCCCGGCATCGGCAAGAAGACCGCCGAGCGGATCGTGCTCGAGCTGAAGGAGAAGCTCGGCGCCGGCGGGCCGGATCTCGCTCGTGTCGGCCCCGGCGACGCGCACGTCGTCGCACGCGACGCGCTCGTCGAGCTCGGCTACTCCGTCGCCGACGCCGAGCGCGCGCTCGCCGACACGGATCCGGAGCTGCCTCCGGAGGAGCGTGTGCGCCTCGCGTTGAAGAAGGCCGCATGAGCACGCAGTTTCTGGCGCCCGACATCCGCGAGGACGACGAGGAGCTCGAGCAGACGCTCCGGCCGCGCCGGCTCGCCGACTTCGTCGGGCAGGCGCGGGTGAAGGAGCAGCTCGGGATCGCGCTCACCGCCGCGCAGGCGCGCGGCGAGGCGCTCGACCACGTCCTCCTCGTCGGCCCGCCGGGGCTCGGCAAGACGAGCCTCGCGCACATCGTCCGCGAGGAGCTCGGCGTCGGCATCCGCTCGGTCGCCGGGCCTGCGCTCGAGCGGAAGGACGTCGCCGCGATCCTCACCTCGATCGAGGAGCGCGACGTCGTCTTCGTCGACGAGATCCACCGGCTGAGCCGCGCGGCGGAGGAGATCCTCTACCCGGCGCTCGAGGACTTCCGGCTCGACATCGTCATGGGGCAGGGCGCGGCGGCGCGGACGCTGACGCTCGACCTGCCGCCGTTCACGCTCGTCGGGGCGACGACGCGCACGGGGCTGCTGACCTCGCCGCTGCGCGACCGCTTCGGGATGACCTTCCGGCTCGACTACTACGAGCCGGCCGAGCTCGCGACGATCGTTCGCCGCTCGGCGCGGATCCTCGACGTCGAGATCGCCGGCGACGCCGCGGACGAGATCGCGGGCCGCGCGCGCGGGACGCCTCGGATCGCGAACCGGATCCTGCGCCGCGTGCGCGACGTCGCGCAGGTGCGCCACCAGGGCTCGATCACGATGCCGGTCGCGCGCGAGGCGCTCGAGCTGCTCGAGGTCGACGGCGCCGGGCTCGAGCGGATCGACCGCGAGCTGCTGCGCACGATCGTCGTCAAGTTCGACGGCGGCCCGGTCGGGCTCTCGACGCTCGCGGTGTCGCTCGGCGAGGAGCCGGACACGATCGAGGACGTCTACGAGCCGTTCCTGCTCCAGCTCGGCTTCATCCAGCGCACGCCGCGCGGCCGGACGATCACGAAGCTCGGCCGCGCCCACGTCGGCGCCCCGGACGCGTCCGATCCGGACAGCCTGTTCTAGCGCGCCGCGCTAGGCTCGTCCCGTGCCCGAGCTGTGGACACCGGTGCCGGAGCTGCCGCACGAGGCGTTCGTCGAGCGGCTGCACCGGACGATCGCCGCCTTCGCCGAGGCGGCGGCGGTCGAGACGCCGATCGTCGAGATCGAGCTCGCCGACACCTCACGGTTCCTGCTCGAGCGGATCGAGCCCGAGCCGGGCTTCGGGATGATCACGATCTACGTGCACGACGTCCGCGACGACTCGCCCGACGCGCTGATCATCCCGATCGGCTCGATCCGGCGCATCGAGTTGCGGAAGGCGCCCGCGGACCGCGTCGCGCGGTTCGGCTTCAGCGCCCCCGCGACGTAGACGAGCCACGGCGCCACGAGCAGCGCCATCACGTCGAACCAGACGTAGCCGGACGCCACCCCGCTCGGCGGGTTCCCGTCGGGGATCCCGAGCCCCAATACCGGGCTGCATGATTGCGGGGACGATGGCGGTCTGTCATGAACGACGCGACGAATGGCACTGGAGGCGACATAGGATCTACGGCTATGTCTCTTGAGAATCAACTTGCGATGAACCGTCAGACGTGGCAGGCCCTCCAGCAACATGGAGTAACCGAGCAGAGCAAGCTGCGGCTCGACTTCTTCTACATCGCGTCAAGCGAACAGCAGGCGAACGCGCTTGCGAGCTTTCTCCGTGATGAGACCGACTATGACGTCGGAGTGAGTTCAAGCGGTGGTGGACTTCTGAAGAAGAAGACGTGGGCAGTGAATGGCTCTACGCAGGAGACGGCTATCTCGCTCGACATCCTCGACGATTGGGTCCGATGGATGTTCGCCGCAGGAGAAGCGAACGGCGGGTGCGAGTTCGATGGCTGGGGAGCCGCCGTCGCGTAACCGAGCCTGCGGTCGCTTACGAGATGGTCAACCGCTAGGCGTCGTCGGCCGCAGGCTGGAGTTCGACGCCGCGCTGCCACTTGGCGAGTGATATGCGTGCCCACAGAGCCGCACTCATGAGATACGGCGCGACGAGCATCGCCATCACGTCGAACCAGACGTAACCCGAGGCGACTCCAGACGGCGGGTTGCCCATCGGCACCGGTAGGGGGTGCCGACTCCCGTCGGGGATCCCGAGCCCGGGCAGCGTCGTCGCCCACCGCCAGGTCCCGATCGACGTCCCGTACAGCTCGAGCGCCGCGACGACGACGAAGACGCCGGCGTACGCCGCGCGCGCGCGCGAGCGCCGGAGGAACACG
>DATKNT010000040.1:0-9263 GCA_035541175.1 Gaiellaceae bacterium
ATCGACGAGGGGCACGTCGGCGACGTCGATCTCGCCGGGCTGCTGGCGGCGCTCGTCGTCCGCTACGACGACGACGAGGAGGGGTCGCCGTGGTCGGTGCTGCTGCACGTCGACGCGCGTGCCGACGACGCGCAGCGGGAGGCGCTCGCGCAGGTCTTCCTCGGCGGCGCCGGCGGCCCGCACGTCTCGAAGCTGCCGTGGGTGAAGAAGGCGCGGCACCTGATCGGCGTGCGGACGAGCCCGATCGAGCTCGTCCCGGACGGCGTCGGCTACCGGCTCCGCGTCGGCTCCGCGGTGTCGCTGCGGGCGACGGTTCCGGTCGAGACGGACGTGCCGGTCGCGTGCGGAATCCCCGGCTACGACCGCGCCGGCCGGGAGCTGTACGCCGACGAGCTCGTCGTCGACGACGAGCCGTTCACGTGGGAGCTCGCCGGCAACTGCGCCTACGCGAGCGACTTCGACTACGCGTCGGCGTAGCGCCACGAGGGTAGGATCGCGCCATGGCCGCGCCGGACCGCCTCTACTTCACCGACGACGACGAGGCGAACCGGCTGATCGCCTCCGATCCGTTCGCGCTGCTCGTCGGGTTCGCGCTCGACCAGCAGGTGACGGTGCCGACCGCGTTCACCGGGCCGCTGAAGATCAAGCAGCGCCTCGGCACGCTCGATCCGGCGAAGCTCGCCGCGACCGATCCGGGCCGCGTCGAGGAGGCCTTCCGCGAGAAGCCCGCGGTCCACCGCTTCCCCGGCGCGATGGCGGCGCGCGTCCACGAGCTCGCGTCCGCCGTCGCCGACGAGTACGGCGGCGACGCGGCGAGCATCTGGACGAGCGCGCGCGACGGCGACGAGCTGCGCGCGCGGATTGCCGCGCTTCCCGGCTTCGGCGAGATGAAGATCAAGAGCCTCGGCGCGGTGCTCGCGAAGCGCTACGGCGTCGCCGTGGCCGAGCCGCTCGTCCCTCCGCATCCGACGCTCGGGGACGTCGACTCGCCGCAGTCCCTCGCCGACTACCAGGAGGCGAAGCGCGTCTACAAGGCGCGGATGCGCGCGAAGGTGTCCTGATCGAGCTCCAGACGCTGGCCGACGGCGCGCAGCCGGCAGAGCGCACCGCCCGCGCGCTCGCCGACTTTCTCGCCGGCGCGCAGCACACGCTCGAGATCGCGATCTACGACTTCCACCTCCGGGACGAGCTGAGGCCGATCGTCGCCGGCGCGCTCGTCGCCGCCGCAGAGCGCGGCGTCGCCGTCCGGCTCGCGTACAACGCCGACCACGCGAAGCACGCGAACGTCACGCCGCCGCCGAGCACGCAGCCGGAGCTGGTCGAGGCGCTGCCGTTCCCGACGGCGGCGATCCCCGGCGTCCCCGACCTGATGCACCACAAGTACGTGATCCGCGACCGCGCCGGCGTCTGGACGGGCTCGACGAACTGGACGGACGACTCGTGGACGCGCGAGGAGAACGTGATCGTCACGGTCGAGTCGCCCGGCCTCGCCGCGCGCTATCTCGACGACTTCGAGCAGCTCTGGAGCAAGCGGCGCGTCCTCGGGAGCGGCCGCGTGGCGAGCGGGCGCATCCGGGTGGGCGCGATCTCCGTCCGCCCGTGGTTCTGCCCCGGCCGCGGCGACAAGCTCGCGCACCGGATCGCGAGGGCGATCGGCGGGGCGCGGCGCCGCGTCCGGATCGCCTCCCCCGTGATCAGCTCCGGCCCGATCCTCGGCACGCTCGCGCAGGTGGCCTCCGACGGTCACGTCGACCTGGCCGGCGTCGTCGACCTGACGCAGGTGCAGGAGGTGCTGCGCCAGTGGCACGAGAGCGGCAACGCGGAGTGGAAGGCGCCGCTGCTGCGCGCCGCCCTCACGCGCGCGCCGTTCTCGGGCAAGGTCTCGACGCCGTACGCGCCGGGCTCGGTGCACGACTACATGCACGCGAAGGTGACGGTCGCGGACGACCGCGTCTTCCTCGGCAGCTTCAACCTCTCCCACTCGGGGGAGACCAACGCGGAGAACGTCCTCGAGATCGCCTCCGCCCCGCTCGCCGACCGGCTCGCCGCCTTCGTCGACGACGTCCGCGGCCGCTACGCCCCGGTCGAGATCTAGCGCGTTCGAGGCGGTCCCTCCCCCGAAAAGGTGACTTTCGAGTCATACGGTCTGCATACGCGGCGACCACCGGGATTCATCGGCGGCTGGTCGATCCTCTGGCCATCGGACAGCACGACGTCCGCCCGGTACGAACCAAGACCAGAGGAGTGAAGAGATGAGCAAGGCACTGAAGGCACTGGCGAAGAGGCGGACACTGTTCGCCGCCGTCCTGGCCCTCACGATCTTCGGCGCGGTGTACGGCTTCGCCGCGACGCTGAACGTCGGCGCCAACACGCTGAGCGCCGGCAACGCGACCGTCGCGTCCTGCCAGGTGACCGGCACCCCGACGGGCACCTACACGACGGCTTACGACTCGACGATCCCGGGCTACAAGGTCGCCTCGGTGATCGTCACGGGCCTCGACGACACGAACTGCAACGGCAAGGCGATCTCCGTGACGCTGACGGGCACCGGCAACTCGAACCTTCAGACGATCACGGGCACTGTCCCTGCGAGCGGCAACCTGACGCTCACGCCCAGCCCGGCTGTCTCTGCTGCCGCCGTCACCGGCGTCAGCGTCGCGATCAACGGCTGAGGACTCGCCGGATCCACGTACCGGCGGACAGAGCGAGCGGGGCGCCTGGCGGCGGGCGCCCCGCCCGCAGCACCGGAGGACTGACATGAAGCATCTCACCAAGGCACTCGGACTCGGACTCGCGGCGGCCGCCACGTTCACCGCGTGTGCCGCGGCCGCGACGCTCACGATCGGCTCGACGACGCTCTCGGCCGGCAATGCGAGCGTCACCGCGTGCACGTCCTCCCTCTCCGCCACGCGCAACGTCGGCAACAGCGGGAACGTGACGCAGGTGAACGTCGCCGGGATTCCGACGGCGTGCTCCGGCGAGACGCTCTCGGTGACGCTCGTCGGCTCCGGGAACGCTGCCCTCGGCAGCGGCTCCGGCACCGTCGGCAGCTGCGGGACGACCTGCTCGGTGACGATCACGAGCTTCGGCGCGACCGTCTCCGCCTCGAACGTCACGGGCTACAGCTTCGGACTGACGGGAGCCTGAGCATGCGCCGCCTTCGCCTCACTCCCCGCCGCGTCGCCGTCGTGCTCGCCGCGACCGTCGGCATCGGCGCGGGCGTCGCGTACGCGGCGACGCTGACCGTCGGCTCCTGGCACCTGTGGGCGGGCTCGCAGACGCTGACGAAGGGCACCTGCACGCTCACGGGCACGACGCAGACGAGCGACACGTACGTCACGCAGGCGACGCCCGGCGGCACGAACGGCTCCGCGACGACGATGCTCGTCCGCTCGAACTCGGGCAGCGTGGACTGGTCGTTCGTCTCGTTCAACCTCTCGAGCTGCTCGCTGCCGACGACGGGTGGCGCGGACACCGCGACGCTCACGCTGTTCATCACGACCGCGCCGGCGAGCAACCGCACGCTGTCGCTGACGCCCGTGCTGACGACGT
The DNA here is from genome assembly GCA_035541175.1 of Gaiellaceae bacterium. Taxonomy (GTDB): domain Bacteria; phylum Actinomycetota; class Thermoleophilia; order Gaiellales; family Gaiellaceae; genus Palsa-739. Next base: position 3,553 of record DATKNT010000040.1, read on the forward strand.
GGTCTCCGACGACGTTGACGTGGACGGCGGCGCAGTCGCTGACGTACGGATCCTCCGCGACGACGAGCTTCACCACCGGGACGACGAACAACGTCTCGAAGAGCGCGACCCTCACCGTCGACGTCGACGCGCTGATCAAGAACCCGTCCGCGAGCTTCGGCTGGCGGATCAACGACACGACCGGCTCGGGGAACGCGACGACGACGTTCGCTACCTCCGAGAACGTGAACGCGGGCCGCCGCCCGCAGCTGGTGATCAACTATGAGAAGTAGCGGGCTCGGATCCGGCGCCAAGGTCTTCGGAGTCTCCGTCGCGCTCGGCGCGACGCTCGCGCTCCTGCACGAGGCGCGCGCGGCGGACGAGACGGCGGCGCCCGCGCCGTCGCTTCCCGTCGCGCCGCCGCCGGAGCGGGTCCTGGCGGCCGTGCCGGCGCCGGCCGCGCCGCCGCGCCGCCGCGTCACGCTCGCTCGCGTCGGGAACGCGGCGGGGCTCCTGCTCGCGGTCGCCGCGCTCGTCTTCTGGGCGATGGTCCTCCGCCCGCAGTCGCTCGGCGGCCCCGCCGGCTACGTGCTCGTCTCCGGCAAGAGCATGCTGCCGCGCTACCACACGGGCGACCTCGTCCTCGTCGAGAAGCGCGCGCACTACCACGTCGGCGAGGTGATCGCCTACCACGTGCCGAAGGGCGACCCGATGGCGGGCGCACAGGTCATCCACCGGATCATCGGCGGCGACGCAGAGCACGGCTTCGTCGTGCAGGGCGACAACCGGACCGCGCCGGACGTCTGGCGGCCGAAGCCGTCGGACATCGTCGGTGCGAAGGTCCTGCGCATCCCCCAGGCCGTCGTCGTCCTCCAGTTCCTCCGCTCGCCGATGCTGCTCGCGCTGCTGGCCGCGTGCTTCGTGTTCGTCCGCGTGCTCGCCCTCGGCGGCGACGGAGACGGCGCCCCGAAGCGGACCGACGACTCGGACGACTGGCTGGCGAACGCCGCATGAAGCCGCGCGTCCTCATCGCCGAGCCGAACGCCGAGGTGCGCCGCTTCCTCGAGCTGACGGTCGAGCGCCTCGGCTACGTCCCCGTCCGGGCGCCGATGGTCGGCCCGGTGCCGCAGGTGGACGCCGTCCTGCTCGAGCCGGCCTCGCTCCGCGGCCGCAGCCTCCTCCACCGCTTCGGCGACGACGTGCCTCCGGTCGTCTGCCTCAGCGTCTACCCGCGCGAGGCGGGCCTCGAGCCGCCGGAGAGCGTCGCGTACCTCGTCAAGCCGTCGTCGACGGCCGCACTCGGGGACGCGCTCCGCTCGGTCTTCGGGCGCTGAGAGCCCCGGTGCCGTTCGACGGCGCGACTACCATCCGGGCCGTCCTGGCCGTCAAGCACCTGCTCAGCCGCCGCCCCCGCAGCCTCGTCCCGATCGTCGCGCTCGTCGGGCTCTTCGGCACGTTCGCCGTGATGATGCTCACGGACTCGGCGAACGAGATCGGCGCGATCGGGCTGGTGCCGTGGGTCGGCCTGTTCGCGTACGACGTCGGGCTCCTGGGCGGCCTCGCCGTCGCCGGAGTCGGGCTCGTGCTCTGGTTCGTCGCGGCCGACACGCAGAGCCTCTCGCTCAGCGCCCTCACCATCGGCGTCCGGGTGACGGCGTTCCTCGTCTTCGCCGTCGGCTCGAGCATCGTCGGCCGCCGGATGCGCGAGAGCGACAAGGCGCACCGGACGCAGATGTCGCTGCAGTCCGCGCTCATCGACTCGACGCTCGACGGCATCTGCCTCACCGACGTGCGGGGCAACGTGCTCATCTCGAACGTCCCGCTCCGCAGGCTCTCGGTCGAGCTCGGGCTGCCGCCGACCGGCACCGTCCCGGACCGCCTGATCGCCGTGGCCGGCCGGACGACCGAGCCCGACCGTTACCGCAAGCGGATGCGCGAGATCGCCGAGCAGCCGATGCTGTCGAGCGAGGACGAGTTCGAGCTCCGGGGAAGCGGCCGCGTCTTCCGCGGCTACACGTCGCCGACCACCGACGCCGACGGACGCTTCACCGGCCGCATCTGGACGCTCCGCGAGGTGACGGCCGACCGCGAGCTCGACCGGCTGCGCGACGCCTTCGTCGCCGCCGTCTCGCACGAGCTGCGAACGCCGCTCACGTCGATCTCCGGCTTCCTCGAGATGCTGCGGGAGGAGGAGGCGGGCCTCGGCGAGTCCGGCCGGATGTACCTCGACGTGATCCGCCGCAGCACCGAGCGGCTCCAGCGCCTCGTCGAGGACCTGCTGCTCGTCGCGCAGATCGAGGCGCACCGGCTCGAGCTCGTGCTCGCCACCGTCGACCTCGACGGGATCGCCGCGGCCGCCGTCGAGGCCGCGCGTCCGACCGCGGTGGAGAAGGAGGTCGACCTCCGCCTCCAGGTCGACGGCGCGCCGCCGGTGCGTGCGGACGCTCACCGGCTGGCGCAGGTGCTCGACAATCTCATCTCGAACGCCCTGAAGTTCACCGACGCCGGCGGCGAGGTGATCGTCAGCGTCGAGCGCCGGGGCTCGTTCGCGCAGCTCGCCGTCACCGACAACGGCATCGGCATCCCGATCGACGAGCAGGGCCAGCTCTTCTCGAGCTTCTTCCGCGCGTCGACCGCGACGCGTCAGGCGATCCCGGGAACCGGGCTCGGGCTCGTGATCGTGCGCGCGATCGTGGAGCAGCACGGCGGCTCGATCGACCTCGAGAGCCGCGAGGGGAAGGGAACGACGGTGACGGTGACGCTGCCCGCCGCCGCGGAGGCGCCCGCATGAGGCGGCTGCTCCCGCTCGCGGCCGCGGCGCTCCTGCTCGCGCTCGGCGGCGCGTCCGCGCAGGCTCTGCCGCTCCCGCAGGCGCCCGCGTGCCCGATCTTCCCGGCGTCGAACGCGTGGAACCAGCGCGTCGACACGCTCCCCGTCGCGGCGAACTCGGCGCAGCTGATCGCGTCGATCGGGCTCACGACCGGGCTGCATCCCGACTTCGGCTCGGGACTCTGGGACGGCGGTCCGATCGGCATCCCGTTCGACGTCGTCTCCAAGGCGACGCCGCGCTCCCGCGTCGCGTTCGACTACGCCGACGAGTCGGACAACGGCCCGTACCCGATTCCGAGGACGGTGCACATCGAGGGCGGACGCACCTCGAGCGGCGACCGTCACGCGATCCTGCTCGACAGGAGCGCATGCAAGCTCTACGAGCTCTACGCCCTCTACCCGACGCCGGGCGGCGGCTGGAAGGCCGGCTCAGGCGCGATCTGGAGCCTCCGCTCGAACGCGCTCCGCCCCGCCGGCTGGACGTCCGCCGACGCCGCCGGGCTGCCGATCTTCCCCGGGCTCGCCCGCTACGACGAGGTCGCGCGCGGCGTCATCGACCACGCGCTCCGCTTCACGGCCGAGCGGACGCGGCGCGCATACGTCTACCCGGCACGGCACTACGCGTCCGACTCGAACGACCCGTCGCTGCCGCCGATGGGACTGCGCGTGCGGCTGAAGGCGAGCATCGACATCTCCGGCTTCCCGCGCCAGGCGCGGATCGTGCTCCAGGCGCTGAAGACGTACGGGATGATCCTCGCGGACAACGGCTCGAGCTGGTACATCAGCGGCGCGCCCGACCCGCGCTGGTCGAACGACGACCTGCACACGCTCGGGAAGATCACCGGCGCGGACTTCGAGGTGGTCGACACCTCGTCGCTGCCGCATCCCGGCGGCTGAGATCAGCGGAGCGCAGGCGCAACGAGCTCGCGGAGCTCGGCGAGCGCGCGCGGGTCGATCGAGTGGTCGATCGGCGACTCGCGGTAGAGGACGTCGGCGCCGGCGCCCTCGAGCAGCGCCCTCGCCTGCCGGGCGAACTCGACCGGGATCACCGGGTCGTACGTGCCGTGCGCGATCGCGATCGGCGGGAACGGCGTCGCCGTGTCGAGCTCCCAGCCCTCCACCGTCGGAATGAAGCCGCTGAAGGCGAGCAGCGCCGCCGGCCGCGCTCGGCCAGCGCCGAGGCCGAGCGCGTACGCCATTACCGCGCCCTGCGAGAAGCCGCCGAGCACGACCCGCTCGGGCGGGAACGGCAGCATGTCGAGCCATTCCGACGCGAGCTCGTAGCCCGCGTGGAACGAGTCGTGGTCCGGGAAGCCGACCCGCGGCACGACGTACCAGTGCGCGCCACCGGGAGGCAGCGCCAGCGGCGCGCGCGGCGTGTAGCCGTTCAGGCGCCGCTCCGGGTCGAGCACGTCGAGCAGCGGAAACAGGTCCCGCTCGTCGGCGCCGCGGCCGTGGAAGAGGACGAGCGCGCCCTCCGGCTCATCCCTGTACCCGTGTCCGGCCGCGGGGCGCTCGAGCGCGGCGAGGGTCACGCCCGCGTCCAGCTCTCCCGCGGATCCGGCAGCGGCGTCAGGATCGGCTCGACCTGCGCGCGCAGGTGCTCGAAGTCCGGCGGCAGGATCAGCTTCTCGCCGAGATGCGCCAGGTCCTCGTCCGTGTCGAAGCCGGGACCGAGCGTCGCGATCTCGAAGAGGACGCCGCTCGGCTCGCGGAAGTAGACGCTGCGGAACCAGAAGCGGTCGATCACCGGCGTCGGCCGGCCGCCCGCCTCGGCGACGCGCGTGCGCCACGCCTCCTCGTCCTCCAGCTCGGACGCCCAGGCGACATGGTGGACGGTGCCCGCGCCCGGCCGTCCCGGCTCGGCCGGCGGCTCGTCGTACGCGATCCAGCCGCCGCGCTTGTCGCCGCGCGTCTCCCACCGCGTCCCGTCCCTGAGCTCGAAGCCGATCCGCTCGAGGAAGGCCGCGCTCGCGGTCGCCGGCAGCGGCGTGTACGCGCGCACGCCCTCGAAGCCCTGCAGCGCGAGCTCGTGCGGGATCTCGGGATGGTCGGCGACGAGCGGCTCGTCCGGGACGCTCGCGACCACGAGCTCGTGCGCGAGCCCCTCCGGATCCTCGAAGCGGACGACGTCGCCGTCGCGCGCGACGCCCAGCCTGTCGGCCCAGAAGTCGAGCGCCTCGGACGAGCCGACGCGCCAGACGACGGCGTGCACCATGCCGGCGCCGGCGCGCCCGTTCGCCGCGCCCGGGTACTCGAAGAAGGTGATGTCCGAGCCGGCGCTTCCCTTCTCGTCCGCGTAGAACAGGTGGTAGACGGTCGGGTCGTCCTGGTTGACCGACTTCTTCACGAGCCGCAGGCCGAGCGTCCCCGTGTAGTACTCGACGTTCTGCGGCGCGTCGCCGGTGATGCAGGTGACGTGGTGGATGCCTTCGAGCTTCATCTGCGACTCCCTCGGGACGAAACTTGCGTGCTCAAATACTAGCAGCCAGGGGCGCCCGGCTCTCGCGGAGCATCTCCCGGGCGATGACGAGGCGCTGGATCTCCTGCGTCCCCTCGTAGATCTGCGTGATCTTCGCGTCGCGCATGAAGCGCTCGACCGGGTACTCCTTGATGTAGCCGTAGCCGCCGAGGATCTGCACCGCGTCGGTCGTGACCGCCATCGCCACGTCGCCGCACTTGAGCTTCGCCATCGCCGAGACCTTCGTCAGCTCCGGTCCGTCGACGCCGTCGTCGCACATCTGGCCGAAGCGGTAGAGGATCCCGCGCGCCGCCTCGCACTCGGTCTCCATGTCGGCGAGCTTCGCCTGGATCAGCTGGTGCTGCGCGATCGGCTTCCCCATCGTCTCGCGCGTCTTCGCGTACTCGAGCGCGTAGTCGGTCGCGCCCTGCGCGATCCCGAG
>DATKNT010000041.1:0-10840 GCA_035541175.1 Gaiellaceae bacterium
CCACTTCGGCTCGCGCGGCTTCGGCCACAAGACGGCGTCCGGCTTCCTCGCGCTCGCGCAGGGCAAGCGGTTCGACGAGCACGCGGCCGAGGGCGAGATGGACTCGCCGCCGGTGCTGCTCGAGGTCGGCACCGAGCTCGGCGACGCGTACATCGCGGCGATGCAGCTCGCCGGCGAGTATGCGTACGCGGGCCGCGACGTCGTCGTCGACAAGGTGCTCGAGATCCTCGGCGCCGAGGCGGTGCACGAGGTGCACAACCACCACAACTTCGCATGGCGGGAGGAGCACTTCGGCCGCTCCTTCTGGGTGATCCGCAAGGGCTGCACGCCGGCCCTGCCGGGCCAGGAGGGCTTCGTCGGCGGCTCGATGGGCGACGAGTCGGTCATCCTCGAGGGCGTCGAGTCGCCGGAGAACGAGCAGGCGCTCTACTCCACCGTCCACGGCGCCGGCCGCGTGATGAGCCGCTCGCAGGCGGCGGGCCGCGTCCGTCGCCGCAAGAAGTGGGCGTGCGGCAACCGCGACTGCCCGCGCGTCTTCGACTCGGCCGGCGCGCGTTGCCCTGATCATCCCGGCGCGCGCGTGACGAAGGTCTGGGTCGAGGAGCAGGTGAAGCCGGGCGTCGTCGACTGGCCGGCGGTGCAGAAGCGCCTGCGCGAGCGCGGCATCGTGCTCGTCGGCGGCGGCGCCGACGAGGCGCCGGAGGTGTACAAGCGCCTGCCGGAGGTGCTCGCCGCGCACGGCGGCACGATCCGGGTGACGCACACGCTGCGTCCGCTCGGCGTCGCCATGGCGGGCCGGGACGTCGTCGACCCGTACAAGGACTGAGGGCCGCGCGAGCGCCTCTCGGTCGTTCCGGCGCCGGCTCGACGTGCGGTCTTCGCCGCCGCCGCGGCATCATGAAGTTCCCGAAGCGAAGGAGGCCGTGTGAGCGCGAACGCCGAGTCCCGTCACTACCAGGCGCCCGACTGGTTCACCCGCCACGTCTTCAACCCGGTCGTCGCCGGCCTCACCCGCTGCGGCGTCTCCGTCTGGGGCTCGCGCGTGCTCGAGATCCGTGGACGCAAGACCGGCGAGCCGCGCCGCACCCCCGTCAATGTGCTCACGCTCGACGGCGCCCGCTACCTCGTCGCCCCGCGCGGCCATACGCAGTGGGTGCGCAACCTCCGCGTCGCCGGCGAAGGCGACCTCCTGCTCGGCCGCCGCCGCGAGCACTTCCACGCGACCGAGGTCGCCGACGCCGAGAAGGAGAAGATTCTCCGCGCCTACCTTCGCCGCTGGAAGTGGGAGGTCGGCCAGTTCTTCGGCGGCGTCGACGCCGACTCACCGGCGGAGGAGCTTGCAAGGATCGCGCCCGACCACCCGGTCTTCCGGATCGACCGCTGAACGGGTCTCAGCCGGGCGAGGCCGAGCCGTCCGCTCGAGGCGGTTTGGAACGGCGTCCCCGGCCCGTGCGCCGCTGCTCTGTCGCGGGCGGCTCGTGGCCGAGGACGAGGACGTCGATGATCGTCGCCACCGCCGAGGTGAACGGGACGGCGAGGATGACGGCGAACCCGCCGAACAGGACCCCCACGACCGTGACGGAGAGGAGCGTGACGAGGGGCGAGAGCCCCACCGTCTTCCCGATGTGGGGATTGACGACGTAGCTCTGGAACTCGCGGACGAAGACGAGCCAGAGCAGGGAGAGTGCGGCGACGTGGAGGGACTGCGGGATGCCGACGGCGAGGACGAGAATGGAGCCGATCAGCGGCCCGATCACCGGCACGATCTCGATCAGGCCGACGAGTGCGCCGACGAGCAGCCAGTAGTTGAGGCCGATGACGTAGAAGCCGGCCGACAGCACCGCTCCGACCGCGAAGATCATGAAGAAGCGAAGGCGCGTGTACGCGCCGAGGCGGCGGTCGATCGCGAGGTAGGTCGCACGCGCCCTCTCGCGCTTCGACTCCGGCGAGAGTGCGACGAGCAGCTCGATCATCTGGTCGCGCTCCGTGACGCAGTACCAGGTGGCGGCGAGCGTGAAGAAGATCGCGACGACTGCGGTGCCCGCCTTTTTCCCGTACGACGCGATCGGGTGGATGAGCTGCGTTCCCGTGGGAAGCTCGTGAAGGTGGTGCTGGAGCCAGGTGAGCACGCGCGCGCGGACTCCGGTCGCATGGCCCGTCGAGGTGCCGGCGATCGCGTTCAGGTTGAGCGCGTGCCCGATCTGGTGCAACGCCGGCGGCACCGCGAGCCAGATGAACAGGACGATCAGTCCGCCGACGACGACGAAGTGGATGAGGATCGCGATCGACTCGGGGACGTGGTGCCGGCGGAGCCATTCGACGCCGGGCCGGATCGCGGCCGCCAGCGTGAGGGCGAGGAGCAGGAGGATGAGGACGTCCCGCACCCGCCAGAGGCCGAAGGCGAGGGCGGCGATCCCGAGCGTGACGGCGGACGCCTTCGCCACGCGGGCCGTGAAATCACGGCCGCCGGTTGCGGCGCCGCCTTCCGGCGGCTGCGTCTGAGCGTCGACAGCCACGGTGCGTCAGGGTGATTTCGCCTTCTCCCGGCTCGGCTCCTCCTCCCGACGGTGGTAAACACCGTGAGGTGCCCGCGGGTCGTAGCAGTGTGAGAAGCGGTGCTGCTCCGACGAGATCCGGCAGGTCTACGAGAGGAGCCTGGTGGCGTCGTCGGTCCGCGGGTCCAGGGGGACAACACGGACTAGGGAGAGAGGGCCGTGCCCGGCCTCGCGTGACGCCGGCCGGGCACGCCGGGGTGGACGATCAGTGCTTGGTCGCGGTGCCCTCGATCGTGGCGGGAGCCGCGCCGCCGATCTCGATCTTGCGTGGCTTCGGCTGCTCGGGCTTCGCGACGTGGACCTCGAGCACGCCGTTCGCGTAGGTCGCCTTCACGTCGTCGTCGCCGACCCCCTGGGGCAGGCCGATCGTGCGGGTGAACGAGCCGAAGCGGCGCTCGAAGCGGTAGTAGCGGCCCTCGTCGACGGTCTGTTCCCGCGCGCGCTCGGCGCTCACGGTCAGGGCGCCGTCGTCGAGCTCGACGGAGATCTTGTCCTCGGGGATGCCGGGGAGGTCGAACGCGTACACGACCTCGCTGTCGGTCTCCCACACGTCGGCGCTCGGGAGCCAGCTCTGGCCGGACCGGACGTCGCCGCCCTGGAGCCCGTTCATGAGCCGGCTCATCTCGTTCTGGAGCGTCACCAGCTCCCGGAACGGCTCCCAACGAACCATGGTTGCCATGGATCCTCCTTGCTGCGATAGTACCTGTTGCACCATCGATCATAAAATCTCAGTCCGCCGTTGTCAATATGAAGGCTGGACGAGTCGGCGCCGAGGCGGGGTGGATGCTCCGCGGATCCTTCGGCGGTCAGGCCCCGGCGCACGATGCCGAGCGCCGGGGCCTGCCGGGTGCGGCTACTGCTTCGGGGGAATCAGCACCTTGTTGACGACGTGGATGACGCCGTTCGAGGCCATGACGTCGGCCTTGATCACCTGCGCGCCGCCGACGTAGACCTTGCCGCCGGTGACACGGATCGGGAGCGAGGCCCCCTCGAGCGTCGTCGCGGACGTGAGCATGGACGCCTGCGACGCAGTGACCTTGCCCTTGACCACGTGGTAGAGCAGAACTGCCTTCAGCTCCGCCTTGTTCCTGGCGAGCGCGGCGAGCGTCGCCTTCGGCACCTTCGCGAACGCCGCGTCGGTAGGCGCGAAGACCGTCAGCGGGCCGGGTCCGGACAGCGCGCCGGCGAGCCCGGCCCGCTCGACGAGCGAGACGAGCGTCTTGAACTGGCCGGCGGCGATCGCGGTCTGGACGATGTTCTTCTGGCTCGACGCCGCCGGCTTCGAGGGCGCCGCCGCGGCGATCGAGGCGGCGGCCGCGAGCGCGGCGGCACCGGCGAGGATTGCTGCTCCTGTCTTCTTCATGGTTGTTCCTTTCCGCTCTGCCGCTACGCGGCGGGAATGAGGACGCGGTCGATCACGTGGATGACGCCGTTGTCGGCTTCGATGTCGGGCTGGACGACGGTGGCGTCGTTGACCGTCACGGCGCCGTTGACGGCGATGCGGACCACGCCGCCCTCGACCGTGGTTTGCTCGCTGTCGCGCGTGATCTCGGCCGACATGATCCGGCCGGGGACGACGTGGTAGGTCAGGATCCGGGCGAGTGCGGGCGGATCGGCGAGGAGCCCGCTCATGGTCTCCGGCGGCAGCGCTGCGAAGGCGTCGTCGGTCGGTGCGAAGACGGTGAACGGCCCGTCGCCCGCGAGCGTGTCGCCGAGGCCGGCGGCGTCGACCGCGGCGAGGAGCGTCTCGAACGTCCCCGCCTCCTTGGCGGTCTCGAGGATGGTGTGCGGCATTGTTTTTCCTCTCCTTGGGTGGGTTGGCTTGGGTTGGTTGGCGTTCAGGCGGCCCGCCGGCCGCCGGGGACGGCCCGCAGGCGCGGCTGGTTCTCCTCCTCGGCCCTGCGCTCCGCCGCGTAGCGGCCGTCCAGGATCGCGCCGTAGACGAGGAGACCGAGGGCGGCGCCGACGACGAGCGTGACGAACACGCCGACGGCGAAGATCGCGGCGGCGCTCATGACCGCCTCACCATCGCCCCGAGCGAGAGGATGGACGGCACCCAGAGCCCGACGAAGATGCCCTGAAGCTCGTGTCCGCCGAACCACAGCGTGACCGAGAGGACGAACGAGACGGCGGCGGCGAGCAGGATCAGGAGCTGGGCCCCTGTCTCGCGGGAGACGGCCCGCGTCGTGGCGGCGTGCGTCTGCGCTGTCTGCATCTGACACTCTTTGTTTAGCTCTCGTACAGATAGCGTCCATAGTAGCGGGTCTGGGAACTTCCCGTCAAGCTCTTGTTCAAGATTTGTATAATGCGAGCGACCATGCCGGACACGAGGCTGCGGATCGGCGAGCTGAGCAAGCGCTCGGGGGTGAGCCCGGAGCTGCTTCGTGCGTGGGAGCGCCGGTACGGGCTTCTCGAACCGGTCCGGACTTCGGGCGGGCTGCGGCTCTACTCGCTGGACGACCTGGAGCGCGTCCGGCTGATGCAGCAGCACCTCGCCGCCGGCCTGGCCGCGGCGGAGGCGGCGGCCCAGGTCGCGCAGGAGGCACACGGGCTCGAGGCCGTCGCGCCCGCGTTCTCGGCCGACGCCGCGCGCGCCGAGCTCGCCGCGGCGATCCAGCGCTTCGACGAGGCGGAAGCGCAGGCGGTGATCGACCGGGTGCTCGCCGCCGTGACGAGCGACGCGCTTCTCGTCGACGTCCTGCTCCCCTACCTCCACGAGCTCGGCGAGCGGTGGCGACGCGGCGAGACGTCGATCGGCGAGGAGCACTTCGCGTCCAGCATCATCCGGGGCCGGATGCTCGGTCTCTCGCGCGGCTGGGGCCGCGGCCTCGGTCCCGTCGCCTTGCTCGCGTGCCTCCCGGGAGAGCAGCACGAGCTGGGGCTGATCGCGTTCGGGCTCGCGCTGCGCGCGCGCGGATGGCGGGTCGCGTACCTCGGCGGCGACACGCCGATCGAGGAGATCGAGCGGGCGAGCGAGAACGACCCGGACCTGATCGTCCTCTCCGCGGTCACGCCCAGGCGCATTCGGCCGCTCGAGGCTCGGATTCGCGCGCTCGCGAAGCATCGCCGCGTCGCCCTCGGCGGGGCCGGCACGCGCGAGGACGACGCGAGCGCGCTCGGCGTGGTCGCCTTGACCGGCGATCCCGTGTCGGAGGCCGAACGAGTCACCGCTGAATGGGTGCCCCTCTGATCCCCCTTCCGGGCGGCGCCGAGATGCGCGTCACGGGTGTCGTCGGCGCCGCAGCCGTCGTCTGCGTCAACGGCGGCCAGGCGGCGGGTGCGCCCGGGACGTGGAGCGCGACGCTCGAGTGGCTCGTCGCGCGCCTGTCGCCGCGCTTCCCGGGAATCGCGTTCGCGGAGGTCCGCTACCGCGTGAAGTCCTGGACCCGGCTCGACTGGTGCGAGGAGGACGCCCGCGCCGCGATCGCTGCGGTCGGGGCGCTGCGGACGCTGATCGTCGGCTTCTCGATGGGCGGCGCCGTCGCGGTGCTGAGCGCCGACGCGCCGGGCGTCGAGGGCGTGCTCGGCCTCGCCCCGTGGCTGCCGGAGCGGCTCGACCTCTCGCGGCTGCGCGGGCGGCGGCTCGACGTCCTCCACGGGAGGCTCGACCGCGCGCTGCCGGGGATCCCGGGCGTCAGCCCGTCGAATTCCCGCCGCGGATTCGAGCGCGCTCGGAGCCTCGGCGTCGAAGGGACGTATCGCGTCATCCCGGGTGCCGTTCACGGCGTCGCGGTGCGCGCGCCGGTCGGACTCCTGCCGCTTCCGCGCGCCCGCCGCTGGGCCGCGCTCGCCGGGGAGCGGATCGAGCGCTGGGCGGCGGCGGCGTGAGCACGCAGGTCGGCACCGTGCGCCCGCGCACGAGCCGGATCAGCCAAACGGTGACGCTCGTCGCCGTCGTCGTGCCGCCGCTCGGCGTCGCCGCGGCGGCCGGCCTGCTGTGGGGGGTCGCGTTCCACTGGGTGGACGTCGCCGTCCTCGTCGCCTTCTACGTCGTCTGCGCGTTCGGGACGACGATCGGCTTCCACCGCTACTTCACGCACAAGGGCTTCCAGGCGCGCGGGCCGGTGAAGGCGGCGCTCGCGATCCTCGGCTGCATGACGATGCAGGGCCCGCTGATCCAGTGGGTCACCGATCATCGCAAGCACCACGCGCTCTCGGACAAGCCCGGCGACCCGCACTCGCCGCACGTCGGCCACGGCGACGGAGCCTGGGGCGCGGCGAAGGGCTTCGTCCATGCGCACGTCGGCTGGCTGTTCTCGAACCTCGGTATGGAGGAGGGCGAGGTGTACGGGCGCGACCTGTACGCCGACCGGATGATCGTCTGGATCGACCGGCTGTACCTGCTGTGGGTGGCGCTGACCCTCGGGCTGCCGTTCCTCGTCGGCTATCTCGTCGGCGGCACCGTCGCGTTCGGGATCGAGGCGATGGTCTGGGGCGGACTGATCCGCATCTTCCTCTACCAGCACGCGACCTTCTCGGTGAACTCGATCTGCCACATGTTCGGCCGCCAGGACTACCGCTCGCGCGACCAGGCGCGGAACAACTGGCTCGTCGCCCTGCTCGTGTTCGGCGAGGGCTGGCACAACAACCACCACGCGTTCCCCGCCTCCGCGCGGCACGGCCTCGACCGGCGCCAGCTCGACCTCTCGTGGTGGGTGATTCGCGGCCTCGAGAAGCTCGGGCTCGTGTGGGACGTGCACGTGCCGACGGCGAGCCAGCTCGAGCGCCGCCGCGTCACCTCGACGTCGCGGTTCTGAACAGCTTTGGTATAGTATCTGTTCAGATGATGTACCGGAAGACGATCGGGGCGCTCGCCGGCCCGCAGCGGAGATTGGACGCCCGATGAAGGTCGCAGTCGTCGGCGCCGGCATCTCGGGCCTCGGCGCCGCCCATCTTCTCTCCCGCGTGCACGACGTCGAGGTGTTCGAGACGGGCGTCCGCGCCGGCGGCCACACGCGCACGGTGCGGCTCCACGGGCTCGCGCTCGACACCGGCTTCCTCGTGCACAACGAGCGGAACTACCCGCTGCTGACCCGCCTGTTCCGCGAGCTCGGCGTCGCGACGCAGGAGTCGGAGATGTCGTTCTCGGTGGCATGCCCGTGCGGGCTCGAGTACTCGGGCCGCAGGCCGTTCGCGCAGCCGAGCCGCGTCGGCGACCGGAGCTTCCACCGGCTGCTCTGGGAGATCGGCCGCTGGCTGCGGACGGCGCGGCGATCGCTCGACGAGCTGGACTGCGACGCGATCTCGCTCGGGCGCTACCTCGACGAGCGCGGGTACTCGTTGTCGTTCCGGCGGCACTTCCTCGTCCCGCTCACCGCCGCGCTCTGGTCGACGGCGCCCGGCCGCGCGCTCGAGTACCCGGCTGCGGCGGCGATCCGCTTCTTCGACAACCACGGCATGCTCGGCTTCCGCCGCTTCCGCTGGCGAAGCGTGACCGGCGGCGCCGGGACATATGTCGACGAGCTCTCGCGCCGGCTCGGCCCGCGGCTCCGGGCGGGGCTCGGCGTCCGCTCCGTCCGGCGCGACTCCGACGGCGTCGAGATCCGCACCGTGGACGACGCGAGCAGGCGGTTCGACGCGGTCGTCGTCGCCACGCACGCCGATCAGGCGCTCCGGCTCCTCGAGGATCCGTCGCCCGACGAGCGCCGGCTGCTCGGAGCGTTCGCGTACACGCGGAACGACGTCGTCCTCCACACGGACTCGTCGCACCTGCCGGCGACGCACGCCGCTCGCGCCTCGTGGAACTACCGGGTCGGCGACGACGGACGCCCGACGGTCACCTACTACCTCAACCGGCTCCAGCGACTGAAGACGCGCCGCGACTGGTGCGTGACCCTCAACGGCGACGTCGCCGACGAGCACGTCGTCGACCGCACCGTGTTCGAGCATCCGCTGTTCACCGTCGACACCCTCGCCGCGCAGCGCGAGCTTCCCCGCCTCGCGGGCACGCGCCGGACCTGGTACGCCGGCGCCTACCACGGCTACGGCTTCCACGAGGACGGCCTCGCCTCCGGTGTCCGCGCCGCCGAGGCGCTCGGAGCCGCGTGGTGAAATCGGCGCTGTACGAGGGGACGCTCGTGCACGCGCGCCGCGCGCCGGCGCGCCACGTCTTCCGGTACCCGGTCGCGTACTGGCTGCTCGACCTCGACGAGCTCGACGTGCTCGGCCGGCGCTTCCGGCTGCTGTCGGTCAACCGCCCCGGCCTCGTCACCTTCCGCGACCGCGACCACTTCGACGGCGACGGCACGCCGCTGAAGGAAGCGGTGATCCGGTTCGCCGGCGACCCCTCGATCGAGCGCGTGCTCGTCCTGACGCAGCTTCGCGTGCTCGGCTACGTCTTCAATCCGGTCTCCTTCTACTGGTGCTACCGCGGCGACGGCTCGCTCGCGTGCATGGTCGCGGAGCTGAACAACACCTTCGGCGAGCGCCTGCCGGAGCTGCTGCCCGGCGACGCGCTCGCGTACGAGCACGACAAGCGGCTGCACGTCTCGCCGTTCATGGGCCTCGACCAGCGCTACCGCTACTCGTTCGCCGAGCCCGGCGAGACCGTGCTCGCGAAGATCGAGGTGCACGAGGGCGATGCGATGCCGCTCCAGGCCCTGCTGTTCGCGCGGCGGCGCGAGCTGAGCGGCGCCTCGCTCGCGCGCTTCCTCCTCCGCTATCCGCTGATGCCGCTCCAGGTGATCGCGCTCATCCACTGGCAGGCGCTGAAGCTCTGGCTGAAGCGCGTCCCGTTCCACCACAAGCCGCCGTTCGAGCCGGGGAAGGGATCGGTGCGCACGTGAGCGCCGAGGTTCTTCGTCGCGAGCCGGAGGCGCGTCTGCCGCTCGTGGAGCGGCTCGCGGCGCGCACGCTCGAGCGCGTTCTCGAGGGGATCGAGGGCGGGACGATCGAGGTCCGGCTTCCGCACGGGCACGAGCTGCGCTTCGGCTCGGGCCCGGCCGTGCGCATGACGATCGAGGACACCCGGCTCTTCCGCCGGCTCGCGACGCGGCCGCGGCTCGGGCTCGGCGAGTCGTACCAGGCCGGCGAGTGGTGGTCGGACGACCTGCCTGCGCTGCTCGAGCTGCTCGCACGGAACGCCGAGCGCGGCGCCGCCCAGCACCCGCTCCTGCGCCGCTTCGCCTACGCGCGGCCGCGCCTGAATCGCCGCACCGGCCTCCTCGCCGCGCGCCGGAACATCCGCTACCACTACGACCTCGGCAACGACTTCTTCGCGCTCTTCCTCGACGACACGATGACCTACTCGTGCGCGGTGATCGAGCGCGACGGCGAGCCGCTCGCCGACGCACAGCGGCGCAAGCTGCGGATGGCCTGCGACAAGCTCGAGCTGGGCCCGGACGATCACGTGCTCGAGATCGGCTGCGGCTGGGGCTCGTTCGCGCTCACCGCCGCCGGCGAGTACGGCGCACGCGTGACCGGAATCACGCTCTCCCCGGCCCAGGCCGAGCTCGCCCGCCGGCGGGTCGCCGACGCGGGCCTCGCCGACCGGGTGGAGATCCGGCTGCAGGACTTCCGGGAGGTCGAGGGGACGTTCACGAAGATTGCCTCGATCGAGATGATCGAGGCGATCGGCGAGCGCCTGCTGCCGACGTTCTTCGAGACCGTCGACCGCGTGCTCGCGCCCGGCGGCCGCGCCTGCATCCAGTCCATCCTCATCCCGGACGCGCGCTACCGCCGCTACCGGTCGAGCCCCGACTGGATCGAGCGCCACGTCTTCCCCGGCTGCCTGATCCCGTCGCTCGGCGCGCTGACGCAGGCAGCAGGCCCGCTCCGGATCCGCGACGTCGAGCACATCGGCCGGCACTACGGCGAGACGCTCGCCCGCTGGCGCGCGACCTTCGACGCCCGGCTCGGCGCGGTGCGCGACCTGGGATTCGACGAGCGGTTCATCCGCACCTGGGACTTCTACCTCGCGTCGTGCGAGGCGCTCTTCCGCGCGGGGCTCATCGACGACGCACAGATCGTGGTGACGCGGTGACGCTCCTCCGGCGACGAGTACCGCAGCCACCCCCGCGGGAGCGCCGGGTATGACCGTGATCGATCGCGTGATCGCGAGCGACGCGATTCCCGAGCCGATGCTCCGGCTCGGCATCCGCGCGAACCTGGCCGCCCGCCTGCGGCGCGAGCGTGCGAAGGGCGCGCACGAGCGCGACGCGTTCCTCGACGAGCTGCGGCGCGCGCCGATCGCCGCCGTTCCGGCGAAGCCGAACGAGCAGCACTACGAGGTTCCGCCCGAGTTCTTCGAGCTCGTGCTCGGGCCGCACATGAAGTACAGCTGCTGC
>DATKNT010000042.1:0-22391 GCA_035541175.1 Gaiellaceae bacterium
GCCGCTGCCGCCGCTCTCGGCGCACTCCGGCTAGCGGCGACGCGCTTCCGTACTTCCCCGTAGCCCGGATCGCGCTCGCGCCGGATGGCGTGCGCGTCCACACGGTTACCCTCCGGGAATCCCTGCACATCAAGGAGGTCAGGCCCGATGCCCGACACGCTGACCCTCACCGACAACCGCACCGGCCTCTCCTACGAGGTTCCGATCGAGGAAGGAGCCGTGCGGGCGAACGCCCTGCGCCAGATCAAGGTCGACGACGCCGACTTCGGCCTGATGAGCTACGACCCCGCCTTCCTCAACACCGCCTCGTGCCGGAGCGCGATCACCTTCATCGACGGCGACGCGGGCATCCTCCGCTACCGCGGCTACCCGATCGAGCAGCTCGCCGTCGAGAGCACGTATCTCGAGACCGCCTTCCTCCTCCTGTTCGGCGAGCTGCCGACGAAGGACGAGCTGGCGCGGTTCGTGCACGAGGTCACCTACCACACCTTCGTGCACGAGAACGTGAAGACGCTGATGACGGGCTTCCGCTACGACGCGCACCCGATGGGGATGTTCATCAGCGTCGTCGCGGCGCTCGGCACGCTCTATCCCGAGGCGGCGAAGGTCGACGATCCCGACGTGCGGCTCGCGCAGGTGATCCGCCTGATCGCGAAGGTCCCGACGATCGCCGCGTGGTCGTACCGGCACAACAAGGGCCTGCCCTACGTGTACCCGGACAACGACCTCGGCTTCGCGGAGAACTTCCTCTCGATGATGTTCAAGATGGCGGAGCCGAAGTACGAGCCGGATCCCGCCCTCGTCCGCGCGCTCGAGGTGCTGTTCATCCTCCACGCCGACCACGAGCAGAACTGCTCCGCGAACGCGATGCGGGCGATCGGCTCGAGCAGGGTCGATCCGTACAGCGCGATGGCCGGCGCTGCGGCCGCCCTCTACGGGCCGCTCCACGGCGGCGCGAACGAGGCGGTGCTGCGGATGCTCGCCCAGATCGGCGACGTCAAGAACGTCCCCGAGTTCGTCGAGCGCGTGAAGTCCGGCGAGGGCCGGCTGATGGGGTTCGGCCACCGCGTGTACAAGAACTACGACCCGCGGGCGAAGATCATCAAGGAGACCGCGGACGCGGTGTTCGAGGTGACGGGCCGCAACCCGCTGCTCGACATCGCCCTCGAGCTCGAGAAGATCGCGCTCGAGGACGAGTACTTCGTCTCGCGGAAGCTCTATCCGAACGTCGACTTCTACTCGGGCCTGATCTACCAGGCGCTCGGGCTGCCGACGGCGATGTTCCCGGTGCTGTTCGCGATCCCGCGCACGGCGGGCTGGCTCGCGCAGTGGCTCGAGGGGATCGTCGACCCCGAGCAGAAGATCGCCCGTCCGCGCCAGATCTACGTCGGCGCGGGCGAGCGCCCCTACGTGCCGATGGAGCAGCGCGCCGCCGGCGCGCGCGATCTCGTCGGCGCTCTCTAGGCAACGGTGACGGAGGGGCCTCGCCGCCGCGGGGCCCCTCCGGTGTGTGCGACGCTTGCGGCGTGCTCGCCGCAGCCGCCGCCGCAGCCGCACTCGCCGGGAAGCCCGATCCCGGTCGGTTCCTCTCGGTCGACGCCCGCCGGCGGGCGGTCTCGCTGACGCTCGTCGCCGGGTACGACTCGGAGAACCGGGGCTTCAACTTCGACGGCTACGGGCGCGGCGAGCTGCTCGTCACCGTGCCGGTCGGCTGGCGCGTGCACGTCGCCTGCGAGAACCGCGGCGGGATGCGCCACTCCTGCGCCGTCGTCCCCGGGCCGATGACCGCAACGCCCGCCTTCCGCGGCGCGAGCGTCCCCGACCCGGTGCAGGGGCTCGACCCGGGCTCGAAGGCGGCGTTCTCGTTCGTCGCGGCGCGGGCGGGCTCGTACCGGCTCGCCTCGATCGTCCCCGGCGACGAGGAGGCGCGGCTCTGGGACGTGCTCGAGGTGGCGCGCGTCGCGAGGCCGTCCATCTCGGCGCGTCCCGGCCCCTAGAGCAACGGATCGAGCGCGGCCGCGACGAACAGCAGCGCGAGGTAGAGCAGGGAGTAGTGGAAGACCGCGGCGGCGCCGCGCCGTGAGGGGGCGCGCCGCAGGCTCCAGGCGAGGGCGAGGAAGAGGCCGCCGAGGACGAGCGCCGCCGCGAGGTAGAGCGGGCCGAACGTGCCGGTTGCGAACGGGACGACGCTCGCGGCGACGAGGAGCGCCGTGTAGCCGAGGATCCGCCGCCGGGTCGCCGCCTCGCCGGCGACGACGGGGAGCATCGGCACCTCCGCCTTCGCGTAGTGCTCCTTCAGCAGCAGCGCGAGCGCCCAGAAGTGCGGCGGCGTCCAGAGGCAGACGATGACGAACAGCCACAGCGCCGGGGCCGCGACGCTGCCCGTCGCCGCCGCGTAGCCGACGAGCGGCGGCACCGCGCCCGCCGCGCCTCCGAGGACGATGTTCCGCGGGCCGCGCCGCTTCAGGTAGCCGGTGTAGACGACGACGTAGAAGAGGTTGCCGACGAGCGCGAGCACCGCCGTCAGGACGTTCGCCTCCGCCGCGAGCAGCGTGAACGACGCGGCCGAGAGCGCGAGCCCGAACTCGAGCGCGCGCGGCGCGGTGATCCTCCCGGCCGCGACCGGGCGCGCGGCCGTGCGCGGGCCCATCAGCCGGTCGATATCGCGGTCGAGCACGTGGTTCAGCGCCGAGGCGCCGCCGCACGTGAGCCCGAGCCCGACGAGCGTCGTCGCCAGCAGCGCCGCCGATGGGCGGCCGTCCGCGCCGAGCGCGGCGCCGCACGCGCCCGTCAGCAGCAGCAGCACCATGATCCGCGGCTTCGTCAGCGTCACGTAGTCGCGCCAGGAGCCGGCGGCGACGTGGCCGCCGCGACAGGTCGCGGCCGCGAGGGCAGACGCGGCGGCGAGTGCGGGCACGGCGAGGCCCAGATGCGCCGGACCCGGTGGGGCGAGCGCGGCGGCCACGAGCAGCGCGCTGGTCGCGGCGACCGGCGCGACGAGCTTCCGGTGCGAGATCAGCGCGGCGACGAGCAGCGCCGCGAGCGGCGGCGCGGCGAGCGCGGCGACGACGCGGTGGACGGAGCCCGCGCCGGAGGCGCCGCTCGCGACCGCGAGCAGCGCGGCGGCGGCGACCGCGATCGCGCACGCGCGCAGCCACGCGCCCGGTGCGTCCGTCGTGCGCAGCCCGCGCGTCACGGGCGCGGCTCCGCGGCGAGGATCCGCAGGTCGCCCTCGACGAACGCGGGCGGGAACGGGAAGAGGTAGCCGGTGCGCTCGTCGCCCGCGCGGTCGACGAGGAGGACGATGGGCGTTCTCGGACCGTCCGCGAACACGACCCGCGGCCGGTCGGCCGCCGGGAGCCGGCGGACGATGCTCGCGAGCTCCGCGCGGAGCTGGGCGCAGCCGGGGCAACGCGGCGCCGCGAGCGCGACGAGCGCCGTTCGGCCCCGGAACGAGCGCAGCGCCGGCAGGGCCGGCGCCGGATGCGCGCCGGGCGCCCACGTCTGCTGCCCGTGGAGCTCCGGCAGGGCCGGGCGCGGCGCCGCGGACGAGCGGAGCGAGTACACGAGCAGGCCGCCGGCCGCGCCGAGCGCGACCGCGATCCCGAGCACGACGCGTCGCGGCGTCACGAGCCTCGTTCCGAGCGTTGGCGGAGCAGGATCGCCCACCAGATGCAGACGCCGACGAGCAGCGCCAGCGGCAGCACCAGGGTGAGGATCGAGCCGGCCAGGAAGTTCGAGGCGATCACGTCCATGAGAACTCCTCGGGTCGGGGCTCGAGCGGCCGGGACGAAGGCTCGAGCCAGCGGTAGAAGAAGTAGATGCCGGCGGCGAGGAAGGTGATCGAGCCGGGCACCCACATCACGCCAGCGGCGAGCTGCTGGTCGGCCATCGCGCTGAGGCCGCCCGGCCGGTGCGCGAGCGAGGCGTAGGCGCCGTACAGCGGCGTCGGCGCGTAGGCGAGGACGAGCGCCAGGATCCAGCTCGGAATGAGCGCGGCGCCGAACCACGCCGCGCGATGGAGGTCGTCCGTCCGCGCCCGCACCGGCGGCGCCTCGAGCAGCGCGCCCCAGAAGAGCAGCGCCGTCCCCACGAAGCAGACGTGCTCGAGGACGTGCACGGCCTCGCTCCGGACGGCTGCGTCGTAGAGCGCGGGCGTGTGCCAGACCGCGAGCGCCGCCGTCATCAGCGCGAACGCGACCGCGGGGCGCGACGCCGTGCGTCCGACGGCGCGGAACGTCCGCGAGCCGGCGAGCGCGCGCACGACCGATCGCCGCGCGTCGAGCGGGAAGGCGAGCCACATCCGCGGCCACGGACGCCCGACCACGATCAGCGGCGGCGCGATCGTGAGGAGGACGACGTGTTGCGTCATGTGGAGGGCGAACGAGGTGTCGGCCCAGTTGTCGAACGGCGGCTCGAGCACGACGAGCACGGATACGACGCCTGCGTAGAACGACGCCTCACGCCACCGCCGCCGCCGCCCGCGTCCGCCGAGGGCGTAGAGCGTCGCCGCGAGCCCACAGACGACGACGGGGAGGACGCTCACGGCTAGACGAGGTAGAGGACGATCCAGGCGATCACGCAGATCGCCGCGAGGAACAGCCAGTAGAAGCTCAACGCCCCGAGTCCGGCCCGCACGAGCGACACGGGGTCGCGGATGTCCTCGCCCGTGCGGTGCGGGTCGCCGGACGCCTCGCCGGGGCCGACGGTCACCGCGCCGCTCGCCCAGCCGCGGTACCGGTACGACGTGGCGAGGATCGTCTCCAGCCAGTAGAGCGTCGCGAGGACGAAGAGGAACGTGAAACCCGTCCAGCCGACGTAGACGCTCGCGTAGCCCCCGTCGGCCGGCCCGAAGCTCAGCGTGACCCAGGCGACGCACTGGACGACGAGCGCCGCGAGACCCGCGACGAGCGCGATCACACCCTTGAGGCGCCACGCCTCGCGCCGGTCGGCCCGGTGGTCGGCGAGCCCCAGCCGGACGAGCACCGCGCTGACGACGATCAGGACCACGATCACCGTCCCGTACGCCTTCGACGGGTCGACACCGGAGGGTCGCCACAGGTGCGCGTTGTTCAGCGCCCGCAGATAGAAGTAGGCGAAGAGGAAGCAGATGAAGAAGAACGCGGTCGCGCCGGCGAGCAGGATGCTGGCCGCGGAGAGGTTCCGGGCCAGGATCTCGGGCGGCTCGCTCTCGACGACGTCGTAGGCCGTGCCGGGATGCGCGAGCTCGCTCACGAGTCAGTCCCTCCCTGCGGGAGCGCCGGCGGGCACGATCACCGGGGTCGGCGCCTCGCCGTAGCCGTACGGATCGCCCGAGAAGACGGGGATCCGGTCGAAGTCGTGGACGGGCACCGGCGAGGGGAGCTGGAACTCGATCGACTTCGAGCCCCACGGGTTCGCCGGCGCCGGCACGCGGTCGAAGAGCATCGACTTCACGAAGTTGTAGATGAAGACGAGCATCGAGGCGCCGAGGACGAAGGCGCACACCGAGACCCAGTCGTTGAGGAACTGGAGGTTCTTCGGATACGTGACGACGCGGCGCGGCTGGCCGAAGAAGCCGGCGATGAAGAGCGGGAAGAAGGTCAGGTTGAAGAAGACGAACATCATCCAGAAGTGGACCTTCCCGAGGGTCTCGTTGAGCATGAAGCCGGTCATCTTCGGCACCCAGTAGTAGATGCCTGCGAAGAAGGTGAACACGAGCCCGCCCATGATCGTGTAGTGGAAGTGGGCCATCGAGAAGAAGCTGCCGTGCGTCGTCACGTCGCTCGGGGCGTCCGAGAGGAAGACGCCGGTGAGCCCGCCGATCAGGAAGTTGAAGAACCAGGCCAGGGCGAACAGCATCGGCACGGAGTATCGGATCCGGCCTCGCCAGAGCGTCATCATCCCGCAGAGGAAGGTGAAGCCGGTCGGGATCGAGATCAGCTCGGTCGAGAGGATGTAGAACGGCCTCAGGTCGGCGTTCATGCCGCTGACGAACAGGTGGTGCTGCCAGACGAAGAAGGACAGCAACGCCACACCCAGCATCCCGGCGACGGCGAGCCGGTAGCCCCACAGCGGTTTCCGCGCGAACACCGGCAGGAGCTCGAGCACGATGCCGAAGCCGGGCAGTGCGAGGATGTACACCTCCGGGTGCCCGAAGAACCAGAAGAGGTTCTCGTACAGGTACGAGCTTCCGCCTTGCGAGGGTATGAAGAAGTTCGTCTGCGCCGTACGGTCGAGCAGCGCCATGAGCAGGGTCGCGATCAGCACGGGTGCGGCGAGCACCATCAGCGTCGAGGTGGAGAGCACCCCCCAGACGAAGATGGGCAGCCGTGTCCACGTCAGGCCCGGCGCGCGCATGGTCAGGATCGTCACGATCATGTTCAGACCGAGCAGCGTCATCGAGATCCCGACGAGCGCGAAGAAGAGGATGTAGCAGACCATCCCCACGTTCGCCTCGATGTTCAGCGGCGCGTAGCCGGTCCAGCCGGTCGGGAACCCGCCGAAGAAGATCGTCGTCTCGAGGATCGTCCCGCCGGCCATCAGGATCCAGAACGTGAGCGCCTCGATGCGGGGGAACGCCATCCGGCGCGCGCCGATCATCAGCGGGACGAGGTAGTTGCCGAACGGGCCCAGGATCCCGCTCGTCATCATCCCCATCATCATCGTCCCGTGGACGCCGACGATCGTCAGGTACGTGCCGGCCGGGAAGATCTCCCGCGTCGGGCTGAGCAGCTCGGCGCGGATGAGCATCGCGTTGACGCCGCCGATGAAGACGAACACGCCGATCCCGATCAGGTACTGGATGCCGACGACCTTGTGGTCGGTGCAGAGGCTGAAGTAGCGGCCGACGCCGCCGGTCTCCTTCTCGCGCAGCGACGGCGGGTAGCCGCGGAGGCGGGCGATCGGGTAGTTGAGGAAGCCGAGCCCGATCAGGAAGCCGAGCACGCCGAAGATGTAGGCGAGCGCGACCGACAGCTCGTTGTAGTCGACGGCGGAGAAGTAGTCGAGGCTCGCGGCGGAGATCGCGTGCGCGAGGTACCAGCCGACATACCACCCTGCGACGCCGAGGACGATCCCGGTCAGCAGGTTGAAGCCGATCAGGCGGCGCCAAAGCGGCGGACGGACGTCGACGGCGACGGTGCTCATCCGGCTCTCCTCTGCGGGTCCGGGTAGTAGAACGTCGCGTACTTCGGCATGTACTTCGCGATCGACGCGAAGACCTGCTGCTGCTGCTTGATCCAGGAGGCGAACTCACTCGCCTGCACGACGTGGCCCGTGTCGAACATGTAGCCGTGCCAGAGCCCGCAGAGCTCGGCGCAGTGGATGTCGAACGCCATCGGGTTCTTCGTCTGCACGTAGACGACGTTGTCGACGCCCGGGTTGGCGTCGGCCTTCACGCCGAGCTGGCGGGCCCAGAACGAGTGGGTCGCGTCGAGGGAGGTGACGTGGAGCACGACGGTCGTGTTCGCCGGGAGCTCGAGCTGCGACGTCTCGAGCCCGCCGTACGACGGGTAGCGGTACGTGAACTCCCATTGCTGCGCGATCACCTGCACCTGGAGGTTGCTGCCGGAGACCTTCGCGATCGGGCTCGGGCCCTGGCCGCCGCCCGAGCCGTCCTTCAGCAGCTCGTACGTCCCGAAGCCCGCGAGGAAGAGCACGACGACTCCGGTCACGGCCACCCACCACGTCTGCACGGTGCTGTCGTTCCGCATCGGCGGCCCGTCGGTCAGATCGGTCGAGGACTCGGCTCTGAACTGGGTGAGGGCGTAGACGAAGAAGACGACGAGCAGTGCGATGACGGGGGTGAGGACCGCGGTGAGGACGGTGTTGTCGAACACCTGCCCGGCCGCCTGCACGCTCCCCTTCCCCGGCGGGAGATGCGGGCCGAGGACGAACCAGATGATCGGAGTCCCGATCGCGCTGAGCACGAGCCACGCGAGGAGGACGCGTTTTGCGTGCTTCGTCCAGACAGCGTCGCCGCCGCCCTGCCCGGTGCTCGCCGGCGTGCTCACGCGCTAGACGACATCGAGGAACCCGTCCATGTAGCCGATCGTCTGCATGGGCCCGCCGAAGCCGTACAGCCAGCCGGCCGCGCACGGGACGAAGCACTGCCAGCGGTAATGGCCCGCCGCGCCGGTGTGGAAGGTGAAGGTCACGGTGCGGTGCGCCATCGAGAGCGTGCAGGGCGCGACGCCGCACTGGTTCTTCGCGTTGTCGGCCACTCCGGGCAGCGGCACGATCAGGTGGTACGCCGGGACCGCGAACGTGTGCGACGCGTCGTCGGGATTGATCGCGTCCGCCGCCGTCCCGTCGATCATCTCGACGTTGCCGTCGACCCCCATGGGACGGGCGAGGTACGCGTTGCGCAGCCCGCTGTTGCCGTCGAAGTTGTAGATCGTCACGTGCACCGTCGCGTTCGCCGGAACCCGCCAGACGGTGCTCCGCACCCATTTCCCCTGCGTGTTCCGGATCAGGTACGAGACGAAGTCCGGATTGGAGCTGTACTCGGGCCCGACGGCCGCGACCGTCTGAATGGTCATGTTGACGACGGGATGGCCGTTGTTGTTCTGCACCGGCACCGTGTACGAGGGCGAGCCGTTCTCCTTCGTCAAGCTCGAGACGTAGAAGCCGATGAGCAGCCCCACGAGCAGGACGCCGAGGACGACGCCGATGAGCTTCCACGTGGTCGAGCGCATCCGCCCGGTGTCTATCGGAACCGCGCCGAGGCAAGGCCGAAGATGACGAAGGTGTCATACGCATGTCATCGCCTTGTCATGTGTGCACCCGGGGCGATACAGTCGGACGCGGCGCCCGAGAGGATCGCGACGCGATGCGAATCCTGGTAGTCGAAGACGAATCGAGGATCCTGGCCTTTCTCCGGCGGGGCCTGGAGGCCGAGGGCTACGCCGTCGTCGCGGCGGACAACGGGCGCGACGGGCTCGCGTTCGCGAGCTCGGGCGACTGGGATCTCGTCGTCCTCGACCTGCTCCTGCCGGGGCTCAGCGGCCTCCAGGTGCTCCGGGAGCTCCACCGCACGCACCCGCGACTGCCAGTTTTGATCCTCTCGGCGCGGTCGGACCTGCCGACGAAGCTCCGCGGCTTCGAGCTCGGGGCGACGGACTACGTGGCGAAGCCGTTCTCGCTCGACGAGCTCCTCGCGCGTGTGCGCGTGCAGCTGCGGACGGCGTGGCCGGTCGACGTCGGCGACGAGCACGTCCTGCGGGCCGGATGCGTCGTGCTCGACCTCGCGCGTCGCCAGGCGCGGGTCGGCGAGCTCGTCACCGAGCTCTCCGACCGTGAGTTCCGGCTGCTCCACCACCTGATCGTCCATGCCGGCGAGGTGATCAGCCGCGAGCGGCTGCTGGCCGAGGTGTGGGGCTACGGCTTCGACCCCGGCTCCAACGTCGTCGACGTCTGCGTCCGCCGCCTGCGCCGAAAGCTCGGTCCCGAGGCCCCGATCGAGACGGTGAGGCATGCCGGCTACCGGCTGGCTGCGGCGTAACCCTGTCGAGGTTCTCTGGGCGCTGTTCGCACTGGCGAACCTCGCCGTCATCCTCGTCTGGCCCACCGCGGTGCGCCCGTCGTTCTACGCCATCTGGATCAGCCTCGTGCTCGTCTACGGCTTCCGGCTCTGGCCGGTCCTCGAGACGGCCGTCATCCTCGTGGTCGTCTCCATCGGCATGGCGGTCGTCTTCCTCGTCGACGGCTTCAAGGGTGACGAGCTGTCGGGGAGGCTCATCGCGATCCCGTTCCTCGCCTTCATGTTCGCGACGATGGTGTGGCACTCGCGGCGCCGGGCCGCGATGCTGACCGAGTCCGAGGCGATCGCCGCGGCGCACGCCGCGCTGCTCGAGCAGCAGCGCCGGTTCCTCGACGACGCCTCGCACGAGCTGCGGACCCCCGTCACGATCGCGCGCGGCCATCTCGAGCTGCTCCGCCGCGAGGAGCCGGACGCGCCCGAGCTCGACGTCGCTCTCGACGAGCTCGCCCGCGTCGAGCGCGTCGTCGAGCGTCTCCTGCTGCTCGCGCAGGCCGAGCAGCCGCAGTTCCTCGGCTACGTCGACGTCGAGATCGACCGCTTCCTCGAGGACGTGTTCATGCGCTGGTCGGAGGTGGCGCCACGCGTGTGGCGGCTCGACCTCGACATCGCCGGCGTGATCAGCGTCGACGCGGAGGCGCTGCGCAGCGCGCTCGACGCGCTGATCGAGAACGCGGTGAAGTACACGGACCCGGGCGCCGCGATCGAGCTGCGGGCGCGCGCCGAGCTCAACGGGATCGTGATCGAGGTCGCCGACGAGGGCTGCGGGATCCCGCAGGCCGCGCTGGGACGCATCTTCGACCGGTTCGCGCGCGCCGACACGGCGCGGACGCGCTCGCAGGGCGGCACCGGTCTCGGGCTCGCGATCGTCGACGCGATCGCGAAGGCGCACGGCGGCAGCTGCAGCGTGGAGCCGCTGGAGCACGGCACGGTGTTCGCGCTGCACCTGCCGGTCGAGCCGACGGTGGAGCTGGAGCCGGGCGTCGTCGGGCCGTCCGTCGACGACGCACCGGCCTCCGGCCTCGCGCTGTCCTCGTAGCTCAGCCGTCGAGCGCGGCGCGGAGCGAGGCCGCGTAGTCGCGCAGCGCGCCCGGGCCCTCCTCGGCGACCTCGAGCGCGCGCGAGCCGACGACGATCCCGTCCGCGAGCTCCGCGACCGCGTGCGCGTGCTCCGGGGTCGAGATGCCGAAGCCGGCGTAGAGCGGCACCGAGACGAGCCGGCGCGCGCGCTCGACGAGGCCCGGCAGCGCGGGGGAGAGCTCGCCGCGCGCGCCGGTGATCCCGGCGACGGTGACGAGGTAGAGCCAGCCGTCGGTCTGCGCTCCCGCGAGCGCGATCCGCGCGTCGGTCGAGGTCGGCGCGACGAGCTGGATGCGGCGCACCTCGGGCCGCTCGCCGGCGGGGAGGTCGGCGACGATGATGCTCGTCCCGCCGTTGGCGCGGACCGCGTCGGCGAACCGGTCCCAGCCGTACGCCTCGAGCAGCGCCGAGTACGTCATCGGCACGAGCGGCGTGTCCGGCACGAGCTCGCGCGTGCGCGCGAGCACGTCGAGGCACTGGTTCGTGCGCATGCCGCGCGCGAGCGCGCGCTCGCCGGCGCGGCGGATCACCGGCCCGTCCGCGAGCGGGTCGGAGAACGGGAACCCGAGCTCGACGATGTCGGCGCCGCCCTCGACCGCCGCGCGTGCGAGCTCGGGCGTCTCCGGCTCCGCCATCAGGTAGATGACGAGCGCCTTGCTCACGCGACCCGGAGGACGCCGATGATGTGCTCGCCGCAGCTGCGGGAGCCGGGATCGTCCGCGAGGGCTTCGTCGAAGGCCGCGAGCAGCTCCTTCAGCTCCGGCTCGTCGACGGGGAGATGCGGCATGACGCCGGCCGGTGCGCCGTCGACGACCTCGCCGTGCCGTGCGAGCAGCGCCTCGACCTCGTTCCAGCGGTAGAGCCTCAGCGGCAGGTGCCCGTAGCCCTCGCGGTCGGAGAGGACGCCGGTGCGGAGGATCTCGAGCGAGGGCTCGAGCCCGTCGCGTCGCGCCAGCTCGACGACCATCGGCGCGTAGTGAACGGCGGCGCCCACGAGCGACATGACGCTGACGACGACATGTCCGCCGCGCCTCGTCACGCGGGCGAGCTCGGCGACGGCGCGCTCGGCGCGGTCGAGAAGGTAGCTCAACGGTCCGCCGTAGCAGACGGTGACGTCGAAGCTGCCGTCGGAGAACCGCGACAGGTCGGAAACGTCGCCGACGACTGCATCGACGTCCGGCGCCCGTTCTCGCAGCAGCGCGATCTGCACCGGCGAGATGTCGAGTGCCGTGACGTGCGCGCCGAGGCGCAGCAGCTCGACCGCGAAGCGGCCGGGCCCGCTCCCCGCGTCGAGCACCCGATCTCCGGCGCGCACGTAGCGCTCGAGCATCCGAACGTGCGTGGCGATGCTCGGTGCCGGTGTCCGGCCGTCCTCGAAGCGGGTCCACTCGCGCTCGCCGTATGCGTCGAAGAACGCCGCCGCGCGGGTCGCGTCCCACGTCGTCATCGGCTCGGGTGCTCGCGGTTGCACAGACCCATTCCGGCTCATGCGAGGCGTTCCAAGGCCGAGAGCGCTTCGTCGAGGTCCTTGTCGCCGCGGCCGGAGAGGCAGACGAGGATCAGCTCCGCGTCGAGGTCGCGCGCGCGGGCGAGCGCGTGGGCCGGCTCGAGCGCGGGGATGATCCCCTCGGTGCGCGCGAGGCGGCGGAAGGCGTCCAGCGCCTCCTCGTCGGTCGCCGCCCGGTACTCGGCACGGCCGGTGTCGCGGAGGTACGCGTGCTCGGGCCCGACGCCCGGATAGTCGAGGCCCGCCGAGATCGAGTGCGCGTCGGCGATCTGGCCGTCCTCGTCGGCGAGCACGGACGAGCGCGCCCCGTGGAGCACGGCGGTCCGGCCGGAGCCGAGCGACGCCGCGCCCGCCGCCTCGACGCCGACGAGCCGGACGTCCGCGTCGTCGAGGAAGCCGTGGAAGATGCCGATCGCGTTCGAGCCGCCGCCGACGCACGCGATCACCGCCTCGGGCAGCCGGCCCTCGGCGGCGAGCACCTGCTCGCGCGCCTCGCGGCCGATCACCGACTGGAGCTCGGCGACGAGCTCCGGGTACGGCGCGGGCCCGACGCAGGAGCCGATGAGGTAGTGCGTCGTCTCGACGTTCGTGATCCAGTCGCGGATCGCCTCGCTCGTCGCCTCCTTCAGCGTCTTCGTGCCGAAGTCGACGCCGCGCACCTCGGCGCCGAGCAGAACCATCCGCTCGACGTTGGGCCGCTGCCGCCGCATGTCCTCCTCGCCCATGTAGACGACGCAGTCGAGCCCGAACCGCGCGCACACCGTCGCGGTCGCGACGCCGTGCTGGCCCGCGCCGGTCTCCGCGACGATCCGCCGCTTGCCGAGCCGCCGCGCGAGCACCGCCTGGCCGAGCGCGTTGTTGAGCTTGTGCGCGCCGGTGTGGAGGAGGTCCTCGCGCTTCAGGTAGATGCGCTTGCCCGGCTCGAACCGCTCCGCGAGCGTCAGCGGCGTCGGTCGGCCCGCGTACGTCGTCGCGAGGTAGTGCAGCTCCGCGTGGAACCCGTCGTCGGCGAGCGCCTCGCGCCAGCCCTGCTCCAGCTCGTCGAGCGCCGGGATCAGCGTCTCGGGGACGTAGCGGCCGCCGTACGCGCCGAACGTCGTCGTGCTCATCGGTGTGCCTCCTCGACGTAGGCGCGCACGCGCGCGTGGTCCTTCACCCCCGGCTCGGTCTCGAGCGACGACGACGCGTCGACGCCCCAGGGGTGCACCGTCTCGATTGCGGCGCGGACGTTCTCCGGGCCGAGCCCGCCGGCGAGGACGATGCGGCCCTCGGCGCGCGCCGCGGTCCGCCAGTGCTCCGGGTCGGTGCCTTCCCACGGCTGGTCGAGCAGCCGCGCCACCGGCTCGCCCTCGCGCAGGAGCACGGCGTCGCGGCCGCGGACGGTGCCCGCGTCGTCCGGGTAGAGCTGGACGAGGTCGGCACCGGTCTCCTGCGCCTCGCCGACGAAGACGGCGACCGACAGCGTCGTCTCCGGGACGTCGAGCACCGCCGGCGCGCGGCGCGGGCTCTTCTCGACGAGGATGAAGCCGACGAGGTCGGCGCCCGCGTCGACCGCGGCGTCGACGTCGTCCTGCCGCGTGAGGCCGCAGACCTTGACGAGCGGCCGCGAGAGCAGCTCGCGCAGCTTCGCCCCGGGATCCGGCGCGCGCATCAGCGCCGTGCCGACGAGGATCGCGTCCGCGCCG
Source organism: Gaiellaceae bacterium (assembly GCA_035541175.1). Taxonomy (GTDB): domain Bacteria; phylum Actinomycetota; class Thermoleophilia; order Gaiellales; family Gaiellaceae; genus Palsa-739. The sequence continues at coordinate 13,793 of DATKNT010000042.1, forward strand.
GCGAGCTCGGCGGCGGCGCCCTGCGCGCGCGTGTGAATCGCGCTCTCCGCGACGATCACGCGGTCGCGCGGCCCGCGCGCGACGAGCTCGAGCTGCGCGTTGCGGTCGATCGCGAAGGTCGAGAGGTCGCGCGCGTTGACGCCGATCACCGGCGCGTCGAGCTGCTCGGCCCGGCGCAGCTCGCCGATGTCGTGCACCTCGACGAGCGTGTCCATGCCGAGCTCGGCGGCCCTGTGCATCAGCCGCACCGCCTGCCGGTCGTCGAGATCGCGAAGGATGAGCAGCGCCGCGTCCGCGCCCGCTGCGCGCAGCTCCTCGAGCTGCGCCTCTGTCGTGAAGAAGCCCTTCGCGACAAGGGGCACCTCCGTCGCCGCGCGGGCGGCGACGAGATCGTCGAGCAAGCCGGCGAAGCGCTCGTCCACGAGCACCGAGATCGCGCTCGCGCCGTTCGCCGCGTATGCCGGGACGAGCTCCTCGACGCGCGCGCCGGGGCGGATGTCGCCCGCGGAGGGCGAGCGCCGCTTGAACTCGGCGATCGCGCCGAGCCCGGGCTGCCGGAGCGCGTCCGCGAACCTCATGTCCGCGAGAACTCCACCAGCTCGTCGAGCCGCGCCGCCGCCGCCCCCGAGTCGATCGCCTCGCGCGCGCGCACGATCCCCTCGCGCAGGTTCTCCGCGTGCCCCGCCGCCGCGATCCCGCCGGCCGCGTTCAGCAGCACGGCGGAGCGGTGGCCGCCGTCGGCGCCTGCGACGACGGCGCGCAGCGCCGCCGCGTTCGTCGCCGGATCGCCGCCGCGCAGCTCGTCCGGGTGCGCGCGCTCGACACCGAGGTCGAGCGGGTCGAGCTGGTACTCGCGCACGGCGCCGTTCTCCACCTCGCAGACGAGGTTCGGCCCGCACGGCGACAGCTCGTCGATCCCGCCGGCACCGTGGACGACGTACGCGCGCGTCGAGCCGAGCTGCACGAGCGCCTCCGCGATCGTCCGCGTCAGCTCCGGCGAGTACACGCCGAGCATCAGCGCCCGCGCGCCCGCGGGGTTCGTCAGCGGGCCGAGCACGTTGAAGACGGTGCGCGTCGCCAGCTCGCGGCGCACCGGGGCGGCGTGCTTCATCGCCGGATGGTGCGCCTGCGCGAACAGGAAGCCGAAGCCGAGCTCGTCGATCGAGCGCTCGATCCGCTCCGGCGGCAGGTCGAGCCGGAAGCCGAGCGCCTCGAGCACGTCGGCGGAGCCGCTCGCCGACGACGCGGCGCGGTTCCCGTGCTTCGCGATCGCGGCGCCGGCCCCCGCCGCGACCAGCGCCGCCGCGGTCGAGATGTTGTACGTGTTGGCGCCGTCGCCGCCGGTGCCGACGATGTCGACGAGATCCGTCCGCTGCGGGCGCACCTGCAGCACGTGCTCGCGCATCGCCTCGGCACAGCCGGCGATCTCGTCCGCCGTCTCGCCCTTCGCGCGCAAGGCGACGAGGAAGCCGGCGATCTGCGCCTGCGTCGCCTCGCCGCGCATGATCTCGCCCATCGTCTCGTGCGCCTGCGCGCGCGTGAGGTCGTGCCCGTCGAGCAGCCGCGCGACCGTCTCCTGGATCATTCCCGCTCCCGGCGCCGGCAAAGCCGGCGCCTCCGCTCTTCGGTGAGCTCCGTCGAGCCTACGCTCACAGCCGTCCCTCCAGGAAGTTGCGCGCGAGCGCGGGGCCGTCCGGGGTCAGCACCGACTCGGGGTGGAACTGGACGCCGGCGACGGGAAGCTCGCGGTGGCGTACGGCCATCACCTCGCCGTCGTCGGCGAACGCGGTCGGCTCGAGCACGTCCGGGAGCCGCGTCGCCGCGAGCGAGTGGTAGCGGCCCGCGTCGAACGGATCCGGCAGCCCGGTGAAGAGCCCGGTGCCGTCGTGGCGGACGGGGCTCGCCTTGCCGTGCAGCAGCTCGCGCGCGTAGCCGACCTCGCCGCCGAACGCCTCGACGATCGCCTGGTGGCCGAGGCAGACGCCGAGCGTCGGCGTCGCCGGCGCGAGCCGGCGGATGATCCCGATCGTCGCGCCCGCCGCCGCCGGCCGCCCCGGACCGGGCGAGACGACGAGGTGCGACGGCGCCAGCCCTTCCGCCTCGTCCGCGTCGATCTCGTCGTTGCGCAGCACCGTCACCTCGACTCCCAGCGCGCCGAACAGGTGCGCGAGGTTATAGGTGAACGAGTCGTAGTTGTCGATCAGCAGCATGCTCACCGCGCCGCCTCCGCCTCCGCCAGCTCGATCGCGGCCTCGAGCGCGGCGAGCTTGTTCAGGCACTCCTGGTGCTCCGCCGCCGGGTCGGAGTCGGCGACGATCCCGCCGCCGGCCTGGAGGTACGCGACGCCGTCGCGGAGGACGAGCGTCCGGATCGCGATGCACGTGTCCATGGCCCTCTCCGCCGGGAAGACGTAGCCGACGGCGCCGGCGTAGATGCCGCGCCGGTAGCCCTCGAGCTCCGAGATGACCTGCATCGCGCGCACCTTCGGCGCACCGGAGACGGTCCCCGCCGGGAAGCAGGCGCGGAGCAGCTCGAACGGCGTCCGCTCGCCCTCGAGCTCGCCCGTCACCTCGGAGACGAGGTGGGTGACGTGCGAGTAGCGCTCCGGCGTCATGAACCGCTCGACGCGGACCGTGCCCGGCACGCAGACGCGCGAGAGGTCGTTGCGGCCGAGGTCGACGAGCATCACGTGCTCCGCCCGGTCCTTCTCGGAGGCGAGCAGGGCCTCGGCATCGTGCTCGCCGGGCGCGATCGTGCCGGCGATCGGGTTGAGCGCGGCGCGCGCGCCCTCGCACTTGACGACGGTCTCCGGCGAGCTGCCGACCAATGCGAGGACTTGGCTGGAAGCGTCGGCGGCCAAGCCGCCGACGCCCGGCGGGTAAACCCCGCCGCCTTCGGCTCCGGTGGCGAGCTCCAGCAGGAACAAGTACGGAGACGGGTTGACGCGGCGGAGCGCGCGGTAGAGCTCGAACGCGGAGGCGGCGGTGGGGCGGACCGCGCGCTGCGCGATCACGACCTGGAAGACGTCGCCCTCGCGGATGTGCTCCTTCGCGCGCTCGACGCGGCGCAGGTGCTCCTCGCGGTCGGGGAAGCGCTCGAGCCGGCCGGCCGTGCCGGTGCCGGGCTGCGGCTCCGGTTGCGGGCCGCCGAGCAGCGCCGCCGCCTCGTCCGGATCGCCGGCGAGCGTCTCCGCGACGCCGCGGCCGTGGTCGAAGCGGACGAGCAGCTCCGGCACGGCGAACAGGCTCTCCGGGAAGTCCGGCCCCTCGGCCGGCAGCGGCACCGCCGGCTCGAGCCTGGCGACCGCGTCGTAGCCGAGGTAGCCGACGACCGGCTCGCCGAGCGTCTCCGCCTCGTCGAAGGAGACGAGCCGCGAGCCGCAGCCGACGAACGAGTAGCGCCCGAGCCGGCCGCGCTCCACCGACTCGAGCAGGAACGCGCCCCGGGTGCCCGGCCGGCCGCGCAGGCGGAGGTACGCCCCGAGCGGGGTGAGCAGGTCGGTGGCGATCTCGGCGGTCATGGTCACGGTCGCGGTGCAGACGAAAACGGCTCCCTGCGGAGCCGGATGGAGCGGAACGGGCTGTACTGCGCGTCAGGTCAGCGCAGGCTCCCGCCCCGCTCGGAGCGCCAGGCCCACCAGCTGCGGGAGACGGGAGTCATCTCGACCCAGCCTAGGTGCGGCCGCCGCGCCCGTCAAGCGTCGACGTCGTGGCCCGCCGCCTCGAGCGCGGCGACCGCGCGCGCGTAGTCGGTCTCGCGGACGAGCAGGTAGTCGGTCTCGAACGTCGAGACGACGAAGATCGGCACCGCCGCGTCGGCGAGCGGCGAGACGAGCGAGGCGACGACGCCGGTGAGCGTGAAGTCGAGCGGGCCGACGAGCTCGAGCGCGCACCAGCCGCGCTCCGCGCTCGCGCCGTCGGGGATGTCGTCCTGCGCGCACACGATCGACAGCTCCGAGTCGCTCCGCGTCACCGACCAGAACGGGCTCTCCGTTACCCATTCGGGAAGCGCCTCGCCCGGGTCGAGCCGGACGATCGCGTACAGGTCGTCGAGCGAGCGCAGCCTCATGCGCCGGACGCTATCGCGGAGCCGGTCGCGCGAGCGTCGATAGAGTCGGCATCGTGGCGATCCCCGAGCTGCTCGAGCGGCTGCTCACGGCGCCCGGCCCGTCCGGGCAGGAGGCGCAGCCGGCCGCGGTCTGGCGCGAGGCGGCCGCGCCGTTCGGCGAGGTGTCGTCGAACGTGCACGGCTCGTCGTGGGTGCGCGTGCCCGGCGGCGCGGGCGGGCCGCTGCTCGCGGTCGTCGGTCACATCGACGAGATCGGCGTCGTCGTCACGCACGTCGGCGACGACGGGCTCGTCGCCGTCCGTGCGCTCGGCGGCTGGGACCCGCAGGTGCTGCTCGGCCAGCGGGTCGAGATCCTCGGCGCCGGCGGGCCGGTGCCCGCGGTCGTGAGCGCCCGCCGGGTGAAGCGGAAGGCCGGGGAGGAGCGGAAGCCGGTCTCGTTCGACGATCTCTTCCTCGACGTCGGCGCGAAGGACGGGGAGGAGGCGCGGTCGCTCGTCCGGCCGGGCGATGCCGCCGTCATCGCCGGCTCCCCGCTCGAGCTGCGCAACGGCCGCGTCGCCTCGCGGGCGCTCGACGACAGGATCGGCTCGTACGTCGCGCTCGAGGTGGCGCGCCGCGCCGCGGAGGCGGGGACGCCGGGCGACGTTGCGGCGGTCGCCGCCGTCCAGGAGGAGGTCGGCGACTTCGCCGGGTCGCGGACGGCGGCGTGGGAGCTCGAGCCGGCGGTGGCGATTGCCGTCGACGTCACCCATGCGACGGACGTGCGCGGCGGCGACCCGGAGGAGGAGGGAGACCACCGGCTCGGCGGCGGTGCGGTGCTGATGCGCGGGCCGTCGATCCACCCGCGCGTGTTCGAGGTGCTGCACGAGGTCGCGACCGCCGAGGCGATTCCGTTCTCGATCGAGGTCTCGCGCGGGACGACGAACACCGACGCGGACGCCGTGTACGTCAGCCGCCGCGGCGTCGCGACCGGCCTCGTCTCGGTTCCGCTCCGCTCGATGCACTCGCCCGTCGAGACGATCCAGCTCGACGACGTCGAGGCCGCGATCGCCGTGATCGTCGCGTTCGCGCGGCGGCTCGAGCCGGGCGTGTCGTTCTCCCGCTGAGACGGCGGCTAGGCTGAGGCCATGACGAGAACCGTGATCGTCTCCGCGGTGCGGACGCCGTTCGGGAAGCTCGGCGGCGGGCTCAAGGGCTACGAGGCGACCGCGCTCGGGGCGATCGCGATTCGCGCGGCGCTCGAGCGCGCCGGGCTCGAGGGCACGGAGGTCGACTACGTGATCATGGGCCAGGTGCTGCAGGGCGGCGCCGGCCAGGCGCCCGCGCGGCAGGCCGCCGTCGGCGCCGGGATCCCGATCGAGGTGCCCGCGGACACGATCAACAAGGTCTGCGCCTCGTCGATCCGCGCCGTCGAGATCGCCGACTCGATGATCCGCGCCGGCGACGCGGAGCTCGTCGTCACCGGCGGCATGGAGTCGATGTCGAACGCGCCGTACATCCTCGAGCAGGCACGCTTCGGCTACCGCCTCGGCGACGGCTCGCTCATCGACCTGATGACGCACGACGGGCTCGTCTCGTCGTTCGACGGGCGCCACATGGTCGAGCAGGCGTCGTTCGTCTCGCGCGAGCTCGGCATCCCGCGCGAGGAGCAGGACCGGTGGGCGCTTCGCTCGCACGAGCGCGCGGCCGCCGCGCAGGACGCGGGGAGGCTCGACGACGAGATCGTCCCGGTGGACGACGTCGCCGCCGACGAGTCCGTCCGTCGCGACACGACGTACGAGAGGCTCGCGTCGCTCAAGCCGGTGTTCGACCCCGACGGCACGACGACCGCCGGCAACGCGCCCGGGGTGAACGACGGCGCCTCGTGCGTGATCGTCTGCTCCGACGCGTTCGTGAAACGGCGTGGACTCGAGCCGCTCGCCACGGTGCTCGCGCAGGGCTACGTCGCCGACGAGTTCGCGTACCTCGCGCGTACCCCCGCGAAGGCGGGCGCGCAGGCGCTCGAGCGCGCGGGCAGGACGATCGGCGACGTGAAGCGCGTCGAGGTCAACGAGGCGTTCGCGTCGGTCGCGCTGCACTCGACGAGGCTGCTCGGCGCGGACCCGGACCTCGTCAACGTGAACGGCGGCGCCGTCGCGCTCGGCCACCCGATCGGCGCGAGCGGCGGACGCATCCTCGCGACGATGGTGCACGAGCTGCGCCGCGAGGGCGGCGGGCTCGGCCTTGCCGCGATCTGCTCCGGCGGCGGCCAGGGCGACGCGCTGCTCGTCGAGGTCTAGCCCCTAGCCGAGGAAGTCGAGCAGCGTCCTCGCGACGAGCTCGGGCTCGCGCAGCGTCACGTAATGATCGGAGTCCAGCTCTACGTGTGTCGCGGCAGGGGCTGCGCGCGCGACGAGCGGGCCGACCTCCCGGAAGCCGGGCGGGTCGTGCGCGACGGTGACGACGAGGGTCGGTACGGACAGCTCGTTCAGGTGCTCCTTCGCAGGACGCGCCGGCGGGAGCGGCTCGACGCCCGCAGGGAGCGGGTTCGCGTCCGGCGTCGAGAGCCAGAGGCGGCGGATCCGCTCGTCCACGCCGAGCGGCGCCCAGACCTCGAAGTCCACCGCCATCGCTGCCTCGAGGTCGCCTGCCGCCTCCGCCTCCTCGTAGGCGCGCTCCTGCGCCGCCGTGTAGGGCGCGCCGTCGTGGCCGGAGAGCGCCGGCGCGATCGCCGCCACCGCGCGGACGAGGTCGGGCCGCTCGAGCGCGACGTCGATCGCGACGCGACCGCCGAACGAGACGCCGGCGAGCGCGACGGGTGCGAGACGGAGCTCCTCGACGAGGCCGATCACGTCGGCCACGGGCGAGAACGGCGCCGCCGGGCCGGCGGAGCGGCCGAAGAAGCGGAAGTCCATGCGCAGCACCCGGAACCGCCCGCCGACGAGCGGCACGACGGGCTCCCAGAGCCCGGAGTCCGCGAGGCCGCCGTGCAGGAGCAGCAGCGCGTCGCCCCGGCCGGTCTCGTCGTACCAGAGCCGTGCGCCGTTCACCTCCGCGGTCGGCATCCCGCGACGATAGCCTCCCGCCCGTGGACTTCGAGCACGTCCTCGTCGTCGGCGCCGGCCAGATGGGCGGCGGCATCGCGCAGGTCGTCGCCGCGTCCGGGCGGCACGTCTCGCTCTACGACTCCTTCCCCGGCGCAACGGAGCGCGGGCTCGAGACGATGCGGAAGAGCCTCGAGAAGCTCGCCGAGAAGGGCGGCGCCGACCCGGGCGAGGTGCTCGCGCGCGTGACGCCGGTCGAGGAGATCGTCCCGGCCGCGCTGATGATCGAGGCGGTCGTCGAGGACGCGGAGACCAAGAAGGGAGTCTTCCGGCGGGCGGACGCCGTGATGCCGGCGGAGGCGATCCTCGCGTCGAACACCTCGTCCATTCCCATTACCAGCCTCGCAGCGGCGACGGGCCGCCCCGAGGCGGTGATCGGCATGCACTTCTTCAACCCGGTGCCGGTGCTGAAGCTCGTCGAGGTGATCCGCGGCCTCGAGACCTCGGACGAGACGGCGGCGGCGATCGTCGCGCTCGCGGTCGAGCTCGGCAAGACGCCGGCGGAGGCGCGCGACCTGCCGGGGTTCGTCTCGAACCGGATCCTGATGCCGTTCATCAACGAGGCGGCCTACGCGCTGCTCGAGGGCGTCGCCGAGCCGGAGGCGATCGACACGATCGCGAAGCTCGGGTTCGCGCATCCGCTGGGGCCGCTCGCGCTCGCCGACCTGATCGGGCTCGACACGTGCGTCGCGATCATGGAGGTGCTCCACCACGGGCTCGGCGACCCGAAGTTCGCGCCGTGCCCGCTGCTGCGCCAGTACGTCCAGGCCGGCCGGCTCGGGCGGAAGACCGGCCGCGGCTTCTACGACTACTAGAGTCTCGGCGATGGACTTCGAGCTCAGCCCGGAGCAGCGGGAGATCCAGGGGCTCGCCCGCGAGTTCGCGCGCGCGGAGATCGAGCCGTACGCGGCCGAGTGGGACCGCGAGCACCGCTTCCCGCGCGAGCTGTTCGCCAAGCTCGCCGAGCTCGGGCTGATGGGCGCGTGCGTGCCCGAGGAGTACGGCGGCGCCGGTGCGGACTTCCTCTCGTACGTCCTCGTGCTCGAGGAGTTGTCCCGCGGCGACGCGGGTGTCGGCGTCACCGTCGCGGTGCACACGAGCGCGGCGACGCTGCCGCTCCTCGCGTTCGGCACCGACGAGCAGCGCGCGCGGTTCGTGCCGCCGCTCGCGCGCGGGGAGCAGATCGGCGCGTTCGCGCTCACCGAGCCGGAGTCGGGCTCGGACGCGGGAGCGCTGCGCACGCGCGCAGACGCGGACGGCGACGGGTGGCGGATCACCGGCTCGAAGCAGTGGATCACGAACGGGCGCTACGCGGGCACGTTCATCCTCTTCGCGCGCACCGATCCGGAGACACCGGGCCCGCGCGGCATCAGCGCCTTCGTGCTCGACGCCGAGCACGTGCGGATCACCCGTGACGAGGAGAAGCTCGGGCTCAACTCGTCCGCGAC
>DATKNT010000043.1:0-11699 GCA_035541175.1 Gaiellaceae bacterium
AGCACCTCGGCGTAGCTCCACCCCGTCGCGCCGTTCGCCGCCCACTCGTCGTAGTCGGCGCGGTTGCCGCGGAGGTAGATCATCGCGTTGATCGAGCTGCACCCGCCGATCATGCGCCCGCGCGGCAGGTAGAGCCGGCGGCCGCCCAGGCCGGGCTCCTCCTCCCCCGTCAGGTCCCAGTCGAGGCCCGACTTGAACATGATCGGGAACATGGCCGGGACGTGGATCTCGAAGGCCGTGTCCGGCCCTCCCGCTTCGAGGAGCAGTACGCTGGCGTCCGGGTCCTCGCTCAGCCGCCCGGCGAGCACGCACCCGGCCGACCCGGCTCCGACGATCACGTAGTCCGGCACGAGCGAGACCTTAACGGTCCGCGCACGATGTGGTCTAGCCACTTGGCAGGCGAACTGTCCAGACGCTAGGTTCCGGCCGTGGGGAGCGGAACCGAGCTGCTCGGCCTCTACTGGACCATCTCCGGGCCCGTCGAGGTGCACGTCGGCCGGGAGTGGAGCCTCTACGACCTGCGCGACCGCTGCGCGCACGCCGCCCGCGTGGGCTTCGCCGGCATCGGCATCTGGCACGCCGACCTCGAGCACGTGCTGGACGGGGGCACGACCCTCGCCGACATCGGCTCGCTCCTCGACGAGTACGGGCTCCGGTATCTCGAGCTCGAGTTCCTCGGGGACTGGTTCCTCGACCCGGGCGACGAGCGCCGCGTGGCCGCGGACCGGACGCGGGCGCTGCTGTTCGAGGCGGCCGAGGTGCTGCCGGTGCACCACATCAAGGCCGGCAACCTCGCCGGGACGGAGTGCGAGCTGCCGCGGCTGACCGAGGCCTTCGGCGAGCTCTGCGCCGACGCGGCGACGCACACCGACGCGAGGATCGCCTACGAGTTCATGCCGTACGACGCCGTCGTCAACACGCTCGACACGGCGCTCGAGGTCGTCGAGGGCGCGAACGCGCCGAACGGCGGCCTCGCCTTCGACACGTGGCACCTCGGCAAGCTCGAGATCGAGCCGGACGACCTCCGCCGCGTCCCGCCCCGGTTCGTCTCGTGGGTGGAGCTGAGCGACGGCCCCTACGGGATCGCCGACGAGTGGCTCGACGAGGTGATCAACCGCCGCCGGCTGCCGGGCGAGGGCGACTTCCCGATTCGCGACTACGTGCGCGTCTTCCGCGAGCTGGGCTACGACGGACCGTGGGGCGTCGAGGTCCTCTCCGAGGAGCTTCGCGCGCTCCCGATCGACGAGATGTTCGACCGAGCGTACGCGGCGAGCGTCGCGCAGCTCACGACCGACTGAAAGGAGCACGCGTGGCCGGCAACGACCTGGACACGGAACGGCTGACCTGGATCCTCACGCAGATGACGCGCATCCGCGAGTTCGAGGAGCGCGTGAAGGGGACGTTCGAGGAGAGTCCCGGCGTGATCCGCGGGCACACGCACCTCGCGGACGGCGCCGAGGCGTCGATCGTCGGCTCGCTCGCGACGCTGCAGCCCGGCGACATGCTGCTGACGACGTACCGGTGTCACGGCTACCCGGTCGCGCTCGGCACCGATCCGAAGTCGCTGATGGCGGAGATCTACGGCCGCAAGGACGGGATCTGCAAGGGCTACGGCGGCTCGATGCACCTGACGGACGTCTCGCGCGGCTTCATGGGCACGTCGGGCATCGTCGGCCAGGGCATCCCGCACGCGACCGGCGCGGCGTACGCGGCGCAGATCCGCGGCAAGGGCCAGGTCGTGCTCAGCTTCTTCGGCGACGGCGCGTCCAAGCAGGGCGCCTTCCACGAGTCGCTGAACGTCGCGTCGCTGTGGAAGCTGCCGGTCGTCTACATCATGGAGAACAACAGCTACAACGTCGTCACGCGCGTCGAGCAGGAGGACGCGAACGCAGCGGCGGGCGAGCCGCTCGCCGTGAAGGCGAAGGCGTTCTCGATGCCGGGCGCGACGGTCGACGGCGGCGACCCGCTCGCGGTGTACGACGCCGTCTCCGGCGCGGTCGAGCGCGCGCGCGCCGGCGAGGGCCCGACGCTCGTCGAGTCGCTCGTCTACCGGCTCAGCGCGCACGGCAACATCATCGCCCCGCCCGGGGTCCCGCTCCATTTCCCGGAGCACGAGGCGGTCACCGTCTTCGGGAACAAGGAGGAGTACGAGGCGGCGCTGCGCGGCGACCCGGTCCCGCGCTTCCGCGCGAGGCTCGTCACCGACGGGACGTTGACCGCCGAGGAGGCCGACGCGATCGCCGAGGCGGCGAGGCAGGAGATGCAGGCGGCCGTCGAGTTCGGGCTCGCCAGCCCGTTCCCGGCGGGCGAGGACGCCGTCAAGTACGTCTACGCGTAGGAGGATCGACATGGCACACGAGCTTCCGTACATCGCAGCCATCGAAGAGGCGATCCGCGAGGAGATGGAGCGCGATCCGTCGGTCCTCTACTTCGGCCAGAACATCGCCACGCACGAGAACGACCCGTTCCTCAAGCAGTTCGGCCCGGACCGCGTCCGCGTCACGCCGATCTCGGAGACGGCGGAGATCGGGATGGCCGTCGGCGCCGCGATCGCCGGGTTCCGCCCGGTGGTCGAGCTGTACATGGCCGAGTTCATGCTCGTCGCGATGGACCAGGTCGTGAACGAGGCGAACCGCTTCCACTACATGAGCGGCGGCCAGGTGACGGTGCCGCTCGTGCTGAAGGCCGGCTACGGGTTCACGGCCGGGTGGGCGGGCCAGCACACCGGGACGATCTACGGGATGTTCATGGGCGTCCCCGGGCTGAAGGTCGCCGTGCCGTCGACCGCGGCCGACGCGAAGGGCCTGATGACGACCGCGATCCGCGACGACAACCCGGTCGCGTACTTCCACCACTACCTGCTCACGCTCGAGCACGGCGAGGTGCCCGACGGCGAGTACGCGGTTCCCTTCGGCAAGGCGAACGTCGCCCGCGAGGGCGGCGACGTCACGATCGTCGGCATCGGCTGGACGGTGCCGCGGGCGCTGGCCGCAGCGGAGCAGCTCGCCGCGGACGGCGTCAACGCGGAGGTGATCGACCCGCGCACGCTCAACCCGCTCGACACCGACACGATCCTCGGATCGGTGGCGAAGACGGGCCGGCTCGTCGTCGTCGACCAGTCGACGCGTCACGGGTCGGCGGCGGCGGTGATCGCGGCGGAGGTCGCGGATCGGGGCTTCGGCTCGCTGAAGGCGCCGGTCAGGCTCGTGACCGCGCTCGAGGCGACGGTGCCGTACAGCGAGCCGATGGAGCAGTACCTGATGCCGGACGAGCCGAAGATCGTGGACGCGGTGCAGCAGGTGCTCGGCAACGCGCCCGTCGCGGCGTAGATGAACGGGCAGCTCGACGACGGGCTCGGCGCCGAGCTGCTCCGCACGATGTGGCGGATCCGCGCCTTCGAGGAGCGGGTCGGCCGGCTGACGCGCGCGAACGAGGTGCACGGGCTCGTGCACCTCTCCGCCGGCCAGGAGGCGGTCGCCGCCGGCGTCTGCGGGCAGCTAAGGGACGACGATGCCGTCTACAGCGGCCACCGCGCGCACGGGCACGCGATCGCGAAGGGCGCACCGCTCGCGCGCGTGCTGGCAGAGCTGATGGGCCGCGACGGCGGGCTCTGCCGCGGCCTGGGCGGCTCGATGCACCTCGTCGACGTCGAGCACGGGTTCCTCGGCGCGACCGGCGTCGTCGGCGGGAACGTGCCGCTCGCGCTCGGGAGCGCGCTCGCGGGACGGCTCCAGGGCGGCGACCGGGTCGCGGTCGTCTTCTTCGGCGACGGCGCCGTCCAGGGCGGAATCTTCGTCGAGTCGGTGAACCTCGCGACGCTGTGGGGGCTGCCGGTGATCCTCGTCTGCGAGAACAACGGCTTCGCGGAGTTCACGCCGCGGTCGGCGCACACGAACGTCGAGCGGGTCAGCGACGTCGTCGCGCCGTACGGGATCGAGCGCGAGACCGTCGACGGGAACGACGTCGGCGCCGTGCGCAATGCGTTCGCCCGGTTCCTCGCCGCGGCGCGCGCCGGCGGCGGGCCGGCGCTGCTCGAGTGCCTCACCGTGCGTCTCCGCGGCCACTACGAGGGCGACCCGCAGCTCTACCGCGAGGCGCTCGCCGCCGAGGAGTGGCAGCGGCTCGACCCGATCCTGCGGCTCCAGCGGCGCGGGCTCGAGGAGGGGTGGCTCGACGCGGACGGGCCGGAGCGGCTGGAGCAGGAGGCGCGGGACGAGGTCGAGGAGGCGGTGCGGGTCGCGCGCGAGAGCCCGTTCCCGCCGGCGTCCGTCGCGGCGGAGCTCGTGTACGCGCCGTGACCGGGACGACGTACCTCCGCGCGATCACGGCGACGCTCGCCGAGGCGATGCGCGCCGACCCGCGTGTGCTCGTGATCGGCGAGGACGTCGCCGAGGGCGGCCCCTGGGGCGCGACCGCGGGGCTCGCGGAGGAGTTCGGCGCCGAGCGCGTCCGCAACACGCCGATCAGCGAGGCGGCGATCTGCGGGATCGCGATCGGCGCCGCGCAGTCCGGGCTGCGTCCCGTCGTCGAGATCATGTTCGTCGACTTCGTCACCCTCGCGCTCGACCAGCTCGTCAACCAGGCGGCGAAGGCGCACTTCATGTCCGGCGGGCAGCTGCGCGTGCCGATGGTCCTGCGCACCCAGGGCGGCGCGGGACAGCGCGGCGGCGCGCAGCATTCGCAGAGCCTCGAGGCGTGGCTCACGCATGTGCCCGGGCTGAAGGTGGTGATGCCGAGCACCGCCGCCGACGCCGCCGGGCTGCTCGCGAGCGCGATCGCCGACGACAACCCGGTCGTGTACGTCGAGAACAAGACGCTGTACTTCCGGAGCGAGGAGGTCGAGCCCACGGGCCCGGTTCCGCTCGGCCGGGCACAGGTGGTGCGCTCCGGCCGCGACGTGACCGTCGTCGCGCTGTCGCGGCTCGTGCACGAGTCGCTCGCGGCGACCGAGGAGCTCGCGGCGGAAGGGATCGAGGTCGAGGTGATCGACCCGCGCACGCTCGTCCCGCTCGACCTGGACGCGATCGTCGAGTCGGTGGCGCGGACGCACCGGCTCGTCGTCGCGCACGAAGCGGTCAAGCACGGCGGCTTCGGCGCCGAGATCGCGGCGCTCGTGCAGGCGGCGGCGTTCGACGAGCTCGACGCGCCGATCGCGCGAGTCGGCGCCCCGTTCACGCCGATCCCGTTCAGCCCGCCGCTCGAGGACGCCTACCTGCCCGGAAAGGACGACGTCCGCGCGGCCGTCCTCTCCCTCCTCGGCCGCTAGACCCACCTCTCCCAAAGGGCCACGGCCAGGTGCCAGGCACCGGGACGTGACTCAAACGGACGCGTTGCGCCGCCAGCCCGCACGGCAAGCACGTTTTCCCCCACTGTCCCTCGCAGACACCAGCTCGAGCCGCCACGTCTCGGTGCCAGGCACCGGGACGTGACCGGAAAGGACAAGCTCTAGTGCGTTCCCTCGACGCGGGCGCGGAGGCCGTCGAGGTCGTACGAGAGGGCACCGGCCTCGAGCTTCGCGCGCTTCACGGCCTCGCGCTCCGCGCGCTCGCGGGAGGCGGCGAGCACCTCGTCGACGCGCGCACGCGGGACGACCGCGGCGCCGTCGGCGTCCAGCACGACGGCGTCGCCCGGCTCGATCGTCGCCGAGCCGACGCGGACGGGCACGTCCAGCGAGCCGACCGCATCCTTCGTCGCGCCGCGGATCGAGATCCAGCGGGCCCAGATCGGCAGCCCCATCTCCGCGAGCTCCTCGACGTCGCGCACCGCCGCGTCGACGAGGACGGCCGCCGCGCCGCGCACCTTCGCCTGCGTCGCCAGCAGCTCGCCGACGAGCGCTATCGGCTCCGGCTCCGGCAGCGTCAGCACGAGCACGTCGCCCGGCTGCGTCCGGTCGAGCGCCGCGTGCACCATCAGGTTGTCCCCCGCACCGCACAGCACCGTCCGCGCCGGGCCGGCGGCGCGGGAGCCGGGCACGATCCGGGTCAGCGGCACGTCGACGAGCCCGGCGCGCCCGGCTGCCTCGTAGACGGTCGCCGACCCGAGCCGCGCCAGCTCCTCGTAGATGCCGCTCACAGCTTCGACACGGTCTGCGGGATCATCCGCTCGAACGCCTCGGCGTACCTCACACCCGAGTCGCCCGAGCCGCGGCGTGCATGGTTCGCCCGCCGCTCCGCCGCGGCCGTGTAGTACGGGACGAGGTACTGCTGCGCCTTCATCTCCGCCATCGCCGCGAGCTTCTGCTCCCACACCGGCGTGATGTCGAGGAAGACGGTCGGCGTGAAGCCGCACAGCTCGGACTGGTGCGGCTCGAACGCGTACAGCGCGGGCGGCGAGACGGTTGCGAACGCGCTCGGCACCCCCGCACCCGCGGCGAGCGAGCGCGCGCGCCCGACCGCGGCGCCGGCGACGCCGTGATCCGGGTTGAACGGATCGACGAGGGTGTGCGTCAGGAGGACGTCAGGCGCGAACTCCCGGATCGCGTCCGCGATCCGGCCGAGCGCATCGCGGTCGATCTCGAGCGGATAGTCGCCGAGGTCGAGCGCCACGAAGTCGGCGCCCAGGTGGCCCGCCGCCCGCTCCGCCTCCCCGTGCCGGATCCGCTTCACCTGCTCGACGGTCTGGTCCGGCTGCTTCCAGAGCTCGCCCGACTCCCCGCGCTCCCCGTAGGAGAGCGCCACGACGCGCGCCGCGCCGCCGGCCGCGACGGTGACGGCGATGGCGCCGCCGGCCCGCCAGACGAAGTCGGCGGAGTGCGCGCCCACGACGAGGAGCCGCTCGGCCACGAGCGCGAACCTACCACGGGCGCGTCCTGGCTTCCGCCCGGGACGGTGCGTTAGGCTTGGACGCTCGTGAGGAATGTCACCGAGCGGATGAAGGAGAGCGGTTCCGCCTCCGCCCTGCGGACTCCGCTCCACGCGTACGAGGCCGTCGCCTCCGAGCTCGACGTCCTCATCCGCGGCGGGCACTTCGGCCCCGGCGAGCGGCTGCCTTCCGAGCGCCAGCTCGCGTCGTGGTTCGGCGTCAGCCGCCCGACGATCCGCGTTGCATTGAGTCAGCTCGAGTCGCGCGGGCTCGTCGTCACCCGCTCCGGAAGCGGCACCTTCGTCGCCGAGCGCGACCGTCACGACGGCGACACGCCCGTCTCGGCCGGCGCCAGCCCCGCGGACGTGCTCGAGGCCCGCCTCGCCCTCGAGGTCGCGGTCGCCCGCCTCGCGGCGCGCCGCGCCGAGTCGAACCCGGCGCTGCTCGAGCGCGTCCGGCTCAGCGTCGAGGCGCTCGAGCGCGTCGCCGACCCCGACCACATGCCGGTCGCGATCGACGTCGACTTCCACCGCGGCGTCGCCGAGCTGACCGGCAACGGCTACCTCGCCGGGCTGCTCGAGCCGATCTGGACGGCGATGAACCAGGCGCTCCTCGCCCGGCGGTTCCGCCGGCGCTGGACGGCCGAGGACACGCGCCGGACGGGGGTCGAGCACCGCGCCGTCTACGAGGCGCTCCGCGTCGGCGACGTCGAGCTCGCCGGCTTCGCGATGGAGCGGCACCTCCGCTCGCTCGTCGCAGCGATGTTCGAGGACGGCGCCTTCGACGGGCCGTCGCCGCGCTTCTACGCCTGATCCGAGGAGCTTGACCGCGTTGCGCGGCCTTCCTAGACTGGTCATCTCTGATGACCAATTCGTTGACCGGACCGGGTCCGCGCTGACGTCGCTGCGGGAGCAGCTGGCGCGCCCGGGGGCGTTCGTCGTCGCGGCCGAGCTGGTCACGAGCCGCGGCCTGCTCACCGCGGACGGCGGCCGCAGGGTGCTGGAGACGGCCCGTGAGCTCGCCGGCGACCCGCGGATCGACGTCCTCTCGATCACCGACAACCCCGGCGGCCACGCGATGCTCGCGCCGGACACGCTCGGCACCGACCTCGTCGCGCGGGGCCAGGAGGTGATCATCCACCTCTCCTGCAAGGACTGGAACCGCAACGCGCTCGAGAGCCGCGGCTGGCAGCTGAGCTCGGAGGGGTTCCACAACGTGCTCGCGCTCTCCGGCGACTATCCCGTCACCGGGCACCGCGGGCTCGCGGCGCCGGTCTTCGACATCGACTCGGTCGGGCTGCTCGGCCTGTTCGCGGAGATGAACGAGGGGCTCCCCGACTCGCGCAAGCCGGACGCGCGACTCGACCGGACTGACTTCTTCCTCGGCTGCGTCGTCACGAACCACAAGCGCCACGAGCGCGAGGTGATGCCGCAGTACTTCAAGCTGCGGAAGAAGGTGCGCGCCGGCGCTCGCTTCGTGATCAACCAGATCGGCTGGAGCGCGCGGAAGGACGACGAGCTGCTGCGCTGGATCCGCAGCGAGGGTCTGCCGGTGTCGGTGCTCGCCAACGTCTACCTCCTCTCGCCGCCGGCGGCGCGCGCGTTCAACAAGGGGAAGATCCCCGGCGTCGTCGTCACCGACGAGCTGCTCGCGCTCGTCGAGCGGCAGGGCGCGAGCCCCGACAGGGGACGCGCCTTCTTCGTCGAGCTCGCCGCGAAGCACGCCGCCGTCGCGCGCGGGCTCGGCTTCGACGGCGTCTACCTCGGCGGGCACATGCCGGCGGCGACGTTCGGCGAGATCGTCGACCGGTCCGCCGAGTTCGCGGACGACTGGCGGGCGGTCGCGCGCGAGCTCGAGTTTCCGTTCCCGGACGAGTTCCACCTCTACGAGGCGGACCCGGAGACGGGGCTCTCGTCCGATCGCGTCAGCGCCGCGTACCTCGAGTCGAAGCGCGCCCGCCGCACCGACCTGCGCGTGCCGGTGACGTACCGGTTCAGCCGCCGCCTGCACGACGCGGTCTTCGCGGACGACGCGCCGCTCGCGCCCGCGGGGCGCATCGTCTACCGCGGCGTGGAGCGCTCGCCGCGCGCGGTCGGGGGCGTCGCGCACGCGCTCGAGCAGGCGACGAAGGTGGCGCTGTTCGGCTGCCGCGACTGCGGCGACTGCTCGCTCCCCGACATCGCGTACGTCTGCCCGGAGTCGCAGTGCGCGAAGAACCAGCGCAACGGGCCGTGCGGCGGGACGCGCGAGGGGATCTGCGAGGTCTACGACAGCGAGTGCATCTGGTCGCAGGCGTACGAGCGGCTGAAGGCCTACGGCGAGGAGGAGTCGATGCTGGACGGAGCCGTGGTGGCGAAGGACAACGCGCTCGCGGGGACGAGCGCGTGGGCGAACACCTTCCTCGGCCGCGACCACCACGCGCGGCGGAACGGGGGCGGGTCGTGACCGTCGCAGGCGGTTGCCCGGGCCCGGACAGGACGATAGGCTCGCGGCCGTGAGCATCCTCGGAAACCGCGTCCTCCGGAAGGAGGACCCCCGCTTCCTCCGTGGCGAGGGCCGCTACGTCGAGAACCTGCCGCTCGAGGGAGCCGTCCACGTCGTCTTCGCCCGGTCGCTGCTCGGGCACGCCCGCATCGGCGGCGTCGATACCTCGGCCGCCAGGGCCGTGCCGGGCGTCCAGGCCTTCACCGCCGACGACGTCGACCTCCCGACGTACGGGCCGCCGCCCTTCCCCGGGCTCGACGCCGGCATGGGCCGCCCGCCCGTGGCGAAGGACGTCGTCCGCTTCGTCGGCGAGATCGTCGCCGTCGTCGTCGCGGAAGACCGCGCGACCGCCGTCGACGCGGCCGAGCTCGTCGCGGTCGACTACGACCCGCTGCCGGCGGTCGTCGACCCGCGCGAGGCGGCGAAGGACGAGATCCTGCTCTTCCCCGACTCCGGCACGAACGTCGCGGCGCGCTCCGGCTCGCCCGAGCACGACGAGAGCCTGTTCGAGGGCTGCGACGCCGTCGTCTCCGGCACGCTGAACAGCCAGCGGATGGCGCCGTGCCCGCTCGAGCCGCGCTCGGTCGCGACCGAGGCCGGCGAGGATGGCCGCGTCACCGCATGGCTCTCCACCCAGACGCCGCACCAGGACAAGATGGTGATCGCGGGCATGTTCGGGCTCGACCCGTCGCAGGTCCGGGTCATCGCGCCGGACGTCGGCGGCGGCTTCGGCGCGAAGATGCTCAACGTCGAGGACCTGCTCGTGGTCTGGGTCGCGCGCAAGGTCGGCCGCCCCGCGCGCTGGACGGAGTCGCGGAGCGAGAGCATGGTCGGCCTCCCGCACGGCCGCGCCGAGCGGCTCGACTACACGATCGGCGGCACGCGCGACGGCAAGGTGCTCGCGGTCCGGTTCGACGCGCTCCAGGACAGCGGCGCCTACCCGGTGCTCGGCGCGTTCCTCCCCAACCTGACCGCGCTGATGTCGAGCGGCGTCTACGACATCCCGAAGATCGAGTTCGAGGGGCGCTCTGTCGTCACGAACACGACGTCGATCTCCGCGTTCCGCGGCGCCGGCCGCCCGGAGGCGTCGCAGGCGATCGAGCGCGCGCTCGACGACTTCGCCGCCGAGATCGGCATTGATCCCGCCGAGGTCCGCCGGAAGAACTTCATCGCGAAGGACGCGTTCCCGCACACAACCGTGACGCACGCGCCGTACGACTCGGGCGACTACGAGGGCGCGCTCGACCTCGCGCTGCGCACGGCCGGCTACGACGAGCTGCGCGCGGAGCAGAAGCGGCGCCGCGACGCCGGCGAGACGACGCAGCTCGGCATCGGCATCTCGACGTACGTCGAGATCACGAACGGGATCGACGAGACCGAGTTCGGCGAGGTAGAGATCACCGCCGACGGCGGCGCGATCGTCCGCACCGGGTCGTTCTCGCACGGCCAGGGGCACGAGACGACGTTCGCGATGATCGCGGCCGAGCGGCTCGGACTTCCGCTCGAGAAGGTCTCCGTCCACAAGGGCGACACGGACGAGATCCCCTCGGGCACCGGCACGTACGGGTCGAAGTCGACGCAGATCGGCGGCTCGGCGGCGCGGATCGCGGCCGACGGCGTCGTCGAGCAGGCGAAGAAGCTCGTCGGCGACTACCTCGAGACGAGCCCGGAGGACATCGTCCTCGACCAGGCGCAGGGCCTGCTCCACGTCGCCGGCGCGCCGTCGAAGTCGCTCTCCTGGGGCGAGCTCGCGACGCGCGCGGCCGAGGACGGCCGCCTCGGCGAGCTGAAGGTCACCGAGGAGTACAAGGCGGCGCCGACGTTCCCGTTCGGCGCTCACGTCGCCGTCGTCGACGTCGACACCGAGACCGGCCGCGTCGAGCTGACGCGCCTCGTCGCCGTCGACGACGCGGGGACGATCATCAACCCGCTGATCGCCGAGGGGCAGGTGCACGGCGGGATCGCCACCGGCGTCGCGCAGGCGCTGTACGAGACGATGGTCTACGACGACGACGGCACGCCGCTGACCGGCACGTTCCTCGGTTACGGCTTCCCGTCCGCCGCCGAGCTGCCGTCGTGGGAGGTGGCCGAGCAGGAGACGCCGACGCCGCGCAACGTGCTCGGGGCGAAGGGCATCGGCGAGTCCGGGACGATCGGCGCGACACCGGCCGTCCACAACGCGGTCGTCGACGCGCTCGCGCATCTCGGTGTCCGCCATGTCGACATGCCCGCGAACGGCGAGAACGTCTGGCGGGCCCTCCAGGAGGCGAAGGCATGACGAAGATCGCGGTCACGGTGAACGGGACGCGCCACGAGGCGGACGTCGAGCCGCGGACGCTGCTCGTCTACTTCCTCCGCAACGAGGTCGGGCTGCAGGGGACGAACGTCGGCTGCGACACGAGCTCCTGCGGCGC
>DATKNT010000044.1:0-2715 GCA_035541175.1 Gaiellaceae bacterium
AAGAACCCGTACTACGCGAAGGCCGCCCAGTACGTCGTCTCGCTCGACCAGCTCCCGCTCGCGCGGATCGTCAACGACGCGAAGGTCACCGACCACCACGCGATCATCCCGACGCGCGCCGAGCACGACGTCGACAAGTTCAGCGACGACGAGAAGCGGATCTACGACCTCGTCGTCAAGCGCTTCCTCGCTGCGTTCTTCCCCGAGGCGGTCTTCGAGCGCACGCGCGTCGAGACCACCGTCGCCGAGCACGTCTTCCGCACGAGCGGCCGCGTCCTCGTCGAGGCCGGGTGGCGCTCCGTGTACGGCGAGGTCGCCGAGGGCGAGAAGGCCGAGGAGGACGACACGGGCGGCGACCAGCTGCTGCCGCGCCTGGACAAGGGCGAGACGGTGCAGACGCTCTCGGTCGAGTCGCTCGCGAAGGAGACGCAGCCGCCTCGCCGCTTCACCGAGGCCTCGCTCCTCGCCGCGATGGAGACCGCGGGCAAGGACATCGAGGACGCCGACCTGCGCGAGGCGATGAAGGAGTCCGGGATCGGCACGCCCGCGACCCGCGCCGCGATCATCGAGCGCCTGCTCTCGGTCGGCTACATCGAGCGCGAGGGCCGCGCCCTGCACGCGACCGAGAAGGGCGTCCAGGTGATCCGCCTGCTGGGCGAGCACCCGCTCACCTCGCCGGAGCTGACGGGCAGCTGGGAGCACCGGCTCGGCCTGATCGAGCAGGGCCAGGACTCGAGGCCGGCGTTCATGGCCGACATCGTCAAGTTCACGACCGAGACCGTCGCCGAGCTCGACAAGCTCAAGGAGGTCAAGATCGAGCGGGCCAACCTCGGCCCGTGCCCGGTCTGCGGCCGCGACGTGATCGAGAACCGCAAGGGCTACTCGTGCTGGTCGAAGGACGACCCCGGCTGCGGCTTCGTGATCTGGAAGCTGAAGGCGGGCAAGACCCTCCCGGTTCAGGTCGTGAGGCAGTTGATGGCGAACGGCCGCAGCGACGGGCCGGTGACGGGCTTCCGCGGCCGCTCGGGCCGTAGCTTCAACGCGAAGCTGAAGCTCGTCCAGAACGAGGAGGGCAAGTGGCGGGTCGAGTTCGACGAGGAGTGGGCGCGCCAGCCGCGGCCGGCCCCGCCGGACGAGGAAACGGCCGAGCCCGTCGCCGTCGCGGCTGCCGAGGAATAACGCAGCCATAACGTCAGGAACACGCGAACCAAACCTTTTAGGACGATGATCGTCTTGTAGTTGGAAGGGCAAGTGTCCGTTTGCCTTCGCCGGGTGCCGCAATCCGTCCGACCCGATCTGGCGGAATACGCAGTACGCGCGTCTCGTTCGAGGGTTTAGCGGCTCCAGGAACCCGTGACGGTTCACCCTGGCGCCACAAGGATTCCTCGCCTAGAGTCCGAAGGTTTGTGATCACCCCCCGAAGAACCATTCGAAAGAGAGACTGAACTCACTTGACGCAGAATCAGCTTCACGAGTTGCTGGAAACGGATCAGGCGCGCGCTCTCGTCGAGCGCTCCGAGGAGCGTGGCTGGATCGAGCCCGTCGACTTCGAGGCGTTCACCCTCGAGCACGAGCTGAACGACCAGGAGGTCGAGGAGATCACGCGCGAGTTCGAGCGCATCGGCCTCGAGGTCGGCCGCCCCGCCGCCGCCGGGACCGAGGCCGAGAAGGTCGAGCCCGAGAAGGTCGAGGCTCCCGAGCTGCCCGCGCAGGCGCTCTCCGGCTCCGCCGACAGCCTCCAGCTGTTCCTCGCCGACGTCGGCCGCCACAAGCTGCTGACCGCGGCCGAGGAGGTCACGCTGGCCAAGCAGATCGAGCGCGGCGACCCGGTCGCCAAGCGCCGCATGATCGAGTCCAACCTCCGGCTCGTCGTCTCGATCGCGAAGGGCTACCGCGGCCTCGGCGTCCCGTTCCTGGACCTGATCCAGGAGGGCACGCTCGGCCTCAACCGCGCGGTCGAGAAGTTCGACTGGCGCCGGGGGTACAAGTTCTCCACGTACGCGACCTGGTGGATCCGCCAGTCGGTGCAGCGCGCCGTCGCGAATCACGCCCGCACGATCCGCGTCCCGGTTCACGTCGTCGAGCGCCAGCAGAAGCTGTCGCGCGCCGCGCGCCGGCTCGAGGTCGAGCTCGGACGTGAGGCGACCAAGCAGGAGCTCGCCGAGGCGACCGGCCTGCCGATCCAGCACGTCGACGAGGCGCTCGGCGCCGCGCAGGCGTCCGTGTCGCTGAACCAGACCGTCGGCGCCGACGACGAGGGCGAGCTGGGCGACCTGTTCGCCGACCGCGAGGCCGCCGATCCGTTCGACGAGGCCGAGGAGTCGCTCCGCCGCCAGGGCGTGCGCCGCGCGCTCGACGCGCTGCCCGAGCGGGAGCGCCGCATTCTCGAGCTCCGCTTCGGCTTCGAGGGCGAGCCGTGGACGCTCGAGGCGATCGGCCACGAGCTCGATCTCACCCGCGAGCGGGTCCGCCAGCTCGAAGGCCAGGCGCTCGCACGGCTGTCCGCGCTGCGCGACCTGATCTCGCTCGCGGCCTAGTACCTCTGAAGGGACGTAGGGGCGGGCGCACGTCGCCCGTCCCTACAATCGCGCGCGGCCTAACTGTTCCGTTGTATCCCCGTCTCTGAGAGAATCGATGTCGGTTCTCGACTGGACCGCAACAGGAGGGTGGAGAAGAGATGGGGAGGAAGCTGAAATTCAGCCTGGTGGCCGTTTT
>DATKNT010000045.1:0-3604 GCA_035541175.1 Gaiellaceae bacterium
GGCGGCGTCCCATGACGGTGCAGGGCACGCAGGGGTCATCGCACAACAGGAGGTTCTTCCATATGCGTAGCCGGCGGAAGCTGTGGATTCCGGTCGCCGCCGTCGCCGTCGCGCTCGTCGCGGCGTCGGCCGGCTGGACGAGCACGACGAGAACCGGCGGGTCGACGGAGCTGCTGCGCGTCGCCTCCACCGCTCAGGTCACGACCTGGGACCCGATCAAGTCCTTCTCGACCGAAGTCCTCTACATGGCGAACCTGTACGAGCCGCTCGTCTACGCGAACCCGCCGGGCTCGTCGACGGCGTTCCGGCCCGGTCTCGCCACGTCCTGGTCGCGGACCGCGAACGGGACGACCTGGACCTTCCACCTTCGGCACGGCGTCACGTTCCACGACGGCGAGCCGCTCACCGCGACCGCGGTGAAGGACTCGATCGAGGCCGCGGCCACACGGGGCGCCGCCTCGTTCATCTGGGCTGCGCTGAAGTCGATCTCCACGCCGGACAGCTACACGGTCGTGATCACGATGAAGGCGCCGACGCGCGTCGACCTGATCGCGTCGTCCGAGGACGGCGCGTGGATCGTGTGCCCGGCGGCGCTCGCGGCCGAAGCCAAGGACGGGCAGTACTTCGAGTCCGGCAAGGACTGCGGCACCGGCCCCTACATGCTCAAGTCGTACTCGGCCGGGAAGCAGGTCGTCCTCACGGCATACAGCCACTACTGGGGCGGCTGGAGCGGCAAGCGCTACAGCAACGTCGTCGTCGAGATCACGCCGGAGGCGATCGTGCAGCAGCAGATGCTGCAGTCCGGCCAGGTCGACCTCGCGCTGTCGGTCCCGCTCGAGAACATCAACCAGCTGATGAAGACCGGCAAGTACCGCCTGCAGGTCCGCCAGTCGACGCGGAACTACGTCGGCTTCTTCAACACGACGAGGCCGCCGCTCAACGATCCGCTGGTGCGGCAGGCCCTGTCGTATGCGACGCCGTACCGCGACATCATCAGCGTGGGCGCCCACGGCTACGGGACGCAGGCGCGCGGACCCGTCCCGCGCGGGATCTTCCCGTGGAGCGCGGCGACGCCGCAGTACACGACGAACATCGCCAAGGCGAAGGCGCTGCTCGAGCAGTCGGGTCACGGCGACGGCTTCCCGATGACGCTGACGTACGCGGCCGAGAACCAGGACGAGGCCCGCTACGCGCCGCTGATCAAGGACGCGTACGCGAAGATCGGCGTCACCGTCACGCTGAAGCCGATCCTGTTCAACCAGCAGTGGGCGCTCGCGAAGGGCGATCCGAAGAAGGCGCAGGACATGTTCCTGCTCCAGTACTGGCCCACGTACAGCGACGCCGGGTCGGACAACCTCTACTCGCTCTTCCACAGCAGCGCGAAGCCGTTCTTCAACCTGAGCTACTGGAAGGATCCGACCTACGACAAGCTCGTCGACACGGCGGCGGGGATCACAGGATCCTCGGCCGCGAAGGCGAAGGCGTTGTACCTGAAGGCGATGACGATCCTGTACGACCAGGCGCCGGGCGTGTACCTGTACGACATGAAGACGGTGCTGCTGACCCCGAAGAACCTGCAGGTCATCAACGCGACGAACATCAACTATCCGTTCGTCACGTTCTTCTACGCCGTCCAGCAGGTCGGCTAGGAGCGGTGTAGCGAGGAACGGGGAGGAGCCGTCGAATGTCACGCTGGGTCGTTCGACGGCTCCTCACCTCGCTGCTGACGCTGTTCTTCATCACGACGATCACGTTCGCGCTCGCGCGCGTCGTGCCGTCGAATCCGGCCGTCGTGTACATCGGCCCGCTCGCGCGTCCCGCCGAGATCGCGCGCGTGACGAAGGAGCTCGGCCTCGACCGCCCGCTCTACGTCCAGTACGTCGACTACATGCGCGATCTCGTCCACGGCAACTGGGGGACGTCGCTCGCGACGAAGCAGCCCGTGCTCGGCGGCATCGCGTCGCGGCTGCCGGCGACGCTCGAGCTGATCCTCGTCGCGATGGCGATGGCGGTCGCCGTCGGGATCCCGCTCGGCGTGCTCGCCGCCCACCGGAAGGGGAAGGCCGCCGACACCGGCGCGCGGGTCGGCGCCGTCGTCGGCATCTCCATGCCGGTGTTCTGGCTCGGGCTGCTCCTGCAGGTGCTCGCCTCGCAGTGGCTGAACATCCTGCCGCCGACGAGCCGGCAGAGCCTCGACGTGGCGGTGCTCCACCCGGTCACGAAGATCACGGGCTTCCTGCTCGTGGACGCGCTCGTCACCGGCGACTGGTCGGGGCTCCAGGACGCTGCGACCCACATCCTCCTGCCGGCGATCACGCTCGCGGCGTACCCGGCCGCGCTCGTGACGCGCATGACGCGGGCGGCGATGCTCGACGTGCTCGGGCAGGACTACGTGCGCACTGCGAGGACGTTCGGGCTCGGCGAGCGACTCGTGCTCTGGCGGCTCGCTCTCCGGAACGCGATTCCCTCGACGCTGACGGTCGTCGGCCTGTCGCTCGCCTACCTGCTGACCGGGAGCTTCTTCGTCGAGATCGTCTTCGACTGGCCGGGCATCGGCCAGTACGCGACCAACGCGCTGCTCAACCTCGACTACCCGGCGATCATGGGGATCACGATCCTCGGCGCGACGGCGTTCCTCGTCATCAACTTCGTGGTCGACGTGCTCCAGGCGCGGCTCGACCCGCGCGTGAGGCTGCAGTGAGCGTCACGATCGACTCACCGGACCAGCTGCCGGCGCCGTACCGCTCGACCGGCGCGACGTCGCGTGCGTTCCGCGTGCTGCGGAGGAAGCCGTCGGCACTCCTCGGCGGCGGGATCATCGTCTTCATCGCCTTCGTGGCGCTCGCCGCCCCGGTGCTCGCGCCCTACCCGGCCCAGGGGCGCGGCCTCGCGGACGTCCCCGCGCGCGACCTCCCGCCGAGCTCGCTGCACTGGTTCGGCACCGATCACCTCGGGCGAGACGTGCTCAGCCGCGTCATCTTCGGCGCCCGGCCCGCGCTCGGCGTCTCGCTCGCGGTCGTCGTCCTCGCCGTCCTCGTCGGCGTGCCCCTCGGGATGATCGCGGGCTACCGCGGCGGGTGGCTCGACGAGGCGCTGATGCGCGTGACGGACATCTTCCTCGCGTTCCCGCCGCTCCTGCTCGCGATGGTCATCTCCGCGCTCCTCGGCGCGAGCCTCCTCCACGCGGCGATCGCCCTCGTGATCTCGTGGTGGCCCTGGTATGCGCGACTCGCCCGCACCGTGACGCAGTCGCTGAAGCACGAGCCCTTCATCGACGCCGCACGAGTTTTCGGTGTGCGCGAGCCGCTGATCCTGACGCGGCACGTCCTGCGGAATGCGACGACTCCGATCCTCGTCCAGGCGACGGTCGACGCGGGAACCGTGATCCTCGCGGTCGGGGCGCTGGCGTTCCTCGGTCTCGCCGCCCAGCCGCCGACGCCCGACTGGGGCCTGATGGTCGCGGACGGGAGGACGACCGTGATCACCGAGTGGTGGATCTCGATGTTCCCGGGACTCGCGATCTTCACGCTCGTCCTCGGCTTCAACCTGCTCGGCGACGTCCTCCGCGACGTCCTCGACCCGAGGTCCGCCGGCCGGTGAGCGC
>DATKNT010000046.1:0-25232 GCA_035541175.1 Gaiellaceae bacterium
TACGCGATCGTCGTCACTCGACCGCCGTCCCCGCCGGCTGCTGGCTCCTGAACCAGGAGATCGTGCGCTCGAGCCCGTCGCGGAGCTCCGTGTGCGCGCGGAAGCCGAACAGCCCCTCGGCGCGCGAGACGTCGAGCCGCCGGCGCGGCTGGCCGTTCGGCTTCGTCGTGTCCCAGACGATCTCGCCCTCGAAGCCCGTCAGCTCGGCGATCAGCTCGGCGAGGTCGCGGATCGAGATCTCCCGCCCCGTGCCGAGGTTGACCGGCTCGGGCCCGTCGTAGCGCTCGGCGGCGAGCTGGATCCCCTCGGCGCAATCGTCGACGTAGAGGAACTCGCGCGTCGGCGAGCCGTCTCCCCAGAGCACGACCTCGCGCTCGCCCGACTCCTGCGCCTCGACCATCTTGCGGATGAGCGCGGGGATGACGTGGGAGGTCTCGAGGTCGAAGTTGTCGCGGGGCCCGTAGAGGTTGACCGGCAGCAGGTAGACGACGTCGAGCCCGTACTGTTCGCGGTAGGCCTGGCCGCCGACGAGCAGCGCCTTCTTCGCGACGCCGTACGGCGCGTTCGTCTCCTCGGGGTAGCCGTTCCAGAGGTCGTCCTCGCGGAACGGGATCGGGGCGAACTTCGGATAGGCGCAGATCGTGCCCGTCAGGACGACCTTCCGGGCGCCGTGCACCCGGCTCAGCTCGAGCACGTGCGCGCCCATCATCAGGTTCGCGTACCAGTAGCGGCCGGGGTTGGCCCGGTTCGCGCCGATCCCGCCGACCTCGGCGGCGAGGTGGACCACGAGCTCCGGCCGGGCGTCCGCGAACAGCCGCTCCGCGTCGGCGGCGACGGTCAGGTCGTAGTCGGCGCTACGGGGCACGAACGGCTCCAATCCGGCCGCACGGAGCCGCTCGACCAGGTGCGAGCCCAGGAAGCCCGCGCCACCCGTGACCAGGACGCGCACGCGCGAAGGGTATCGCGGGACCGTTACGGAACCGTGAGCGTGCGGCCCTTCTGCTTTGATCGGAAGCCGTGGAGACGATCAGCGCCCCCCGCCGCCGGAGCGCCGTCCGGAGCGGGCTCCTCACGGGGCTCGCCCAGGTCGTCATCGCCCTCGCCGCCGCGGGCGCCGGCGCCCTGCTCGCGCACAAGTTCGGGCGCACCGCCGAGACGGACGGCTTCCTCGGGGCCTACGCCGTCTACCTCGTCCTCGTCTTCGCCGCGCAGTCGTTCCGGATGGTCGTCGTCCCCGACCTGACGCGTGCCGCCGCGGCCGGACGGCTCGGCGGCGAGACCCGCGCGTTCGCCGTCGCGATCCTGTCGCTCGCCGTCCCGGTCTGCGTCGCCGTCGGGCTCCTTGCCCGGCCGCTCGGCGACGTGCTCACGGGCAAGCTGCCGCCGCAGGCGGCGCACGTCGCCGCGCGGGCGCTCGTCGTGCTCGTGCCGGCGGCGTTCGGCCAGCTGCTCGCGGCGCTCGCCGCCGGCGCCCTCGCCGCGCTCGACAGCTACGGGACGGCGGCGCTCGGCTTCGCACTCGGCGGGATCTCGGGCCTCGTCGTCTTCGCGGCGCTCGCCGACGCGCACGGCGTGGTCGCGCTCGCGTGGGGGCTGTCGGTGAACGCGGTGATCGCCCTGACGGTGACGGTGGCCGGGCTCGCGAGGCGGCACGGGCTCGGCGGGCCGCGGCCGCAGCGGCTCGAGCTCGGGCCGAAGCTCTGGCATCTCGTCCAGGGCTCCGCCGTCCCGGTCGCGCTCTCCGGCTGCTACCTGCTCACGCTCCGTCTCGCCGCGTACCTCGGCGTCGGCCGCGTCTCGAGCTTCTCGTACGCGTACCTCGCCGCGTCGACGATCGTCGGCGCGACCGCGTTCTCGCTCGGACTGATCTCGTCCGCCCCGCTGACGCGGCGCGGGATCGACCCCGAGGCGGCGGGACGCCACGTCGTCGACGCGGCGTGGGTCAGCCTCGTCCTCGCCGGGCCCGTCGCCGGGATCGTCGCGCTCGTCGGCGGCCGGATCATGGGCGTCCTCCTCGGCAGCGCCTACTCCGGCAGCGTCGGCCGCCAGCTCGGCCACCTCGTCGTCTACCTCGCGCTGTGGATGCTCGCGTGGGTCTGCTTCGCCGTCACCTTCCCGCTCGTGTTCGTCGCCGACCGGCGGAGGATGCTCGTGCCCCTCGCGGCCGCCGGCTTCCTCGTCGCGATTCCGCTCGGGCTCGGGCTGCGCTCGCTCTGGGGGCTCGACGGGCTCGCGGTTGCGCTCGGGCTGGCCGCGTCGGTGATCGCCGCGGGGCTGATCGCGACGCTCTCGCTGCGGACGCTCGCGATCGCGGCGGCCGGGCTCGCGCGGCTCGCGCTCGTGATCGGCGGTGCGACCGCGCTCGCGTTCGGCTGCGCGTCGCTGTTCCTCTCACCGGTGCCCGCGGCCGTCGCCGGCGCCGTCGTCTACGTCGGGATCGTCTACGCGCTGCGCTCCCTCGGCCTCAGCGAGGCGTGGTCGTACGTGCGGGGGCTGCACCATTGAGCGGCGGGCGGGCGCTCGTGACCGGGGTCGGCGGCCAGGACGGCTCCTATCTCGCGGAGCTGCTCCTCGACCGCGGCTACGAGGTGGTCGGGATCGTGCGCGCGGGATCGAGCGCCGCGTATCCGAACCTCGCCGCCGTGCGGAGCCGGGTCGAGCTCGTCCAGGCCGACGTGCTCGACGAGCGCGCGCTCGCCGGCGTGCTGCGCGAGCACGCACCGGGCGAGGTCTACAACCTCGCGTCGCCGTCGTTCGTGCCGATGTCGTGGAGCCGGCCCGTCGTCACGGCCGAGTTCGCCGCGGTCGGCGTGACGTCGCTGCTCGAGGCCGTCCGTGCGGTCGACGACTCGATCCGGGTCTACCAGGCGTCGTCGAGCGAGATCTTCGGCGACCCGGCGGAGGTGCCGCAGACCGAGAGGACGCGGCTCTCGCCGGTAACGCCCTACGGCGTCGCGAAGGCGTACGGCCACTTCATCGTCGGCTCGTACCGGCGCCGGTACGGGCTGCACGCGAGCTGCGGGATCCTCTACAACCACGAGTCGCCGCGGCGTCCCGTCGACTTCCTGCCGAGCAAGGTCGCGCACGCGGCGGCGGCGATCTCGCTCGGGCTCGAGGACGAGCTGTCGCTCGGCGACCTGACGGCGCAGCGCGACTGGGGCTACGCGGGCGACTACGTCGAGGCGATGTGGCTGATGCTCCAGCAGGACGAGCCGGCCGACTACATCATCGCGACGGGCGTGCTCCACACGGTCGAGGAGCTCGTCGAGCGGGCCTTCGCGCACGTCGGCCTCGACTGGCGGAGCCACGTGCGCGTCGACACGTCGCTGCTGCGCGGCCAGGCGGAGCTCCACCGGCTCGTCGGCGACGCGTCGCTGGCGCGCGAGCGGCTCGGGTGGGCTCCCCGCGTCGGGTTCGATCAGCTCGTCCCGCTGCTCGTGGACGCCGCTCTCGAGCGGCTCCGGCCGCTCACGAGTTCGTAACACCGCCTCTTTACACTTCCGCCGAAATGTCCGATCAGCAGGAGCTTTCGGTCGACGAGGTCTACGCGCGCCTGCGGGAGTCCGTCGACCGCGGCTCCCGCGACCTCGCGTCGACGCGCGGGCTCGCCGAGCGGTTCTGGCCGGTGAGTGCCGACAAGCCGCTCGAGCGCCGGCCCGGTCTCAAGGGGTGGCTCGCGTTCCAGGTGAAGCGCGTCCTGCGCAAGTGCATGCGCTGGTACGTCGAGCCGGCGTTCGCGGAGCAGCGGATCGTCAACGACGCGCTGCTGCGGCTCGTCGACGACCTGACGAGACGCGTCGACGAGCTCGAGAGCCGGCGATGAGATCTCCTCACGTCTCTCGGGCGCCGCTCGCGACGCCGGGCCAGAGGGCACAGTGCTGGACGCACGGGCCCGACAGGCATGGGAGCGCGAGCGGCGCCAGCCCTTCGCGGAGCCCGGCTCCGCCGGGCGGGAGCGAAGGGCGGCGAGTGGCGTGAGGCTCTGCGTCTGCATCCCGCAGGTGCCGTTCGAGCGCGGCGGCGCCGAGATCTTCGCGGACGACCTCGTCGGCGAGCTGCGCGCGCGCGGGCACGAGGCCGAGCTCGTGACGGTGCCGTTCAAGTGGTACCCGGGCGAGCGGGTGCTGACGCAGGCGTTCCTCTGGCGGCTGCTCGACCTCGAGGAGGCGAACGGCCGGCCGATCGACGCCGTGATCGCGACGAAGTTCCCGTCCTACGCCGTACGGCACCCGCGCAAGGTCGTCTGGCTCGTGCACCAGTTCCGGCAGGCGTGGGACCTGGACCGCACCGCGCTCGGCCAGTTCTCGGAGTCGGCGGAGGACCGCGCGCTGCGGCGGCGCGTGCTCGCGTTCGAGCGGACCGTGCTGTCGGAGGCCCGGGCGATCTTCGCCACCTCGGGGAACGTCGCCGGGCGACTGCGCGACTCGACCGGCCTCTCGGCGGAGATCATGCCGCACCCGCCGGCGGCGCTCGCGTACCGCTGCGACGGCTACGACGACTTCATCCTCTCGGTCAACCGGCTCGACCGGGCGAAGCGGATCGACCTGCTGCTGGAGGCGGCCGCCGCCGACCCGGGCCTGCGCGTGGTGATTGCCGGAGATGGGCCTGACAGGGAGCGGCTCGAGCGGCTCGCGCACGACCGCGGGCTGAACGGGCGCGCCGAGTTCGCGGGCCGCGTCTCGGACGAGGAGCTCGCCGACCTGTACGCGCGCTGCCTCGGCGTCTACTACGCGCCGGTCGACGAGGACTTCGGGATGGTGCCGTTCGAGGCGTTCCTCTCCGAGAAGCCGGTGCTGACGACGACCGACGCCGGCGGCCCGCTCGACGTCGTCCACGACCGCGAGACGGGGCTCGTCGTCGCGCCGAGCGTCGACGAGGTCGCGCGCGCGTGCGCGTGGCTGCGCGGCCACGCGGAGGAGGCGAGGGCGTTCGGCCGCGCCGGCCGCGAGCTCGCCCGCGGCGTCACCTGGGACTCGTGCATCGACCGGCTCCTCGCCGCGGTCGCGTGAGAGTCGCGTACTTCTCACCGCTGCCGCCGGACACGTCGGGGATCGCCGACTACTCGGCGCTCCTGCTGCCGGCGCTCGAGCGGCTCGTCGAGGTCGAGGTGGTGCGGCCGGGACGGACGCGGCCCGTCGCCGGCGTCGACGTCTCGCTCTATCACGTCGGCAACAACCCCGACGCGCACGGCTGGATCATCGACGCGCTCGAGCGGCAGCCGGGCGTCGTCGTCCTTCACGACTGGGTGATCCACCACCTCGTCGCCGGGATGACGATCGGGCGGAAGGACGGCCACGCCTATCTCGCGGCGATGGAGCGGGAGGCCGGCGTGCCCGGCCGGCTGCTGGGCTACGGCGTGCTCGAGGGGCGCGTGCCGCCGCTCTGGGAGGTGCGGCCGGAGGAGTTCCCGCTCGCCGGCGAGGTGCTCGACCGCGCGACAGGGCTGATCGTCCACTCGCACTACGTCGAGGACCGCGCGCGCGAGTACGGCTACGACGGGCCGCTCTGGCGGATCCCGCATCCGGCGTGGCCGGATCCCGGCGTCGACGCGGCCGCGGTGGAGGGCGCCCCGCTGATCGGCTGCTTCGGGCATATCAACGAGAGCAAGCGGATCCCGCAGCTCCTGCGCGCGTTCGCCGCGCTGCGCCGCACGCATCCGGACGCGCGCCTGCTTCTCGTCGGCTCGGAGGCGCCGGGCTTCGACCTCGCCGGGCGGCTGGAGCGGACCGGGCTCGACGGCGAGGGCGTGATCCGCGAGCCGTATGTCGAGGAGTCGCGGCTGTGGTCGCTGATGGCGGCGTGCGACGCGTGCGTACTGCTGCGCGCGCCGACGATGGGCGAGACCTCCGGCAGCGCGATCCGGACGCTGTCGCTCGGCAAGCCGCTCGTCGTCAGCGACACCGGCTGGTTCGCGGAGCTGCCCGACGACGTCGCGGTGAAGGTGCCGGCCGGCGGCGACGAGGAGGTCGACGCGCTCGCCGCGGCGCTCGAGCGGCTCACCGATCCGGCCGTCGCCGCGCGGATGGGCGAGGCCGCGCGCGCGTACGTCGAGCGCGAGCACGACCTCGGCCGCGTCGCCGGGCTGTACGCGGCCGCGCTCGAGCAGGCGGCCGGCGACGCGGCGGTTCGCGAGAAGGTCTTCCGCGAGGTGGCCGCCGCCGCCGCCGACGTCGGCGTCGAGCCGGAGCTGCTCGCGCCGGAGCTGCGGCAGGCCGCGATCGTCTCCCCGGACGGACGCGCCCCCACGGGACGCGTCTCGGTGCCTGGCACCGGGACGAGGCTGCTCAGGACATGGCCGATGTGGCTGTGGGTGGCGACGCTCTACGCCGTCTCCGTCGTCGTGCAGCTGACCCTCGGGCTGCGCGTGACCTCGCCGTGGATCATGGTCGACGAGATCGTCTACTCCGACATGGCGCGGAGCTTCGCCGCCACGGGGCACTTCCTCATCCGCGGCGTGCACGGCAACTACGGCTTCGTCTACCCGCTGCTGCTCTCCCCGGCGTACGCCCTGTTCACGTCGATGCACGACGCCTACCAGTCGGCGCGCGTGATCGACGCGCTGCTCATGTCGTCCGCCGTCGTGCCGGCGTACCTGCTCGCCCGCCGTGTCGTCCGCCCGGGCGCCGCGCTCGCCGCCGCCGCGCTCGCCGTCGCGATCCCGTCGATGGCGTACGTCGGGACGCTGATGACGGAGAACGTGTTCTATCCGGTCTTCCTCTGGCTGGCGCTCGCGCTCGTGCTGATGCTCGAGCGGCCGACGCTCTGGCGGCAGGTCGCCGTACTCGGGCTGTGCGTGCTCGCGTTCGTCACGCGCGCGCAGACCGTCGCTCTCGTCGCCGCCGTCCTCACCGCGCCGCTCGCGCTCGCCTGGATCGAGCGCGG
The DNA here is from genome assembly GCA_035541175.1 of Gaiellaceae bacterium. GTDB lineage: Bacteria > Actinomycetota > Thermoleophilia > Gaiellales > Gaiellaceae > Palsa-739. The sequence goes on from DATKNT010000046.1 coordinate 6,883, forward strand.
CCGTCCGCGGCGGCTCGGCGCCTTCAAGGCGCTCTACGGGATCGCCGCCGTCGGGGTCCTCCTCGTGGTCGTCGTCGAGCTCGCGCTCGGCCGGTCGGTGACGCACGTCCTCGGCAACTACTCGAAGACGAGCGGCGGCCACTACCACTTCTGGCCGGCGCTGAAGTGGATCGTCCTCCACGTCGCCGAGCTCGACCTCTACGTCTGGATCCTCCCGTTCGCGGCGACGATCGTGCTCGTCGCGAACGCGCGCCATCTCGACCGGCCGCTGCGCGTGTTCGCCGCGGCGACCGCGTCGCTCTCCGTCTGGCTCGTGCTCGAGGTCGCGGTCTTCGCGTCGCGGTACTCGCTGCGGATCGAGGAGCGGAACCTCTTCTACCTCGCGCCGCTGCTGATCGTGGGGCTGCTCGCCTGGATCGAGCGCGGCCAGCCGCGGCCGTCGCGGGCCGCGGTCGTCGCCGCGGGGCTCGCTGCCGCCCTTCCCGGCGCGATCCCGTTCCTGCGGCTGCTGAACATCACCGCCGAGTCCGACACGCTCGGCTTCCAGCCGTGGTGGTACCTCGGCGGCGCCTGGGCCGGGCTCGCGAGCGTCTCCGTCGTCGTCGTGTGCGTGTCGCTCGCTCTCGGCGCAGTCTTCCTCTGGTCGCCGCGCCGCTGGGCGCCGGTCCTGCCGGCGATCGTCGCGCTCGGCTTCCTCTTCACCTGGCTGCCGCTCGAGCTGTGGAAGCACGGCTTCCCGCAGCTGTCGAAGAGCGCGCTCGCGCAGGGAATCGGCCGCACCGACAAGAGCTGGATCGACTCCGCCGTCGGCCCGAACGCGAAGGTCGCCGTGCTCTGGTCGGGCGGGAACGAGCTCGCCGTGTGGGAGAACGAGTTCTGGAATCGCAGCGTCGACCGCGTCTTCGACCTCGGCGCGACGATGCCGGGCGACATGCCGTCGACCCGCGTCGCCGCCGACCAGGCCACCGGCGTCCTCGTCGGCCTCGGGGGGAGGACGATCCAGGACCCGTACGTGCTCGCGAGCGACACGGTCGACCTCGTCGGCAAGGTCGTCGCGCGCGACCCGGCGAAGCAGCTCGTCCTCTACAAGGTCACCGCGCCCGCGCGGATCACGACGGTCGTCTCCGGGCTCTATCCGACGAGCGCCGGCGTCAGCCCCTGGTCGAACGCGAGTCCGAGCTGGACGCGCCTCCAGTGCGCGGGCGGCACGCTGACCGTCGTCGTCTCGAGCGACAACCAGCTGTTCAGGGACACGCCGCAGACGGTCACCGTCTCGGGGACGACGCCGGCGCGCACGATCCGGCTCTCGCCGAGCACGGACCACCGCGCGCTCTCGTTCCCGCTGACGCCGCAGCACGGGAACTGCCACGTGGCGTTCTCGATCTCACCGGCGCGCCGCCCGGCGCAGTACGTGAAGGGATCGACCGACGAGCGCCTGCTCGGGCTGCACTTCGATTCGATCGGGTACGCGCCGGCGCGGTGAGGATCGTCGTCGACGTGGCGCCGCTGTCGCACGAGCTCACCGGCGTCGGCAACTACATCCGCGGCTCGCTCAGCGGGATCGTCGAGGCGTCGGCGGGCGCGGACGAGGTGGTCGCGTTCGCGCCGGCGAGCGCGCGCGGGAAGCGCGAGATCGAGGCCGCGCTCGACGGGATCGACGTCGAGCGGCGGCTCCCGGTGCTGCCGGCGGCGCACGCGGTGCGCACGGCGTGGAGCCGTGCCGGCGCGCCGTCGCTCGAGCGCGTCGTCGGGCCGGTCGACGTCTTCCACTTCAGCGACTGGATGTATCCGCCCCAGGGCGGCGGCATCCGCTCGACGATGGTGCACGACCTCGTCCCGCTCCACCATCCCGAGTGGGTGCACGCGCGCACGCGGCGGATGCACGGCGCGAAGTACCGGCACGCGGCGGAGGCGTGCGACGTCGTGATCGTCAACTCGCGCTTCACCGGCGACGACGTCGTGCGGACGCTCGGCGTCGACCCGGCGAAGGTGCACGTCGCGTATCCCGGCGTCGACGCCGGGTTCTCGCCGGAGGGCGAGCGGCTCGACCTCGACGGGCGCCGCTACGCGCTCACCGTCGCGACGCTGGAGCCGCGCAAGAACCTGTCGCGCCTCGTCGAGGCGCACGCGCGGCTCGACACGGACGAGCTCTCGCTGCTCGTCGTCGGCGCGGCCGGGTGGGGCGACCAGCCGGAGCTGGACGCGCCGGGGATCGTCCGGCTCGGCTACACGCCGCGGGAGGACCTGCCGCGGCTGTACCGCGGCGCCAGCGTGTTCGTCTACCCGTCGCTCTACGAGGGCTTCGGGATGCCGGTCGTCGAGGCGATGGCGTGCGGCGTTCCCTGCGTCGTCTCGTCGCATCCCTCCCTCGACGAGGCGTGCGGCGACGCGGCCGTGCGCGCCGATCCGGACGACGCGGCGGCGATCGCGGCGGCGATCGAGCGCGCGCTCGCCGAGCGGGAGGAGCTCGCGGCGCGCGGGCTCGAGCACGCGCGGCGGTTCACGTGGCTCGAGAACGGGCGGGCGCATCTCGCGGCCTGGCGGGCGGCGGCCGCGTGAACGTCGCCGTCGACGTGACGCCGCTGGCGCAGACGCGCGCCGGCACGGCGCGCTATCTCAACGCCCTGCTGCCGCGGCTCGAGCGCGACGTCGTCGTCCGGCGCGTGAGCGGGTTCGCGCGCGGCCGCGCCGGGACGCTCTGGCTCGACCTCGCGTGGTATCCGCACAGGTTGGAGCACGACGCGCGCGGTGCCGACGTGCTCCACTGCACGACGTACCGCGGGCCGGTGCGAGGGAAGCTGCCCGTCGTCGTCACCGTCCACGACGTCGCCGTCTTCCGCACGCCGGAGGCGTTCCCGCCGTGGACGCGCGGCTACAGCCGGCGCGTCGTCCCGCGCGTGCTCCGCAACGCCAGGCGCGTCGTCGCCGTCTCGGAGTTCACCGCGTCGGAGCTCGAATCGGTGCTCGGCGTGCCGCGCGAGAAGGTGCGCGTCGTGCCGAACGCCGTCGACGCGATCTTCTCGCCGGACGGTCCGCGCGCGCCGGGCGACTACGTGCTCGCGGTCGGAACGCTCGAGCCGCGGAAGAACCTCGCGCGCGTCGTCGAGGCGACGGTGCGGCTCGGGCTCGAGCTGCGCGTCGTCGGCGCGGCGGGCTGGGGCGGGGTCGAGGCGCGCGGCGACGGCGTCACGTGGCTCGGCGAGGTCGGCGACGAGGAGCTCGCGCAGCAGTACCGCGGCGCGCTCTGCCTCGCGTACCCGTCACTCTACGAGGGCTTCGGCATCCCGGTGCTCGAGGCCATGGCCTGCGGCGCCCCGGTCGTCACGTCGGCGGGCGGCGCGACCGAGGAGGTCGCGGGCGGCGCGGCGGTGCTCGTCGAGCCGCTGGAGGTGGCGTCGATCGCCGCCGGGATCGAGTCGGCCGTCGCCCGGCGCGAGGAGCTGCGCGCGCGCGGGCTCGCGCGCGCGGCCGCGTTCTCGTGGGACGAGTCGGCGCGCCGCACGCTCGACGTCTACCGGGAGGCGGCGGCGTGAGGGATCCGCTCGTCATCGTCGACGCCGACGTCCTCGGCCGCCGCCGCACCGGCGACGAGACGTACGTCGAGCAGCTGCTGCGCGCGCTTCCCGCCGCCGGCGACGGCCTCCGCTTCGCCGCGATCACCCGCCACCCGGAGCTCGTCCCCGACGGGGTCGAGCCGGTGCGGCTGCCGACGCGGATCCAGGAGCTGCGCATGGCGGTGCGCGTGCCGCTGCTGCTGCGCAGGCTCCGTCCCGCGCTCGCGCACTTCGTCCACTCGCTGCCGTTTGCGGTGCCGTGCCCGACCGTGCTGACCGTGCAGGATCTCTCCTTCGAGCGCGACCGCTCGCTGATGGGCTCGCGGGAGACGGCGATCTTCCGCGTCGTCGTGCCGCGCTCCGTCCGCGCGGCGACGCGGGTGCTCGCCATCTCGCAGCGGACGAAGGACGACCTCGTCGAGCTGTACGACACGGCCCCGGAGAAGATCGTGGTCACGCCGCTCGCATGCGATCCCGCGTTCCGTCCGGGCGGGACGCGAGGCGACTACCTGCTGCTCGTCGGCTCGGTCGAGGAGCGAAAGGATCCGCTGCTCGCGGCCGAGGCCGCCCGCGCCGCCGGCCGCCGGCTCGTCGTCGTCGGCCCCGAGCGCGACGCCTCGCTCGCCGCCGAGCTGCGCCGGCTCGGCGCCGACGTTCGCGGATTCGTCCCGCGCGACGAGCTCGTCCGGCTCTACCAGGAGGCGGCGGCGCTGCTCTTCCCGACCCGCTACGAGGGCTTCGGACTGCCCGTCGCGGAGGCGATGGCATGCGGGACGCCGGTCGTCGCGACCGCGGACGCGGCCGTGCGCGAGGTCGGCGGCGACGCCGTCGCGTATGCGGAGCGGGACGCGTTCGCGGACACGGTCGTCGGCGTGCTCGCCGACCCGGAGCCGTGGTCGCGCGCGGGACTCGCGCGAGCCCGCGTCTTCTCCTGGGAGCGGACGGCCGCGCTCACGGTCGACGTCTATCGCGAGGTGCTGCACACATGAACGTGTCCGCCGTCGTCATCTCGCACGGGCACGCGGAGGAGCTCGAGACCTCGCTGCCGCCGCTCGCGCCGCAGGTCGACGAGCTGCTCGTGATCGCCAACGTCCCCGGCAGCGTCCCGTCCCGGCTCCCGCCGGGCACGCGCGTGCTCGAGAACGAGCGGCCGCTCTCGTTCGCCGGGAACGCGAACCTCGGCGCCGCGAGCACCGGGCACGAGCTCGTGCTGATCGTCAACCCCGACGCGATCGCCGAGCCCGACGCGGTCGCGATCCTGCGCACGTTCATGGAGGAGCACTCGCGCTGCGGCGCCGCCGGCCCGCGGATGCTCTACAGCGACGGCAGCTGGCAGGCGTCGCGTCGCAGCTTCCCCACCGTCGGGGGAACGATCGTCCGCCGCACGCCGCTGCGCAAGCTGTTCCCGCCGCTGAAGTGGCAGCGGCACCACTATCTGCTGGACGAGCGTCCGGAGGAACCGGTGCCGACGGACACGATGCTCGGCGCGTTCCTCATGCTCCGCCGCGCGATGCTCGACGAGATCGGCGGCTGGGACGCCGGCTTCCGCATGTACTGCGAGGACATCGACCTCAACTACCGTGCCGCGAAGGCCGGGTGGGAGCGCTGGTACGTGCCGGCCGCGGTCGTCCACCACGAGTACGCCGCGGTGATCGACAAGCGCTTCCTGACGCGGCACACGATCTGGCACACGCGCGCGATGCTGCGCTTCCTCCGGAAGCATCCCGAACGGCTGCTGGCGCTGCGGTGAGCAGCTGGGAGAAGTACGCGTCCGGCGCCGACCGGTGGACGGAGGAGGCGTATGCCGACGCCGGCGCCTACCTCGCGGCGCGCGCGGCGGTCGTCGTCTCGCTCGGCCCGCGCCTCGAGCCCGGCGACGTCGTGCTCGACCTCGCCTGCGGCGACGGGGGGCTCGGCGACTTCCTGCAGGCGCAGCGCTACCGCGGCGTCGACGCGAGCCCGGAGATGGTCGAGGCGGCGCGCCGCCGCGGCCGCGACGTCGTCGAGGCCGACCTCAACGACTACGAGCCGGCCGCCCCCGTGCAGGTGACGACGATCTTCCGCGCCATCTACTACGCGCGCGACCGCCGCACCCTGCTCGAGCGGATCGCGGGCTACACGCAGAAGAAGCTCGTCTTCGACCTGAACCCGCGCCAGTACCGGCTCGAGGACGTCCGCGCCGACCTGCTCGCCGCCGGCTTCGACCGCCTCGACGTCCGTCCGTTCTTCGTCTCGCAGACGCGCGCGCCCGCCGCGCCGGTCGCGCGGGCGCTGCGCCTGCTCGAGCGGAGCGGGCCGCTCGCGCGGCTCGTCCTCCGCCGGCGGTTCACCTACATGTGTTCGGCGTCGCGCTCGGAGGCGGCGCCTTCCTCGTGAAGCGGTAGTCCACCTGGGCCCCGAGCACGCGCGGGTCGCTGAGGTTCGGGTCGATCTGGTGCGGGACGAACTTGCTGACGACGACGACGGCCGCGCCGAACCGGGCGGCCGGCGCCCGCAGCCAGCAGACCCTCGTCTGGCCGTCGCCGACCGACAGGTCGATCTCGCGCGAGGTTCGGCTGAGCGCCGGCTGGCGGGTCGGGAGGATGACGAGCGGCGCGAGGAGGACGTGCACCGCGGTCGGGGGAGTGGGGCCGCCCCAGTCGCGCCGGGAGACGACGATCCGGAGCCAGCCGCCCTTGCCCTCGGAGAACCGGAAGTACTGGCTGTCGGCGGCCCCGCTCCAGCCGTCCGGGTAGATGCCCGTGCACATCGCCCGGAGCCGGTTGGGCTGCGTCAGCTGGATCAGGCGCCACGCCCTCGTGCCGCCGCCCGCGCGGTAGTAGTGGACGCCGCGGTACGTGCCCGCGAAGTCCACGCACGGCCAGTCCTCGACCGCGTACGCGTACTCGCGGCCGGGATTCGCGGGGTCGGCCGTCCAGTAGATCGTCCCGTCCGCGGTGAGGTTCGGCGAGCCGGCCGGACCGGGCCCGTCGACCGTGCCGTCGAGGCTGCCGACGGTGACGATCGAGCGGTTCCAGAACTCGAGCATCCATTCCGGGTTCTGGTCGGCCTCGCCCTGGCCGAGGTAGATCGTCGGCCGACCGTGCGCGACGTCGTCGACCCACGTGAACGGATGGCGGAGGGTCGCGGCGGCCGTGCGGCTGATCGAGTTCGTGCCCGCCGCCGCGCTGATCTCGCCGGTGAGGCTCCAGCCGACGATGCCGAGCGCGAGGGCCGCTGCGACGAGGCCCGCGACCCGCGGACGAAGCCTGCCGACGGCGAGGAACGCGAGCAGCCCGGCCGCGGCGAGCCCGAGCAGGACCCAGCGGGCCGTGTCGGGCGTCCAGTAGAGATAGCGGTTCGCCTGCTGCAGGATCGCGAGCCCGAGCGCGTCCGAGTAGAGCTGGACGTTCATCTCGTACGGGAACTGCGTCGGGTGGTACAGGGCGTAGCCGACGAGGTATGCGGCGTACGCGGTCGCACCGACGAGCGCCCACACGTTGACGCGGCGGCGGTCGAGGATGAGCGCGGTTCCGACGAAGAGGAGAGGCGCGACGTAGATCAGGTTCCGCTCCTCGACGCGGGTCGCGAACACCGTCGAGAGATACGCGGCCTTCATGGCGGCGTACATCCCGACCGCGACCAGTCCGGCGAGCGTCACGCAGCGGAACATCCGCACCTCGCGGCTCCGCTCCTCTCCGGGGGCGCGGAAGAGCGCGGCGAGGCCGCCGATGAACGGGATCACGCCGATCCCGATCGCGAGCGCCCCGGCCGCCCAGTCGCCCATGACGATGATGCGGTGCTTGTAGTACGTCGTCACGGAGTACCACTCGAGCGAGTGGTGGCTGCCGATCGCGCTGATCAGGAACACGGCGCCGAAGCCGAGCGTGATCGCGCCGATCCAGTCGCCGATCGACCAGGTTGCCCGCCGGCGCCGCGCCCGGTCGCTCGACCACCACGCGAAGAAGAGCGCGAGGGCGAGCGCGATCGGGACGACGACGAGCTCGCTCCGCACGGACGGCGCGACGAGGCTCGCCACGACCGCAGCGATCGCCCACCCGTACGGCCGCCGCCCGCGGCGTCCCTCGACGAGCGCCTTCGCCATGAGGAAGAAGCAGAGCGCCGCGTACGGATACGCGAGCGTCTCCTCGACGATGTACGACGAGTACGCGAGCGCCGGGATCGCGCCCGCGGCGGCGGCGGCGAACAGCGCCCACCCGCGCCGGACGACGAGGCGTGCGAGGAAGTACGTCGGGAACACGACCGCCGCCATCACGAACACGTCGAGGTACTTCACCCCGGCATACGCCCTGGCGACGTCCTGGATCAGCCAGACCGGGGCGGTGAGATACGTGTAGAGCGAGTCGGCCGAATGCGGTGTCCCGCGACGCGCCGCGCGGCCGGTGTCGGCGATCGAGCGCGACAGCTGCGTCAGCTCCAGCTCGTCCGTGAACAGCCACGGCGTCACGCGGTTCCACGCCTCGACGAGGTAGACGAAGCAGAGGACGACATACACGCTCGTGAGCGGGAGCACCGCTGCGATCCGGTCGCTGATCGACCGCGACGCGGGGAGGGCGAGCGCGTCGGTCTCGCGCGCGGACGGCGAGGTGGTGGCGCTCACTCGGCGGTGGCGCCGAGCACGACGCGCGGGTCGATGTCGATCTCGCGCCGGACGAAGCGGCAGGGGACACCGGCGCGAGAGCATGCCTCGACGACGGCGTCGAGGCGCTCGCGCGGCGCCTCGGGGATGGTCACGAGCACTGCATCGGGCTCGAGGCGGCCGATCGCCCAGCCGATCTCGTCGATCGTGCTGATCACCTGGACGCCCTGGATCCGGCGCCGGCGGAGCTGCGGGTCGTCGTCGACGAAGCCGATCACGCGCTCGCCCGGCGTCTCGCGCAGCTCGCGCAGGAGGCTCCGGCCGCTCCGGCCCGCGCCGACGATGAGGTCGCGCCGCTGGTCGCCGCGCCCCACGAGCGTCGCGAGCCCGTGCGCGATCCCGCGTTCCCAGAACCGTGCGGCGCCGATCAGCATCGTGCAGATCAGCATGTCGATGAAGAAGACGCTGGCCGGGAAGCCGTCGAAGACGACGGTTCTCCAGATGAACAGGTACGCGACGCCCTCGGAGACGGCGACCGCGGCGAAGATCGAGACCGCGTCCCGCGCACCGGCATAGCGCCAGACGCCGCGGTACAGGCCGAAGAGGATGAACGCGATGTAGCGCGCGACCAGGACCGCCGGAAGGGCGACATGGAGCACGTGGCGCTCCCAGATCGTCCCCGAGCCCTTGACGGCGATCGCGTACGCGGCCACGAACGACGCGCAGATGAGCGCGAAGTCGACGAGCACCTCGACGAGCCGGCGCCGGTGGACGAGGAGCGAACGCACGAACGACGGCGCGTTGCTCGTGACCGGCGCCCGGTTCACGTCGGCGAGATAGCTCCCGAACTGGAGCAGGAACGCGAACGTGATCAGCACGCCGGCGAGCGTCACGAGCGTGTCGTCGAGCACCCTGTAGGCGAGGCTCGTCAGGCCGAGCGCCGCGGAGACGACGCAGAGGAGCACGACGGCGCGCTTGTCCGACAGGCCCTGGTAGACGAGCCGGTGCGAGGTGTGGTCGCGGCCGCCGCGCGTGACGGGCCGCCCCTCGAGGACGCGCACGATCGTGACGAGGGTCGTGTCGAGGATCGGCACCGCGAGCACGAGGATCGGCAGCAGCAGCGTCGCCACCGTCGAGCCCGCCACCGTCCAGCTGGCGGCGAGTCCGAGCGAGGCGAGCGCGAAGCCGAGCACCTGGCTGCCGCTGTCGCCCATGAACACCGCGGCCGGCCCGCTCAGGCGGAGGTTGTACGGCAGGAAGCCGACGCACGCGAAGCAGATGCCGAGGGAGAGGGCGGCGACGGTCGCGTTCGGGTGGACGGTGTAGGCGTCGATCGCGAAGAAGACGCAGGCGATGGCCGCGAGCGTCGCCGCCAGCCCGTCCATGTTGTCGAGGAGATTGAAGGCGTTCGTCATTCCGATCAGCCAGAGGAGGCCGAGCGTCGTCGCGATCACCGGGTTCGAGATGATCTCGACGCGGACGCCGGCGGCGATGACGAGCACCGCGGCCGCGACCTGCGCACCGATCTTCGCGATCGGCGAGAGGCGGAAGACGTCGTCGAGCAGGCCTGCGGCGAACAGGATCGAGCAGCCGCCGAGGATGCCGGCGAGCTCCCGGCTCGCGGGGATCAGCCCGGCGGCGAGGGCGATGCCGACGGCGACGAGCAGCCCGGCCATGATCCCGGGCCCGCCGAGCAGCGGCGTCGACCGCGTGTGCCACCGGTCGGCCCGCGGTGCGGCGACGACGATCCGCGCCGCCGGGGTGCGCAACAGGAGCCAGATCGTCAGGAGGCTGGCCGGGAGCGCGCTGAGCGCGGCCGCGGCGACCGTCACGGAGCAGCCCGCCTCCGCCGCGCGGTTCGTGCGGCTCGTTGCACGGCCTTCAGCCTAACCAAGGGCTGTTAACCAGGTGTATGGGCGGCGCCGGATCGCTCCTCCTCTCCGGTAGTTTGGCCCGCGAGTTGGTCGACGCGCCTCTCTTGCGGCTCCTCCGCTGCCCCGTCTGCGGGGCCGCCCTCGCGGAGGCGGAGGGCGGCTCGCTCGCGTGCTCCGGCTGCGGGCGCTCGTTCGGGGTCGAGAACGGGATCCCGCTCATGCTCCACGAGGACCTGCCCGGTGCCCGGGAGAAGCTCGGCGAGACCGCCGGCTGGGTCGAGAAGGCCCGCGCGGAGGGCTGGTACGAGCCGGACGACGCGGTCGACGCGGTGCTCCCGTTCGTCAACCGCGAGCTCGGCTGGAACGACCTCAACTGGCTCGCGAACGGCCACTCGTTCCAGGTGCTGCTCGACCGCTACGTCGGCGCGCGCCGCGGCCTCCGCGTGCTCGAGGTCGGCGCCGCCAAGGCGTGGGCCGCCCGCTTCTGGCTCGAGCGCGACTGCGAGTTCGTCGCCACCGACATCCTCGTCGACCCGAAGATCGGCCTCGGCCGCGGCGCCTTCTACGGCGACTTCGGCCGCGTGCAGGCGGACGGCGAGCACCTGCCCTTCCCCGCTGCGTCCTTCGACCTCGTCTACTGCGTCGCCACGCTCCACCACGCGCTCGACCTCCGGCGGATGGTGCAGGAGATGGCCCGCGTCGCCCGTCCGTGCGCCGTCGTCGCCGGGCTGAACGAGGGGACGAGGGGCGTCCGGCGGAGCGCGGAGAACCCGGACCAGGAGGCGGAGAAGGCGCTCGGGATCAACGAGCACGTGCACTCGGTGTGGGCGTACGTCTACGAGTTCTTCCGCGCGGGGCTGACCGTGCGCCGGCTCGAGCGCGCCGACGGGTACGCCCCGGTGCCGTACGGACGCGCGCTCTCGAAGCTGCCGAAGGTCGGGCTGACGCTCGGGACGCTCTCCCATCTCAGCGCCGCGCACTACGCCGGCGTCTCGATCTACGCGCGCAAGCGGGCGTGAAGGCCGCCTTCGTCTACCCGAACTCGCGGCGCGCCGTCGTCGCGGGCATCGCCGGCGGCACCGAGCCGGACTCGCAGCTCCACGGCGCGATGTACCTCGGCGAGCACGGGATCGGGGTGCAGTTCTACGACCCGCTGCTCACGCGCCGCGCGCTGCCGGGGCCGCTGACGCAGGTCGTGTGGAACCTGCGGGAGCTGACGATCCCGTACGAGCTGCGGGGCGTCGACGTCGTCTTCACGCCGCTCGGCGCGGCCGGGCTCCCGCTCGCCGCGAGGCCGCGGCGGCTGCCGGTGGTCGTCATCAACTTCGGGCTCAACCTGATCTGGCGACGTGCGTCGCCGGCACGGCGGCGGTTGATGCAGCGCTCGCTCGGCGCGGCGGCGCGCGTGATCTGCATGGGCCGGTCGCAGACGGACGAGCTCGTCGCGGAGACGGGGCTGCCGCCGGAGCACGTCGTGACGATGCTGATCCCGATCGACGACCGCTTCTTCCGCGCCGCGCCCGCGCCTGCGAACGAGCGGCCGCGGATCGTCGCCGCCGGCAAGGACCTCGCGCGCGACTACGCGACGATCGCGGCGGCGGTCGACGGGCTCGACGCCGACGTCGACTTCGTCACCCTGCCGCGCAACCTCGAGGGGATCCGGCTGCCGGCGAACGTCCACGTGCGCACGAACATCCCGTCCGTCGAGCTGCGCGACCTCTACGCCGCCGCCGACTGCGTCGTCGTCGCCCAGCGGCGTGACGAGTTCGCGTACGGCTCCGAGGGCGGCGGCCTGACGACGCTGCTCGAGGGCATGGCGACGACGCGGCCGGTGGTCGCGACCGAGCGCGCGATCTTCCGCGACTACGTCGACGACGGGGTGGAGGGCCTCGTCGTCCCGGCGGAGGATCCGCGGGCGATGCGCGCCGCGCTCGAGCGGGTGCTCGGCGACCCGGAGCTCGCGCGCTCGCTCGGCGAGGCCGGGCGCGCGCGCGTCGAGCGCGCCCACACGTCGAGCGGGTTCGCGACGCAGCTCGCCCCGCTCCTCCGCGACGTCGTCTACCCTCGATCGCGATGAACACGTACGCCGACGTCGTCCGCTACCGCGAGCTGTTCGGGAACCTGTTCCGCCGCGACCTGCAGGCGAAGTACCGCGGCTCGGCGCTCGGCGTCGTCTGGACGATCGCGAACCCGCTGCTGCTGATGGCGGTGTACCTGCTCGTCTTCGGCGTCGTCTGGAACTCGCCGTTCGCGAACGGCGGCCACTACCCGCTGTTCCTCCTCTCGGGTCTCGCCGTCTGGACGTTCGTCGCGGCGGCGCTCCAGTCGTCGAGCCGCTCGATGCTCGACAACGCGAATCTGATCCGGAAGACGCGCTTCCCGCGGCAGCTCGTGCCGCTCTCCGTCGTCGGCGCGCATCTCGTCAGCTTCGCGGCGATGCTGGCGATCCTGCTCGTCGTCAACTTCGCCGTCCTCTCGCGCGTGCGCGCGACCGAGTGGCTCGCGATCCCGCTGGCGGTCCTCGCCGTCGGCTTTGTCGCCGGGATCGCGCTCACGGCAGCGTCGCTCAACGCGATCTACCGCGACGTCGAGTTCATCATCGCGGCGCTGCTCGTGCCGTGGTTCTTCCTGACGCCCGTGATCTACCCGCTGTCGACGCTCGCCCGACACCAGCACGTCGTCTGGGTGATCCACTGGCTGAACCCGCTCTCGCCGATCGTCACGTCGATCCGCGCGCCGCTGTTCTACGGCGTGCTTCCCCCTGCGGCCGACACGATCTACGCCGTGCTCGCGTGCCTCGCGTCCCTCGCGATCGGCGCGTGGACGTTCAGGCGCGTCGACGACCAGATCGCGATCGAAGTCTGATCACGAGCCTGCCGTCGAACATCGCCGGCTCGTCGCCCTCCGGGACGTAGGCCGGCAATCCCGCGATCTCCGCGTTCGGCTCGAGCGGCGGCAGCAGCGACGGGCAGACGAGCGGGTGCGGGAAGCGCGGATGCCGCCCGCCCCCGGGCGCGTAGGGCGCGAGCTCGTCGTCGCGGCGCCGGAGCACCCCGCGCTCCGGCTCGACCGCGCCGCCGACGGCGGCGTAGCCCTCCGCGTGGAGCGCGCGCGCGAGCTCGTCCCAGTCCGGCGACGGCTCGGCGTCGTCCGGGAGGAACGCACGCCTCGAGGAGGCGTTGCGCGGCGCGACCTCGACCTCCTCCTCGAGCGGCGCGTTGCCGAGCTCCGCGAGCCAGAAGCGGTGCTCCTCGACGAGGTCGACGGCGAGCCGGTAGCGGCCCGGCGGGATCGGCCCGCGCAGGTCGAACTCCTGGCGCAGCGTCTCGCCGGGCGCGACCTGTCGCGCGAGCGGCGTGCGCCGGCCGTCCCAGACGATCGGGTTGCCGCGCCCGTCGAGCCAGTGGTAGGCGATGAACAGCCCGTCCTTCGGCCCGCGTGTGCGCCACGTCGCCGAGCCCGCGTTCTCGAGCTCGACCGCCGCCCGCTGCAGCGCGCCCGCCTCGACGGGCGCGCGCTCGAGCTCGTGCCAGCGCACGACGAGGGGGCCGGACGTGCTCATGCCGGGGCTAGTCTAGGCCGCCATGGAGCCCCTTCTCGTGCGTGCGGCGCGGCGCGAGCCGGTCGAGCGGACGCCGGTCTGGTTCATGCGCCAGGCGGGTCGCTCGCTGCCGGAGTACCGCGCGCTCCGCGAGCGGCACGGCTTCTTCGAGCTGGCGGGGACGCCGGAGCTCTGCGCCGAGGTGACGCTGCAGCCGGTGCGCCGCCACGGCGTCGACGCGGCGGTGATGTTCGCCGACATCATGTCGCCGGTCCTCGGGATGGGCGCCGCGGTCGAGCTCGTCGAGGGCGTCGGCCCGGTGGTCGAGCGACCGGTCGCGACGGCGGCGGACGTCGAGCGGCTGCGCGTGACCGAACCGGAGGAGTGGGCGGCGCCGATCCTCGAGGCGGTGCGGATCGTCCGCGCCGAGCTCGAGCCGGAGCGCGCCGTCGTCGGCTTCTGCGGCGGGCCGTTCACCGTCGCCGGCTACCTCGTCGAGGGCCGGCCGAGCCGGGACTTCGTGCGGACGAAGTCACTGATGTACCGCGAGCCGGAGGTCTGGCACGCCCTGATGGGGCGGCTGACGGAGCAGTTCGCCCGCTACGTCGCCGCGACCGCGGCGGCCGGCGCGGACGCGATCCAGCTGTTCGACTCGTGGGTCGGCGTGCTCTCGCCCGCGGACTACGCGGAATTCGCGGCGCCGTACTCGGCGCGCATCCTCGCCGCGGTCGGCGTGCCGACGATCCACTTCGGGACCGGGGCGTCGACGCCGCTGCTCGCCGCGCTCGCGGCGACGGGCGGCGATGTGCTCGGGCTCGACTGGCGCGTGCCGCTCGACGCCGGCTGGGAGGCGGCCGGCGAGGACCGCGGCGTCCAGGGCAACCTCGACCCGGCGCTCCTGCTCGGCCCGTGGGAGCGCGTCGAGGCGGGCGCGCTCGACGTGCTCGCGCGCGCCGGCGGGCGCCCGGGGCACATCTTCAACCTCGGCCACGGCGTGCTGCCGCAGACCGACCCGGGCGTGCTCGGCCGGCTCGTCGAGCTGATCCAGTCGGCGCAAGTGCCGGAATCCGCTCGCGCAGATTCCGGCACGCGCGAAGACCCCTGAAGCCGGCCGCGTTCGCGGCCGGGCCTCGTGGTCCGATCGAGCGACTCTGCCCTACTAGGCCGTCCCGGCGAGCTCCTTCTCCGCCGCCTTGCCGTCGGTCGCCGGCCTGTCGCCGAAGTGGCGGCCGTACGTGTTCACGTAGTCGGCGAGCGTGAACCGGTCGAGGAACCTGTCCACGGCCGCGATCCCGTTGTCGATCAGCAGCTTCTGGTCGGCCGCGGTCAGGTTGAACTGCGTCGTCCCGATCGTGCCCGCGTCCACGGCGATCGTGCGCACGCGCGTCGAGTTCGAGACGAAGCGCGCGTCCCACGCCTCCTGCGCGGTCTGGAAGATCTGGTAGCCGAACCGCGCCGCCCACGGCAGGCGGGCGACGACCTTGTTGAGCCCGGCGCCGACGCCCTTCCCGCCCGTGAGCGTGAAGCCGAACGTCGGCCGGGTCAGCGGCCCGCCCGCCGTGTCGACGTCGAACAGCCAGACCGGGAAGTTCGACAGCGTGCCGCCGTCGATGATCGTCGAGACCTGGAGCTTCCACTCCTGCGCCGTCAGCTCCCGGGTCGTCGCGGCCTTGCGGCCGGCCGGCAGGGCGTCGTTCGCCCTCTGCACGTCGAGCCGGTCGTTCGGCGCCTTCGCGACGAGACCGTCGGTGTCGCCGGCGTCGATCACGAAGACGCGGTCGCGGACGAGCGTGACCGGCTCGAAGAAGTACGGGATCGACATGCTCATCCGCGCGGCGCTCGCGATCGGGAACTCGTCCGGCACGATCGCCGCCGACGCGCCCGGGAGCCGGTAGCGGGCGAGGTCGTCGGGCAGGACGAGCAGCGCCTTGTTCGTCGCGTCGACGGCGATGAGCTTCAGCCTCCAGCCCTTGCCGTCCTTCGTCTTCGTCGTGGCGAAGGTCGCGTGGTCGAGCTCGTCGTCGAACCAGATGCGGAATGCCTCACCGTGCGCGAGCCCGTGCTTGCGGACGAGGTTGAAGAAGCCGCCGAGATACTCGCCGCCCGGCGGGAAGTCCTGGAACGACCCGAACTTCGTCTTCTTCATCAGCTCGACCATGTCCTTCGCGTCGTGACCGGTCGCGAGGTAGCAGGCGATGATCGCGCCCGCGCTCGCGCCCGCGACGTTGACCCATGTGTGGACGGGCTTCGTCGGGTGCTGGGCGAACCCGAGCAGCGCGCCGGCGAGTCCCAGGCCCTTGACGCCTCCACCGCGGAAGACGCCGTCGGCCTCGTCGATCCATTCCATCGTGCAGCCCTCCCCAAGGGGTCGTGGTCTCGGGCCGCAGGCCTGGACCGTACCGCGCCCATCCCGGCCGGACAAGCGCGTATCGTCGGGCGATGGCTCGTCCGTCGACGGTGGCCGAGGTGATCGCGCGGATGGAGGCGATCGCCGCGCCGTTGCCGCGAGGCGACGGCGTCGCGTGCTTCACGCGGCTCTACCTCGCCGTCACGCAGGGCGTCGAGGAGCGCCTGGCGGGCGCGGTGTTCCGGGACCCGCGCTTCCTCGAGCGGCTCGACGTCGTGTTCGCGGGCCTCTTCTTCGACGCGGTCGACGCGTTCGCGCGGGCGCCGGAGACGACGCCGCGCGCCTGGCTGCCGCTCTTCCAGGCGCGGTCGCAGCGCGGGATCGCGCCGCTGCAGTTCGCGCTCGCCGGCATGAACGCGCACATCAACCGCGACCTCCCCGTCGCGCTCGTCTCCACCTGCCGCGAGCTCGCGACCGGCCTCGAGGAGGGCTCGCCGCAGCACCACGACTTCGAGACGGTGAACGCGCTGCTCGCCTCGACCGAAGCGACCGTGAAGCAGCAGTACCTGACCGGCTGGCTGCGGCGGCTCGACCGGCTCGTGCACCGGTTCGACCGCATCGACGACGTCGTCGCGATGTGGGACGTCGGCCGCGCGCGCGACGCCGCATGGACGAACGGCGAGGCACTCTGGGCGATCCGCGACGACGCGGGGCTGTCGCAGGCGTTTCTCGACACGCTCGACCGGACGGTCGGCTTCGCCGGCCGCGGCCTGCTCGTCCCGGCCGACACGTGGCTCCAGCAGCTCGGCCGCGCGCTCGGCCGCTGAGGGCCCTTGTGTCCGCGCGCACGAGCGCGTACCCTGCGCGGGAAGGCTGCGGCAGGTGGATCGGGAGGTCGAGTTGACCGAAGTGCTGCAGCCGCCGGTGGCCGCGTCGCCGCCGTCGCCACGCGCCGCGCACGCCGCGAATGCGCATGCGCACGCGCACGACCCGTCCTTCACGGAGCTCGTCTACGCGCACTACGCGTGGTGGCACGAGCTGCGGAACGACGCGCCGACCGCGGCGTCGGACGCGTACCACCAGCTGCTCGCCCGCTTCGAGCGCACGCACGGGAAGATCGTGCACTCGTTCTGGTGCACGCATCTCGAGAGCGCCGTCGCGCTCACGGAGCGTCGCGCGCGGTTCTGGTGGCAGCGCTCGCGCTGGGTCTTCCACCGCGAGAGCGACTGGGCGACGAAGGGCTGCCCGGAGATCGCGGCGCAGCTCCACCGCTGCGACGAGCTCGCCGTGCGCGCGCGCACGGTCCTCACCGGCGTGCGCCAGCGCATCTGCCTGCAGCTCGTCACCGCCTCCGCGGCGCACCTGCTCAGCCTCGTCGACTCGAGCACGTCGCACGGCGAGGCGCACACCGCCGAGTTCCTGAAGAGCGAGCGCGCGACGCTCGACGACACCGAGGCGTACTACAGGCAGGCCGCGAACGGGCAGGCGCAGATCGTCTACTTCGCCGGGATGGCGACGGTCGCCGCGCTGATCTCCGCGATCGCCGGCATCGCGCTCGCGTTCGGCTGGATGAACGGCGTCGCCGCGCTCATCGCCGGCGCGATCGGCGCCGTCGTCAGCGTCGTCCAGCGGATCAACGCCGGCGCGTTCGAGCTCGACTACGACGTCGGCCGGCCGTACGCGTTCTTCCTCGGCGGGCTGCGCCCGCTGATCGGCGGCGCGTTCGCGCTCGCGCTCACGTTCGCGTTCACGAGCGGGATCCTCCACCTCCCGGTCGGCTCGCAGGACGCGGAGGCGAACCACAAGCTCGCGGTCTTCGTCGTCGGCTTCCTCGCCGGCTTCAGCGAGCGCTGGGCGCAGGACACGCTGACGACGGCGCTCCCGGCGGCCGCGCCGCCCTCCGCGCAGCCGCCGCCCGAGGCGCCGCCGAAGACCTGACGGTTCCGGTCCCTGCGGCGGACGGCGCGTGAGCTACCGTGCCCCTCGTGAAGGCCGCGGTCGTCCTCATGGCCTACGGCTCGCCGGAGCGGCTCGCCGACGTGCCCGCGTACTACGCCGACATCCGCGGCGGCCGGCCGATCGCGCCCGAGCAGCTCGACGACCTCGTCGAGCGCTACCGCCGGCTCGGGATCGAGGACTCGTCGCCGCTCAACGCGATCACCGAGGAGACGCGCGCCGCGCTCGAGCGGGAGCTCGGGCTGCCCGTCTTCACCGGGATGAAGCACTGGACGCCGCGGATCGCCGACGCCGCCGAGGCGGCGCTCGCCGGCGGCGCCGAGATCGTCGCCGGGCTCGTGCTCGCCCCGCACTGGTCGGCGCTGTCGATCAAGGGCTACCGCGAGCAGCTCGAGCGGGCGATCGACGGCCGCGCCGAGCTCGCCTTCGTCGACAGCTGGCACGACGAGCCGGGCTTCGTCGACCTGCTCGCCGACCGCGTCCGCGGCACCGACGCGCA
>DATKNT010000047.1:0-5415 GCA_035541175.1 Gaiellaceae bacterium
GCGCGCGCCGGCTGCTCGGGCGAGGACGCGGCGCGCGTGCGCGAGCTGCTCGGCGACCGGATCGTCGACGGCTGGATGGCGCTGCCGACGCTCGTGATCAAGGGCGTGAAGAGCTAGCGCATGGCGATCATCGTCGACAACGACACGCGGCTCGTCGTCCAGGGCCTGACCGGGAGCGAGGGACGCTTCCACGGGCTGCGCAACCGCGCCTACGGGACGAACGTCGTCGCCGGCGTCACCCCGGGCAAGGGCGGCCAGGACGTCGAGGGCGTTCCCGTCTACGACACCGTCGCCGACGCGGTCGCCGAGGCGGGCGCGAACACGTCGCTGATCTTCGTCCCCGCCCGCTTCGCGACCGACGCGATCTACGAGGCCGTCGACGCCGGCATCGGCACCGTCGTCTGCATCACCGAGCACGTGCCCGTGCACGAGCTGCTGAACGCGTACACGTACTTCAGGCCGAAGGGCGTGACGATGATCGGCCCGAACTGCCCCGGCGTGCTCTCGCCCGGCAAGGCGAACGTCGGGATCATCCCGGCGGAGATCTTCAGCGAGGGGACGGTGGGGCTCGTCTCCCGCTCCGGGACGCTGACGTACCAGATCGGGCACGAGCTGACGCAGCTCGGGCTCGGCAACTCGACGATCGTCGGGATCGGCGGCGACCCGGTCGTCGGCTCCTCGTTCATCGACGTGCTCGCGAAGTTCGAGGCGGACCCGGAGACCGAGCTGATCGTCATGGTCGGCGAGATCGGCGGCGACGAGGAGGAGAAGGCCGCGCAGTTCATCTCCGAGCACGTGACGAAGCCGGTGCTCTCGTACATCGCCGGCTTCTCGGCGCCGCCCGGCAAGACGATGGGCCACGCGGGCGCGATCATCTCCGGCTCGTCCGGGACCGCGCAGGCGAAGAAGGAGGCGCTCGAGGCGTGCGGGATCGAGGTCGGCACGACGCCGACCGAGGTCGCGCAGATGGTGGCCGACCGGATGCGAGCCTGAGCTTCCGCCACTGTCGGTAGGCTGACCGTCGTGGATGTCGTGAGCTTCGCGCGCGGCGTGCCCGCGCCCGAGTGCCTTCCCGTCGAGGAGATGGCGGAGTGCGCGCGCGCCGTGATCGAGCGAGACGGCCCGACGGTGCTCTCGTACGGCCCGGGCGGCGGCTACACGCCGCTGCGCGAGTGGATCGCCGCGCGCCACGGCGTCGAGCCGTCGCGCGTCGTCGTGACGACGAGCTCGCTCCAGGGCTTCGGCTTCCTCGCCGAGGAGCTCGTCGGCGCCGGCAACCGCGTCTTCGTCGAGGCGCCGGCGTACGACCGGCCGCTGAAGATCCTCACCCGCCTGAGCGCCGACGTCGTCGCGGTCCCGCTCGACGACGAGGGGCTCGACTCGGAGAGCCTCGAGCGCGACCTGCGCGACGGCCCGCCGCCCGCGTTCCTCTACACGAACCCGACCTTCCAGAACCCGAGCGGGCGGACGCTGTCGCTCGAGCGCCGCAGGCACCTGATCGAGATCGCGCACGAGCACGACCTGTTCATCCTCGAGGACGATCCGTACGGGCTCGTCCGCTTCGAGGGCGAGCCCATACCGACCCTGTTCGAGCTCGACTCTGCCGCTGGTGGGCGCGGCGACCGGGTCGCGTACGCGTCGTCGTTCTCGAAGACGATCGCCCCCGGCGTGCGCGTCGGCTATCTCGTGCTCCCGCAGGAGCTCGCGGCCCGGGTCGAGGCGCGCGCGGTCGGGACGTACATCTCGCCGCCGTTCCTGACGCAGGCGACGGTGTTCGAGTTCCTTTCGCGCGGGCTGTTCGAGCCGAACGTCGCGCGCGTGAACGGGCTGCTGAAGCTGCGCCGCGACGCCATGATCGCCGCGCTCGAGCGCGACTTCCCGGAGACGGCGAGCTGGAGCCACCCCAAGGGCGGCTACTTCCTCTGGGTCGACCTGCCGCCGGACGTCCGCGCCGACGACCTCCAGGTCGCCGCCGAGGCCGTGGGAGTCACGTTCGTGAAGGGCTCGGACTTCTTTGCGGGCCATCTCGGCGGCGAGCACGAGCTGCGGCTCGCGTACAGCTTCGTCTCGCCCGGGGAGATCGCCGAGGGCATCTCCCGGCTCGCGCCACTAGTCAGCACGGCGGCGCCGGCGGCGTCGTTCTAGCTGCGCGAGCAGCAGCGTCACGAGCACGCCGATCCCGATCCCGAGCAGCAGCAGCCAGATCAGCGAGACGGTCGCCGTCACGACGATGAAGTGCACGTGGACGTGCTGCCGGTTCTCGAGGACGAACGCGATCGCGTAGGCGACGAGGACGGCGAGCAGGAGCACGCGCACGACGAAGCGTCGTTGCGAGCCGTTGCCCTGGGCCGTCGCCGTGTCGGCGGTCTTGCGGCGGAACCCCACGCCGTGATGCTACGCCGCGGCGTGCGCGGGCACCTGCGCGAGCGGTCGCGGCACGAGCCGCGGCTGCTGAGGCGGGGCCAGGCCGCCGACCGCGACCATCCTGAACGTCGGGCAGATCGCCTCGCCCGGGAGGGCGCAGAGTCCCGCGCGACGGAAGTAGCAATCGCCGCAGGTTGGTTGGATCCCCTTGGTCATACCCCTCGTTGTTATGGACTTCCGGACTGGGCTTCCGAGCAGCGATCATAGGGCGGAAACCCGCGGAAGCAAGCGTTGCCGGGGACGAAAACTGACCATTTTCCGGGAGTTTCGGAGCACCCGGAACCGGGCTCCGTCAGCGCTTCGGCGGCAGCGTTGCCAGGGCGCGCAACGCCTGTTGAAAACTCTGCACAGCGATGATCCGGAGGCCGTGCGCGTAGCGCCGCGCGTCCCTCGCGTTATCCCCAGCGGGGACAAGGAAGACGTCCGCCTTCGCGTCCCGGACGCCGTACGTCTTCTGCTTGACGCCGCCGATCGGGGACACGGCGCCGTTCAGCTCCATCTGGCCGGTCGCCGCCACGCGGTAGCCGCGGTCGACGTTCTTGCCGAGCTCCTCCATCACCTGGAGCGCGAACGCGAGCCCGGCCGAGGGCCCGCCGACGCCGCGGGCGTCGATGCTGACCTTGATCGGCAGCTTGATCTCGGCCGACTGGTCCGGCCCGATCCCGATGATGCCTCGGCTCGGGTCACTCGGATCGGCGACGGTCTCGATCTTCACCGTCAGCGGCTTGCCGCCGCGGACGACGCCGAGCGTGACGACGTCGCCCGGCTTCGCCTTCGCGAGCTCGACGCGCAGCTGCTCCACCGTCATCGTCGGCGCGCCGTTCACGGAGACGATCCGGTCCGACGGCTCGAGCTTCCCCGGCGCGTGCGTGCCGAGCACGATCGTGTCGACGAGCACGCCGTTCGGCTTTGCGACGACGTGGTACCCGAGCTTCCGCAGCGCGACCGCGGCGGCGACCTTCTGCGACGTCGACATCTCCTCCAGGTCGGCCTCGCGCTGCTGCGCGTCGCTCACCCCGGGCGGGACGATCTCGCTCGCCGGGACGAGCGTCGCGCCGCTGCGGATCCACGGGAACAGCTTCTCGAGCATCGACGCGCGACGCTCGATGACGTCGACGAAGTAGATCGCGCCGGGTCCCTTCGGCTCGCGTCCGCCCTGCACCTTCACGAGCGGCGCCACCGGATGCGCCGTGTCGGGCAGCAGCACGTAGTCGTTCGACGGGACGAGGTAGAGGATCACGAGCGCGGCGACGAACAGCCCGGCGAGCACGGCGGCGAACCGGGCGAGAGAGAGATGGCGCGTCACCGGGACCAGGGTAGCCCGCGCCTCAGAACAGGAAGCGCTGGAGGCCGCCGTCGACGACGAGCGTCTGCCCGGTCACGTAGCGGGCGCGGTCGGACGCGAGGAAGCAGACGACGTCGCCCAGCTCTTCCGGCGTGCCCCAGCGGCCGAGCGCGATCTCGGCGAGCGCCGCCTCGGTCGGGCCTTGCGGGTACAGCTCCTCGAGCCGCGCGGTGGCGATGCGGCCGGGGGCGACGCAGTTGACGGTGATCCCGCGGGGGCCGAGCTCGTTCGAGAGCGTCTTCAGCCAGCCGGTGAGGCCCGGCCGGATCGCGTTCGAGAGGGCGAGGTGCGCGGTCGGCTCCTTCGCCGCGAGCGAGGTGATCGCGACGATCCGGCCGCCGGCGCTCCGCTCGAGATGCGGGAGGCAGAGCGAGACGAGCGTCACCGCCGGGACGAGCAGCAACTCGAGGGCCTGGCGGATCGACTCGGGAGTGACGTCGACCGCGCGGCCGGGCGGCGGCCCGCCGCCGTTCCAGACGAGCACGTCGAGGCCGCCGTACGTCTCGACCGTGCGCGCGACGGCGCTGTCGAGGTCCTCCGTGGAGGTGACGTCGCCGGGAAGCGCGAGCCCGCCGAGGCGCGCCGCCTCCTGTTCCAGCAGCTCGGCGCGGCGGCCGAGCAGGGCGACGTTCGCGCCCTCGCGCGCGAGCGAGGTCGCGCTCGCGAGCCCGAGCCCGGAGGAGGCGCCGCAGACGAGCGCCGTCCGTCCGCTCAGCCCGAGATCCACGACGTCCTCGCCTCGATCACGCCCGGGACGCTACCTGGCAGGAGTGGCGCGACGGCCGCTTCCACGTGATCGTCTCGCACGGGGACGTGAAGGCGGCGCACGTGCGCGCGCGCCCGGAGGCGGCGATCGTCGTCGCCGAGCACACGCCGCGGTACCGCGGCGTCGAAGCGCGCGGCACGGTGACGCTGCGGGACGAGGGCTATCCCGCCCTGGCCGAGCGGATGGTCGCGCGCTACCTCGCCGGCGTCTTCCCGCCGGAGCTCGGCCGCGCCGGGCACGTGCTGACGCTCGAGCCCGCGCGCTTCCGGGCCTGGTCGTTCGCCGATTGGTATCCGCTCTAGCCGCTTGACCGAGGAACACATCAAGGGCCGGAGCCAACGCAGGCACCGCCGCGTTGGCGGAGGCCGGACGAAGCGGGCGGGGACGACTCGTCGCCAAAGCCCGCGCGGGGCAGGCAACGCGCCGAGATCGCTCTGGGTATCGGGCGCTGCACCGCGCGGAGGCGGGACCGCGCTCCCGCCGCAGCGCTCACGACCACGCGCCACCCGAGCCGGAAGGAGGGGTCCCGTAGGGGAACCCTGGGTTCCCCTACGTCGTCAAGACGCCGACGACCTCGCGCACGGCTTCCGAGGACGCCTTCAGCGCCGCCTGCTCCTCGTCCGTGAGGTCGAGCTCGACGATCTCCTCGATCCCGGACGGGCCGAGCTTGACCGGCACGCCCATGTAGAGGCCGTCGATCCCGTACTCGCCCTCGAGATATGCGGTGCACGGGAGGACGCGCTTCTCGTCGAGCATGATCGAGTCGACCATCTGCGCGGCCGCCGCGCCCGGCGCGTACCAGGCGGAGGTGCCCATCAGGTTGACGAGCTCGCCGCCGCCCTTCGCGGTGCGCTCCACCATCGCCTGGATCCTGTCCTCG
>DATKNT010000048.1:0-5452 GCA_035541175.1 Gaiellaceae bacterium
CTCGGCGAACAGCTCCTGCTTCGGCGCGAGCTCCTCGACGATCGCCTCGATCACGAGGTCGCAGTCCGCGAGGGCGGCGAGGTCCGTCGTCAGGGCCAGCCGCGCAACGGCAGCGTCGCGAGCCTCCGCCTCCAGCTGCCCCTTCTCGACCTTGCGCGTGAGGAAGTGGTCGATCCGGTCGCGCGCCCGCTCGCCGAGCTCGGCGGTGACCTCGCGGCCGACCGTCTCGACGCCGGCCTCGACGCAGAGCTGGGCGATCCCCGCTCCCATCGCGCCGAGCCCGACGACGCCGACCTTCCGGATCTCTGCCGCCACGAGGCGGGAGCCTAGCGTCCCCGCTCGAGCCGGGGCCCGAGCAGCGCGATCAACGCGGACCCGACGACGACGAGGCCGAGCGCCTTCGTCAGGCCGACGCCGCGCGCGAGGAAGCCGATCGCGGGCCCGTTGCTGACACCGCCGAGGTAGCCCATCGTCGCGACCGCGGCGATCCCGGCCCCCGACGCGACGCCGGGTGCGCCCGCCGCAACGCGGAACAGCGCCGGCACGATCGCCGCGCAGCCCGCGCCGACGCACGCGAACCCGGCGAGCGCCGGCGCGGGCGAGCGCGTCGCGAGCGCGAGGAGCATCCCGCCGGCGGACAGCCAGCCGCCGCGGCGCGCGAGCCCGCCCACGCCCCACCGCATCGTCAGCCGGTCGCCGCCGAACCGCGCGCACGCCATCGCGATCGAATAGGCGACGACGCCTCCCGCCGCGACCGCCGCGCTCGCATTCGCCGGGCCGGCGAGGAACACCGAGCTCCAGCTCATCGTCGCGGACTCGACGAAGATCGAGCAGAACGTCAGGAACGCCGGCAGCGCGAGCGCTCCGTGCGGGAAGGCGAAGTGCGCCGTCTCCACCGCCACGTCCTCGTGCCCGGGCAGGAGCCGCGGCAGCACGAGCACGCCGGCGCCGACGACGAGCGCGGAGACGACCGGGAACTGCACCTTCGGCCCTGCGCCCGCGGCGGCCGCGACCGCCGCGATCGCGGAGCCGATGAGCAGCCCGACGCTCCACGACCCGTGCAGCGCCGACAGCAGCGGACGGCCGGCGCGCCCCTCGAGCGTGACGCCGTGCGCGTTCGCCGAGACGTCGAGGATCCCGACGCCGGCGCCCATGACGCAGACGGCCGGGACGAGCGAGCCGAACCCCGGCGCGAACGCGGCGAGCGTCAGCCCGAGCGCGGAGACGAGCACCCCGAGCTGCGTCGGCCCGCTGCTCCCCCGCCGCGCCGTCAGCCAGCCGGCGACCGGGAGCGACAGGGTCGCCGCGATCGACGCGGAGAAGATGACGAGTCCCAGCCGGCCGCTGTCGAGACCGAGCGCGTGCTGGATCGCGGGCAGGCGCGCCGCCCACGTGCCGTCGATCGTGCCCAGGGCGACGAACGCGAACGCGAGCGCCGCGTGGGCTGCTCGCAATCGCGTGTCGACCCTCACGGGCCTGAGCGTATCGCCGCTAGCCGAACAGGCTGCCGAGGCCCTTCGCGGCGGCGGCGACCGCGCCGCCGACGGCCGCCGTCTCGAGCGAGGCCGACGGGTTCGACCCGCCGTCCGGCTGGACGATGTACGGCTGGAGCGCGTGCGCGAGCATCGGCAGCGAGAGCGACTGGAGCCAGACCTTCCCCGGCCCGGTCAGCCGGATCATGAACAGGCCGTCGCCGGCGAAGAACTTGTTCTTGATCCCCGGGACGGTCGACAGCTCGTACATGACCGAGCCCTCGACGAGGCCGATGTGCGCCGGGTGAACCTTCACTTCCTGTCCCGGCTGGAGGTCGTACTCGGTCAGCTCGCCGGACAGCTCGACCCACGCGTGGCCGGTGCCCTCGAGCCGCTGGAGCAGGAAGCCGAAGCCGCCGAGCAGCCCGGCGCCGATCTTCTTCGGCTGGAAGGCGGTGGTCAGCGCCGAGCCCTCGAGCCCGGCGAGGAAGCCGTGCCGCTGGATCAGGTACGAGCGGTCCGGGCCGAGCGGGACCTGGAAGATCTTGCCGGGGAGCCGTGCGGGGAAGGCGACGGTGCCCGGCTTCGTCGTCGACTCGTAGCGGGTCATGAAGAAGGTGCCGCCGCCGAAGCTGCGCTTCGCCGCGTCCCACATCCCGCCGCCGCCGGCCATCGCCGTCGACGTCGTCAGCTCGATCCCGTCGTCGAACCAGCCGAGCTGGCCGGACTCGGCGACGACGGACTCGCCGGGAGTGAGGTGCACCTCGAGAACCTGCATGGTCGTGCCGCGAATGGTTGCGTCCATGGCCCTCGTTATCGGCCGCACGAGCCCGCGGCCTTAGCGTCTCAGCCGCACGACGACGATCGGACGGCGGAGACAGCCCGCCGCGCCGGCGTTGCCGGTGGCGACCTGCGCGTGGAGGCCGCAGAGGTAGCCGGTGCTCGGCGGGATCCGCACGAGTCGAACCTGCGCCTGCCGGTGCGCATCGACCCGCACCGTCTCGGCGAAGTAGCTCGACCGGAGGGCCGCCGGCCAGACGAGGAACAGCTCGAGCTCCGGCGTCCGCCGGGCTTGCCGGAGGATCGCGTCCGACCCGGGCCGCTCCTCGGCCGACGTGCATGGCGGAGTACGCTCCCGGCTCGGATGGGCCTTCCCGCGGTCGAGACCGGCCGGCTCCTGCTGGTGCCGTGGAGCGACGAGTACTTCGACGAGTTCGCCGGCCTCTGCGGGGACGCCGAGGCGATGCGCTTCATCAGCCGAGGCAGGCCGCTCTCGCGAGACGATGTCGGGGAGATCGTCGCATCGACGCGATCGACGTGGGAGGAGTACGGCTTCGGGCCGTGGGCGGCAATCGAGAAGAGCAGTGGACGCTGGGTCGGGAGAATCGGGCTGAACCTGCTCAGGGACTGGCCGGGACCGGACAAGTGGGAGGTCGGCTACGAGCTCGTGCCGCGCTTCTGGGGGCGCGGGCTCGCGACGGAGGGCGCACGCCGAGCGATTCGCTTCGCGTGGGAGGAGACATCGCTGAACCGGATCGTCAGCGTGACGGTGCCGGACCATCGCGCCTCTCGGCGTGTGATGGAGAAGTGCGGCCTGACCTTCCAGGCGGAGGTCGCCTGGCGCGGGACGAGGGTCGTCTGGTACGCAATCGACCGGCCCGAATCACCCGACGGCGCCACCGCCGTTCAGCCGTAGCTTCTGGCTCACGCCGTTTGCAAGGATCCGGCCGTGCGTGACTGGCCGGGCCGCGAGCACGTCGAGACGCTCCGCGTCTGGCCCGTCCTCGTGGAGACGGTGATGCGAATCGAGGTGCACCCGCACCTCTTCGTGGGCGCATTCCTGCTCGGCTCGCTCTCCCGCGGCGAAGGCGACGCGATCAGCGACGTCGACCTCGTGGCGGTGACCGAACGCGGCAGGTGGGACGCAGCCTGGCAGTCGCGGGAGCTGCTCTCGTCCGGTGCCCTCGTCCGCTTCGATCGCGTCGAGGGAGGAGTCGGCGGCCATTCGTGGCTGACGCCCGAGCTGATCAAGGTCGAGTGCCTGATCGCCGCGCGCGGCGGGGCCTTACGACTCAAGGGCGACGTCGTCGTCCTGGTCGGTGACGAGAGCCTTCCCGAAGACTTCGAGCGGACGGCGCCCCTGACGCGGGAGGCGGTCGACGCGTACGCCGCGGACCTCCGCGCGCGCGGCGAGATCTCGGACGTCGAAGCCGCGTACGGGGATCTGATCGCGCTCCTCAGGCGTGAGCTGCGCGGCCCGTCGTAGACAACGCGCCCCATCCAGCCACGAGAGGCCGGAGGCTACAAGCGCTCGACAACTCCCGCGATCGCCTGGCCGAAGCCGATGCACATCGCGCCGACGCCGTAGCGGGCATCGCGCCGCTCCAGCTCCGACACGAGCGTCGCGGTGATGCGCGCGCCGGTGGCGCCGAGCGGGTGGCCGAGCGAGATGCCGCCGCCGTTCGCGTTGACGTCGCCGGCCTCCCAGCGCTCGCCGAGGCCGGTGTCCGCGAGGAACTGGAGCACGACGGACGCGAACGCCTCGTTCACCTCGATCACGCCGACGTCGTCCCACGTCAGCCCCGCCTTCGCGAGCGCCTTCGCGCACGCGTCGGGGTTCCCGTGCAGCATCAGGTGCGGGTCGACGCCGGCGATCCCGAACGAGAGGAACCGCGCCCGCGGCTCGAGCCCCAGCGCCGACGCCTTCCGCTCCGACGCGATCAGCACCGCCGCCGAGCCGTCGACGATCTGGCTCGAGTTCCCGGCCGTCACCTTCCCGTCCGGCACGAACGCCGGCTGGAGCGTCGCGAGCTTCTCGAGCGTGGTCTCGCGCCGCACCGCCTCGTCGATGGCGAACCGGGTCCGGGTCATCGTCGCGGTGCCGCCGTCGTCGTCGGGGACGGGGACGTCGAGCTCGACGGGGATCACCTCTTTGTCGAAGCGCCCCTCGTCGATCGCGCGCGCCGCGCGCATGTGCGACTCGTACGAGTAGCGATCGAGCTCCTCGCGCGAGAGGTCCCAGCGCTCGGCGATCTCCTCGGCGGAGATCCCCTGCATGACGATGTCGAACCGCTCGTGGACGGCGTCCGACATCGAGCCGCTGTTGGAGCCCATCGGGACGCGCGACATCATCTCGACGCCGCCCGAGATCAGGAGGTCGAGCTGACCCGACCACACCGCGGCAGCGGCGTTGAAGTTCGTCTGCATCGACGAGCCGCACTGGCGGTCGACCGTCGTCCCGCAGACGGTCACCGGCCAGCCCGCAGTGAGCGCGACGTTGCGGCCGATGTTCCACGCCTGCTCGTTGATCTGCGTGACGCAGCCCCACTGGAGGTCCTCGATCTCCGCCGGGTCGACGTCGTTGCGGCCGAGGAGGGCGTTGACGATCTGCGCCGAGAGGTCGTCGCCGCGGATGTGCGAGAGCGTCCCGTTCCGCCGGCCGATCGGGCTGCGCACGGCGTCGACGATGAGGGCGTCGGATTCCCAGGCCGGCATCGGCGCAACTGTACAGGCGCCGGGTTGCGAAAGGCGAGCGCGAGCCGGGAGAATCCCCGCATGCTGCGCAGGGACGCGAAGCTCGAGCTGCTCCGGCGGGTACCGCTGTTCGAGCGCTGCTCGAGGGGCGAGCTGCAGAAGATCGCCGGGCTCGCCGACGAGCTCGAGGTCCCCGCGGGCAAGCAGCTGACGCAGGAGGGCCGGACCGGCTACGAGTTCGTCGTGCTCGTCGACGGGATCGCCGAGGTCCGGCGCAAGGGCCGCCGCGTCAACCTGCTCTACTCGGGCGACTTCCTCGGGGAGATCGCGCTGATCACCGGCGCGCCGCGGACGGCGACGGTGACGACGACGGTGCCGTCCCAGGTGCTCGTCGTCACCGCGCGCGACTTCCGCAAGCTCCTGCGCGAGACGCCGTCGATCCAGGTGAAGGTGCTCGAGGCGCTCGCCGCGCGCCTCCCCGACGAAGCCTCGTAGCACCCGCCGCT
>DATKNT010000049.1:0-21334 GCA_035541175.1 Gaiellaceae bacterium
CGGGCAGCGTGTTTCGCGTCGCTCGACGTGCTCTGCGCGACACACGGGGAGGACGTCCCGTACCGGGGCGGCCTCGATGCAGGGTTCGCGTTCCGCGGACGGCGGGTTCCATTTCTCTCGACGCAGAAAGGGATCTTCCGGGCCGCGGTGCAGGAGGGCGAAGCGGCGCTCTCCATCCAGACGTCGGCGAACTCTCCGTACGACGACGAGGAGACGCCGGACGGCTTCTTCTACGCGTACCGTGCGGGCTCGGTCGACCAGCCGGACAACCGCGCGCTCCGGGCCGCCTATGCCCAAGCGACGCCGATCGTCTACTTCATCGCGACACAGCCCGGTTGGCACAAGCCGCTCTACCCGACGTACGTCGTCGGCGACGACCCGGTCGCACGCCGGGTGCTCGTTGCCCCCGGTCGGATGCTCGGGCCGCTTGATGAGCGGACCCCGACGCACGTCGAGGACCCGGTCGAGCGGCGCTACGCCGTCCGCGAGGCACGCGTGCGCTTGCATCAAGCGCGATTCCGCGGCCGAGTGCTCGTCGCATACTCGCGACGCTGCACGATCTGCTCCCTACGGGAAGCGCGCCTCCTCGACGCGGCGCACATCGCCGGCGATCTCGAGGAGAAGGGTGAGCCGGTCGTCTCGAACGGCCTCAGCCTCTGCTCGATCCATCACCGCGCCTTCGACCAGAACCTCGTCGGAATCTCGCCGGACTACACGGTTCGCGTCTCGCGGCGGCTACTCGATGACGAGGACGGGCCGATGCTCGAGCTGCTCAAGGGCTTCCACGACACGACCATCGAGCTTCCGAGCCGCCGCGCGTGGAGACCCGACCGCGAGCGGCTGGCCGAGCGGTTCGAGCGGTTCACCGCCGCCTCAGGCTGATCACTCGACGCGGTACGCCATGAGGATCGCGTCCACGTCCTCGCCGGCGCGCCGGTAGTGGCCCTTGCGGTAGCCCTCGCGCTCGAAGCCGAAGCGCTCGTACAGGCGGATCGCCGGCTCGTTCCAGGGGAAGACGTGGAGCTCGAGCTTGCGGATGCCGGCGACGCGGGCCCAGTCGACCGCCGCCTCCAGCAGCGCCCGGCCGACGCCCTGCCGGCGCGCCTCCTTCGCCACCATCAGCCCGAGGTCGGCGACGTGCGCGCTCGCCGGATGCGGGTCGCGCGCGACCGAGAGCCGGCCGACGAGCACGCCGTCCACCCGTTCGGCGACGAACACCGCGGCGTGCGGATAGCGGCGCAGCGCCTTGAGGTAGCGACGCTCGTCGCCGACGCTGCGCCACTCGCCGTCGGCCGAGATCAGCCACGCCTCCGGCTCGCCGCTCACCGCCTCCGCCAGGCGGGTCAGCGCCTCCGCGTCCCTCGGGTCGGCCGGCCGGACGACGAAGTCTCCTCTCATGCGACGACGACGCCGGCGCCGCCGCGGCGCGGATCGCCCGCGGCGGCGAGGCTCCCGTCGCCGAGCAGCTCGACCGCGCTGACGCCGCCGAAGTAGAGGTTCCGCCGCCGGAAGCGGACGACGTCGCGGCCCGCCTCCTCGAGCCGGTCGGCGACCGCAGCGTCCTCGCAGTAGACGACGTCGCCCTCGGCGTGCAGGCGCGGCGCCTCGACCGCGGCCTCGACGCCCATCCCCTTCCCGACGACGTTCGCCACGACCTGGAGGATCGCGCCCCGCAGCCGCGCCGAGCCGGCCGAGCCGACGACGAGGCGCGGACGCCCGTCCCGGAGCACGAGCGACGGCGCCATCATCGACGTCAGCCGCGCGCCCGGCCGCGCGTTCCCCGCGAGGTCGGCCTCGCCCAGCATGTTGTTGAGGTGGATGCCGGTCCCGGGGACGACGACGCCGCTGCCGGAGCCGAGCGAGGCGGACAGCGAGGCGGCGTCTCCGGCCGCGTCGACGACGGAGATGTGCGTCGTGCCGGACAGCAGCCGCTTCGCCGCACCGCCGCGCTGGAGCCCGCGCAGGAACGACGCGCCGCGCACCGCCTCCTGGGCCTCCATCGCGGCGACGATCGCATCCGCGTCCGGCTCGGCGCCGCCGAGCGCGCGCAGCCCGAGCGCGATCAGCACGCCTCCGCTCGACGGCGGCGGGTTCGAGCGGAACTCGTGGCCGCGGTACTCGACTGCGAGCGGCCGCCGGCGGACGACGCCGTAGCCGGCGAGGTCCTCGAGGGTGAGCGCCCCGCCGCCCGCCTGCACGTGCTCGACGATGCGCCGCGCGAGCTCGCCGCGGTAGAGCACCGTCGCCCCCTCCCCGGCGATCCGCTCGAGCGTGTCCGCGAAGTCGGGGAGGACGAACCGCTCGCCGGCGCGGAGCGGCCCGTCCGCGCCGCGGTACATCTCGTCGCCCTCCGGCGAGTGCCGGAGCAGGCCGTCGAGGATCCGGTGGAGATAGCCCTGCGGCGGCGTCAGCTCGACGCCGTCGCGCGCGAGCCGCGCCGCCGGCGCGACGAGCTCGGCCCACGGCAGCGAGCCGAACCGGCGATGCGCCTCCTCCAGGCCGAGCGCCGTCCCCGGCACGGCGACGGCCGCCGCGCCCGTGTGGAAGACCTGCTGCGTGTCCCCGTCGAAGTCGATCTCGAGTCGCAGCAGCTCGCTCGCTTCGACCGGGCGGCGCGGCACCGTAACGAAAAAGTCATACAACCGCGAGATCCGGTCGCTACCGTGGTGCACGAGCATGAATCCTCCCCCGCCGGGGCCTGTCAGCGGGCTCTCGCAGACCCACGACACGCACGCAGCGGCGACGCAGGCGTCGACGGCATTGCCTCCGGCCGCGAGCACGCGGGCGCCGGCCTCGGCCGTGAGCGCATGTCCTGCGGCGACGGCGCCTCGCATGGCGCGCAGCCTACTGCCCCGGTGCGCAAACCACTTTTCCCGCCGCCCGTCTTAGCCGATACGAGGACAGTGGGGCATCACCTGCACGACATCGTCAACCGCCTGGGACGGCGGGGTCTCGCGGCCGCCGGCGGCATGCTCGTGGCGCTCGCTGTCCTCGTCTCGACTCCCCAGCTGCTCGGCTCGCGCGTCGACGCCGCGATCGGGTCGCTCGACCACGCGAGCATGACGTGGCTCTGGCTCGCCGGCGCGGGCTTCCTCGCCGCGGTGCTCGGCTCGGCCGGCTCCTGGCTCACGGCCATCCGCATGTGCGGCGGATCGCTCACCGCCGGCGACGCCTGCGCGCGATACGGGGCCGGCTCGCTCGTCAACACGCTCGTCCCCGCCCGGGCGGGGGACGCCGTCCGGATCGGGCTCTTCTCCCGCGCCCTGCCGAACCGGGAGCGGCTGTGGACGACCGGCGGCGCGTTCGCGGCGCTCGGGGCGGCGCGGGCGGTCGTGCTCGCGGCTCTCGTCGTCGCCGGCTCGCTCGCGGGGGCGATGCCGCTCTGGCCGCTGCTCGTCCTGCTCGGCCTCGTCGCGGTCGCCGTCGCGCTCGCGTGGCGCGAGCGGCGGCGCGCCGCGGGCGGCCGCCTCTCGCACCTCCTCGACGCCTTCCGCGCGCTCGGGCGGGAGCCGCGGTACGCGCTTCGCCTCGTCGCCTGGATTGCGCTCTCCACGGCCGGGCGCCTCGCCGCGGCGACCGCCGTCGGCGCGGCGCTCGGCATTCGCCAGCCGCTCGCGGCGGCGGTCGTGATCGTCCCCGCCCTCGACGTCGCCGGGATGCTGCCGCTGACGCCGGGGAACATCGGCGTCACGAGCGGCGCGATCGCGATGGCCTTCCAGGCGCACGGCGTCTCGTTCACGCACGGGCTCGCCGCCGGCATCGCCTTCCACGCGGTCGAGACGACCGTCGGCATCCTGTTCGGTCTCGGAAGCGTGATCTGGCTCGCGCCGTACCCGTCGCCGGCGATGCGCCGGCTCGCGCTCGCCGGCGCCGCGGCGATGGGGTGCCTCGGCGTCGCAGGGGCGTTCAGCGCAACCGTGCTCGTGCCGCTCGTCTGAGCCTGAGGAGAATTACCGTCGGGAGGGCGCTGCCGCCGGGGTAGGCTCCAGGCGTGCACTCGCGCCACCCGCTCCTGCGCGAGGCCGCACTGTCGGCCGTCGTGGCCGCCGCGATCGCGGCCGTTCTCGCCTGGCTCGGCCCGCCGGGCACGGACCTCGCCGCGCACGCCTACCAGCGGACGCTCTTCCTCGAGCACGGCTTCGTGCTCTGGAACAACTTCTGGTACGCGGGCCGCTACAGCTTCGTCACGTACAGCCTGCTCTACTACCCGCTCGCAGCGCTGCTCGGGATCCGGCTGCTCGCCGTGGCGACGGTCGCGCTCGCGGCGCTCGCGTTCGCGGTCGTGCTCTGGCGCGAGTGGGGGCCGACCACGCGCTGGTCGAGCCGGAGCTTCGCCGTCGTCTGGGCGGGGATCGTCCTCTCGGCCGCGTTTCCGTTCGCCCTCGGGATCGCACTCGCCCTGCTGGCGATCTGGGCGCTGCAGGCCGGTGCCCGCTGGCGCTTCGCCGCGCTCGCCGCGCTGGCGCTCGCGGCGAGCCCGCTCGCGTTCCTCCTGCTCGTGATCGTCCTCGCGGGCGTCGCCATCCAGCGGCGGGCGCAGCTTCGCGCGAATCTGCTGCCGATCGCGGCCGTCGCGCTCGCCGGCGTGGTCGAGCTCGTGCTCTGGCGCCTCTTCCCGGGCGGCGGCCGCTATCCGTTCTCGTTCCCCGAGGCGGCCGCGGGACTCGTCTTCTGCGGGCTCGCGCTCGCCTGCACCTGGGGAGTCGAGCGCGCGCGGGTGCTCTGGTTCGTGTTCCTCGTCTACACGGCGGCGTTCGTGGCGGCCTATCTCCTGCCGTCGGCGATCGGCGAGAACATCGCGCGGCTCCGCTATGCGGCGATCCCGCTCGCGGTGCTCGTCTTCTCGCTCCGCCGCTGGCGGCCGCTGCCCGTCGCGCTCGCCGTCCTCGGGCTCGCCCTCTCGTGGAACCTGACGCCGCTCGCGTCGAGCTACGTGAACGGGCGGGCCGACGTGACGGCGGAGGCCGCGGCGTGGCCCGCGGCGATCGCGTATCTCAACGCGCACCTCGGCGCCGACTACCGCGTCGAGGCGGTCGACACGCGCGGCCACTGGCCCGCGGTCTACCTCGCGGACGCGGGCATCCCGCTCGCCCGCGGCTGGTTCCGGCAGGACGACTTCCCGCAGAACGCCGTGCTCTACGGCAAGCCCGGGCCGAAGACGTACCTCCGCTGGCTGCGCGGGCTCGGTGTGAAGTACGTCGTCCTCTCCAGCGCGCCGCCCGACTACAGCGCGCGCGCCGAGGCGGCGCTCGTCTCGAGCGGCCGCGCGGGGCTCGTGCCCGTGATGGCGACGCAGACGCTGACGATCTACGAGGTGCCGTCGCCGACGCCGATCCTCACCGGCCCGGGCTTCCCCCGGCTCGACTCGCTGACGGAGGCGCGGATGGACCTCTTCGTCACGCAGGCCGGCCGCTACCGGATCGCCGTGCGCTGGAGCCCCTACTGGGCGGCGTCGGCAGGGTGCATCACCGAGGGCAAGGACGGGATGATCCGGCTGACGACGCGCGGCGCCACGGTCGTGCGACTCGACTTCCAGGTGAACGCCGAGCGCGCGCTCGACGAGCTTACGGGGATCACTCCGCGCTGCAAAGCGCCGTAAGGCTCGACACTCGAGCCCGGCCGCGGAGCGGCCGCTTCAGGGGTCTTCGCGCGTGCCGGAATCCGCGCGCGGATTCCGGCACTATGCGCGACGAACGAGCTCGTCGAGCGGGCGGCGCTTCGCGCGCGCCGACCACTCGTCGGCGCCGCGGCGCTGCGGGTCGCGCGGACGCGCCGGGTAGCCGAAGGAGAGGACCGCCTTCACCTCGCCGCCGCAGATCACCGCCGCGGCCTCGGGATCGCGGATCCCGTTCGGGCACGAGACGACGCCGTCGTTCCAGGCGGCGAGCATCATGTTCTGGGAGCAGCGGCCGACATCGAAGCCGCCCGCCTCGCCGACGATCGCGACGACGAGCGCCGCGGTGCTGACGTTGCGCGGCGCGTAGACGGCCTCCGCGAGCGCGGCCCGGCCGGCCTCGACGAGGACGAACTCCCACTTCTGCGTGTTGCGCGAGCTGCCGGAGAGCCGCCCCGCGTCGAGGATCCGGCGGACGACGTCGTCCGGCACGGGCGTGTCCGCGTAGGCGCGCTCGTCGCGCTTGCTCGCGATCGCCAGGAAGGCGTCCATGGCACGAATCCTGACGGATTCGAGACTAGTTGCGCAGGAAGGAGGGCACGTCGATGTCGCCGCCCGAGTCCGGGCGGAGCGCCGTCGGCGTGGAGTGCCGGTGGTGGAACTGGCGTCCGCGGCCGATGCCCGTGGCGACGACGGTCACCCAGACCTGGCCGGTGAGCCGGTCGTCGACCGTGGCGCCGAAGATGATGTTCGTGTCGTCCGTCGCCGCGGCGCGGATCGCCTCCGCGGCCTCGTTCACCTCGATCAGCGTCATGTCGTCGCCGCCGGCGATCGAGAGGAGGATGCCGGTCGCGCCGGTGATCTCCTCGTCGATCAGCGGCGAGCGCAGCGCCCGCTCGGCCGCCTCGCGCGCCCGGTTCTCGCCCGCCGAGGAGAAGCCGATGCCCATCAGCGCCGTGTCCGAGTCGGACATGATCGTGCGGACGTCGGCGAAATCGAGGTTGATCAGCCCCGGCATCGTGATCAGGTCGCAGATGCCCTGGACGCCCTGCCGGAGCACGTCGTCGGCGACCTTGAACGCGTCGAGCATCGACGTCGAGCGGTCGAGCACCTCGAGCAGCCGGTCGTTCGGGATCACGATCGTCGTGTCGCACGCCTGCCGGAGCCCGGCGACGCCCTGCTCGGCCTGCGTCTTCCGCTTCGTCCCCTCGAACTTGAACGGCGTGGTGACGATCCCGACCGTGAGCGCGCCGAGGTCACGCGCGATCCTCGCGACGACCGGCGCGGCGCCGGAGCCGGTGCCGCCGCCCTCGCCGGCCGCGACGAAGACCATGTCGGAGCCGCGGAGCGCGTGCTTCAGCTGGTCGTAGCCCTCCTCGGCGGCGAGCCGGCCGATCTCCGGGTCGGAGCCGGAGCCGAGGCCCTGCGTCAGCTCGCGGCCGATGTGGATCTTCACCGGCGCGTCGCTCATGTGCAGCGCCTGGATGTCGGTGTTGACGGCGATGAACTCGACCTGGTTGATGCCCGCGTCGATCATCCGGTTGACGGCGTTGATCCCGGCGCCGCCGACGCCGACGACCTTGATCACGGCGACGTAGGCGCCGCTCTCCGCGCGGGGCGCGCGATGCAGGCGGGCGGGAGGCTCCGGCAGCGGCTCGACGTAGCGGGTCAGCGGCGGCTCGACCGCGGGTGCGCGATGCGCCTCGAGCGGCGGCGGCGGGGGCGGCGGCGCCGAGACCGGCGGCGGCGCCACGGGCGGCTCCGCCCTCGGCGGTGCGACCGGCGGCGCGCTCGGCGGAGGCACCGACGACGCCGGCGGAGGCGGCGGCGTCGCCGACGCGACCGACTCCTCCCAGCTCGGGACGTGCTCGACCGTCCGCTCCTCCGGCTCGGCCGCGGGCGGCGGCGCGGCGCCCTCGGCCGGCGCGCCCTCGGCGGGCGCACCTTCCGGCTGGGGGCCCTGCTCGGCCTGCCGCTGGGCCGCCTCGGTCGCGCGGAACAGCTCCGCGAGCGGGCCCTCACGCATGCTGGCGCGCCGACGCGCCATCGAGCACCTCCTTGGCGAGGTCGCGGTACATGCCCGCCGCCTCGCCGGACGGGTCGTACTTCAGGACCGACTGGCCCTTCACCGGGGCCTCGGCATACCGGACCGTCTTGCGGATCTTCGTGTTCAGCACCAGGTCTCCGAAGTTCTCCTTCAGGATCTCGACCGCCTCGCGCGAGTGCAAGAGCCGCTTGTCGAACATCGTCGGGAGGATCCCCTGGATCTCGACGTTCGGGTTGAGGTTCTCGCGGATCATCGAGAGCGTGTTCTCGAGCTGGACGAGGCCGCGCAGCGAGAGGTACTCGCACTGGACGGGGACGATCACCCCGTTGGCCGCGACGAGCGCGTTGATCGTCAGCAGCCCGAGCGACGGCGGCGTGTCGACGAGGATGAAGTCGTAGGCGTCCTTCGCCGGGAGCAGCGCCTTCTCGAGGGCGCGCTCGCGGCCGATCATCGAGGAGAGTGCGAGCTCGGCGCCGGCGAGGTCGATCGACGAGACGGCGACGTCGATCTCCGCCTGGCGGACGATCTCCGTGATCGGGAGCTTGTGGACGAGGACGTCGAACATCGACCGGTCGATCTCGTCCGGGTTCCACCCCTGGGACATGGTGAGGTTGCCCTGCGGGTCGAGGTCGACCGCGAGCACGCGGTTGCCCTTCTCGGCGAGCGCCACGCCGAGGTTCAGCGTCGTCGTCGTCTTGGCGACGCCGCCCTTCTGGTTCGCGAAGGCGATGACCCTTGCCACGGTGGGACCCCTATTCGTCCTCGCCCGGGGCGACGGGCGCGGCAGTAAACGCGTGAGCGCCATAACCGCTCACCTTTCGGATCAACGTAGCAGAGTCCTTCCCCGGTAGGGTCGGGCCTATGGACAGGAAGTGGCGCGCGCTCATCGTCGTCTGTGTCGCCATTTTCATGCTCCTGCTGGACATCACGGTCGTCAACGTCGCCCTGCCCGACATCCAGAAGGAGCTGCACACCTCCTTCACCGACCTCCAGTGGGTCGTGGACGCCTACGCGCTCATGCTCGCGACCGTCGTCCTCGTCGCCGGATCGCTCGGCGACCTGCTCGGCCGCAAGCGGGTCTTCATCTCCGGTGTCGTCGTGTTCACGGCCGCCTCGGCGCTCTGCGGCGCCGCCCAGTCGCCGCTGATGCTGAACCTCTCGCGCGGCTTCCAGGGGATCGGCGGCGGGATCATGTTCGCCGTCTCGCTCGCGATCCTCTC
The DNA here is from genome assembly GCA_035541175.1 of Gaiellaceae bacterium. GTDB lineage: Bacteria > Actinomycetota > Thermoleophilia > Gaiellales > Gaiellaceae > Palsa-739. Next base: position 8,882 of record DATKNT010000049.1, read on the forward strand.
GCAGGAGTTCCACGGCAAGGAGCGCGGCACCGCCTTCGGGATCTGGGGCGCGACGGTCGGGCTCGCGGTCGCGATCGGCCCGCTCGTCGGCGGCGCGCTCACCACCTGGGCCGGCTGGCGCTGGATCTTCTTCGTCAACGTCCCGATCGGGATCGCCTGCGTGGCCGGGGCGATCCGCGAGCTGCACGAGTCGCGGGACGAGGAGCACGGCGGTTACGACATCCCCGGATTCGTCACGCTCTCGGCGGGGCTGTTCCTGTTCGTGCTCGCGCTGCTGCGCGGGAACGACTGGCACTGGGGAAGCGGTCGCATCGTCGGGCTGTTCGTCGCGGCCGCGGTGCTGATCGTCGCGTTCGTGCTCGTCGAGTGGCGCCGGCCGAACCCGATGTTCGACATCACGCTCTTCCGCGTGCCGACGTTCACGGGGGCGCAGATCACCGCCTTCGCGATCTCGGCGTCGATGTTCTCGCAGTTCCTCTACCTGACCCTCTACATCCAGAACGTGCTCGGCTACTCGCCGATCCAGGCCGGCCTCCGCTTCCTGCCGCTGTCCCTGCTCGCGTTCGTCGTCTCGCCGCTCTCGGGCCGGCTGTCCGTGCGGATCCCGGTGCGGTTCCTGCTCGGCGGCGGCATGGCCGTCGTCGGGCTCGCGCTCCTGCTCATGCACGGAATCACGCCGAGCTCGGGCTGGACGACCCTGCTCCCCGGCTTCATCGTCGGCGGGATCGGGATCGGGCTGGTGAACCCGCCGCTCGCCTCGACCGCGGTGAGTGTCGTGCCGCCGCAGAAGGCGGGGATGGCGTCGGGGATCAACAACACGTTCCGCCAGGTCGGGATCGCCACCGGGATCGCCGTGCTCGGCGCGATCCTCGAGGGCCAGATCCGCTCCGACCTCGCCGGGACCGTCGCGGCGCCGTTCGCGAAGGCGGCCGCGAGCGGGCAGATCGCGGCCGGGCGCGCGGTCCCGGGCGCGACGGAGCTGATGAAGAGCGCGTACATCTCCGGGCTCAACGACATCCTGCTCGTCGCCGCGATCGGCGCCTTCGCCGGAGCGGCGCTCGCATTCGCGCTCGTCCGCCAGCGCGACTTCGTCGTCTCGGGCGAGGCGGTCGCCGCCGCCTCGGCCTCACACTAGACGCGCGCGCAGCCGTGCCGCGAGATGCGCGGCGGCGACGATGAGGATGACCGCTGCGCCGGTGACGATCACGAGCCCCTGCGCCGCGACCGCGAAGGCGATCGCCTCGGTCGTGTGGACGCCGCTCGCGACGAGGATGGCGGCGCCCGCGCCGGCCTGCGTCGCGGCGCCCGCGGGCGCGATCGGCAGCGCGGCCGACGCGGCGGAGGCGCAGAGGAACGCGAGCGCGAGCGGGAACGAGCTCGCCATCGACAGCGCGTTCAGGAGCAGGAACACCGCCGTCCCGCGCAGCGCCCACGAGATCGAGACGAGCACCCAGGCGGCGCACGCCTCGCGGGTGCAGTGCGTGTGCTCGCCGAGCCAGCGGCCGGCGCGGAACCGGGTCACCCGCCGCCAGCCGGTCGCCCGCGGCAGCAGCGCGATCACGACCGCGGCGAGGACGCCGGCGCCGGCGACGACCGCGAACCCGAGCCGCACCGTCCACGAGTCCGCGTTCGCGGCTGCGACCGACGCGAGCGGCGTCAGCGCCGCGTTGTCGAGCATGCCGAGCACGATCAGCGTGATGCCGACGGCGCCGAGACCGGTGCGCGTCCCCGGCCAGCGCCGGACGACCGCGATCCGGATCGCGTCGTCGACCCGGCCCGGGAGGGCGATCCCGCCGACGCAGGCGGCCCCGCCCGCGGCCGCGAGCGCGCCGGCGGCCGGCCGCTCGTGCCGGGCGAACAGCCGCTGCCAGCCCCAGGCCTTGAACGCGTAGGCGACGAGGAAGAGCGCGGCCGAGCCGGCGACGAGCACCGGGTCGGCATGGTGGAGCGGCCAGCCGGAGCGGACGAAGTGGCGGAGGCCGAGCGCGCCGGCCGCGAGGACGAGGACGCCGAACCCGCCGTTCAGCAGCAGCTGGACCTTCCGGTCCCGGAGAACGGCGAGCGCCTGCACCTCCCGTCCGCATCGGCCGCCGGGCCGGGCGGGGTGAATGCCTCGAACGGGCGACCGCTACGAGGGCTCGCCGTCGAAGTAGTCCAGGAGCTCGAGCCGGGCGATGACTCCGAGCCCGCGGAAGAAGACCTTGTTCGAGCGCGGGTAGTAGCAGATGTCGTTCGGCTCCCTCGTCCCGTAGGCGAGGTAGGTCAGCCCGGCCTCGCCGGCGCGGAGGCAGTGCGAGATCCGCGTCCCGGCCGGCCGCGCGACGACGCTGCCGCGGCGGACCGGGTGCGTCTCCTGCGGCTCGGTCGGCGCCGGCGCGCCCGGCTGCGGCCCGCCCCACAGCTCGAGCGTCCCCGTGCCGTCGAGCACGACGAACAGCTCCTCCTCGGCGGAGTGGCAGTGCGGCGGCGCGCCCTCCGCGTGCGGCGGCAGCGCCACCCAGTTGAGGCCCGTCTGCCGCGCGCCGGCGGCCGCGCCGAGGCGCTTCGCGATGCCGCCGAACGACGCCTCGACGCCGTCGAGATGGACGATCGAGTCGGGTCGCGGGCCCGGCTCGGGCCACTCGAGGTTCTGCTCGCGGTCGAAGGGGTTCGCGCCCTGCCCCGCCTCGGCCCACGTCGGCCACAGCCAGTAGATCCCGACCTTCGGCAGGTAGCCGCCGCCGATGCGGTGCCGCTGGCCGTACGCGAGCACGTCGAGGCCGCCGTCGCCGCCGCGGAGCGTGTGCGCCTTGCCGAGCGGGCGGTGGACGAGGCAGTCGCCCGCGCGCACCTCGTACGTCTCGTCGTCCTGCCACGACAGGCCCGAGCCGGCGAGGACGAAGAAGATCTCCTCGTCCGCGCCGTGGACGTGGGCGGGGGTCGAGACCTCGCCCGGGTCGAGCCGGACGCGGTTGACGCCGACGGTGCGCGAGCCGGCCGCGCCGCCGAGGTTCGTCCAGTGCCCGCCGAGACCGGGGCGCCCCGGCCGCCCGCCCTTCGCCTCGTCCCAGTGCGCGACGGTCACAGCGGGACTATGGCATGCGCGTCGAGCGCCTCGGCGCAGCGGGCGACGGCCGCCTGCGCCTCGTGGTCGCGCTCGCGGCGCGCCCACGCCTCCGCCTCGCGCACGAGCAGGCGCAGCTCGGCGAGCAGCTCGACCGGCGCGCCGCCGGCGCGCTCGAGCGACTCGATCCGCTCCAGGCGCTCGAGCACGGCGCGGGCCTCGTCCATGTCCCGACCGTAGCCGGGGACATGTCACGAGAGGGTGTCAGCTCGCGCGCAGCTCGGCGACGCGCGCAGGACGCGGGCGGAGGGCGAGCAGCGCCTCGTCGAGCTCGCGCAGCAGCCGGCGGCGCTCGCCGTGGAGAAGAAGCTCGACGAGCAGGCGGCGAGTCAGGTCGAGCGTCGGCTCCTGGAACCGCTCGGCGAGGTCGGCGCGCTCCTCCGGCGTGTCGCCGAGCAGCGCGGCGCCGCGCATCGCGGCCGCCCAGACGCCGTCGCCGCCGCCGAGGGCGCTGTCGAGCGCATGGCGGAGCTGCTCGCCGCGGAACGGCTCGGTCTGGAAGAGCGCGAGCTCCCAGCGGTCGAGCGCGTCGCCGAGCTGCGGGTCGTCGTCCGCGCGCGCGAGCTCCGGGCGCAGCTGCGTCACGACCGTCGCGCGGAACGGATCGAGTCGCGTCGGCTCGCCGGGCGGCGCCGTCGCCGCGATCGGCAGGACGGGGCGGATCCCGTACGGCCGCCAGTCGAGCCGCTCGAACAGGACCGGGCCGGCGGCGACCGGCGCGGCGGTCGCGAGGCGAAGCGCGGTGACAGCGTCGGCGAGCTCGCCCGGCGCGTCCGGCGCCTCGTCGGCGCCCGGGGCGAGGGCCCGCTGGAGCTCGATCACGCACAGCCGGTCCGGCTCCGAGCCGAAGGCGCGCGGGAGCAGGCCCGCGGACTCCGGCCACATCGCCGCGAGCTCGCCCGCGACGGCGGCGCGCACGCGGATCCCGTCCCCGAGCTCGATCACCCCGCCGGTCGAGACGCCGACGAGCGGCGCGACCGCACCGTACGCGTGACCGTCGCCGAACAGCGATCCCTCGAGCTCCGTGTACGCGCGGTCGAACGCGGCGTCGTCCCAGTCGAAGCCGCCGCAGCCCTCGGCGGTGCGCACGAGCAGCGGCACGAGCACGCTGCGGTAGAGGGCGCGCGCCTCGTCCCCGACCGGGCCCTCGTGCGCGCGGGCGAAGATCCGCGCGGCCGGCTCGCGCTGGAGGTCGGCGACCGCGGCGCGCACGTCGTCCCGCTGGAACAGGCGCTCGGCGCGCGCCTCGACGAAGCCGCGCACGAGCGGGCGGTACTCGTAGAGCGTCGGCCGCCCGTAGGAGCCGTGCTCCTCGAACGCGAAGGGAAGGTCGGCGCCGCCGTCGAGGTCCTGGTGGAAGAGCGCGAACGCGCCGAGGCAGAACCGGCGCAGCGTGTCGTAGAGGAACGGAGAGCGCATCGCAACTCTTCCACTACGACGGCGGGCGCGAGCCTCCTGCGGGCTCGGCGTCGCCGCGCTGGCAGCCGGGGCACCAGTAGGCGACCCGGACCGGCTGACCCTGCGGGTGCGAGCGGATCACGGCGCCGCAGCGGCGGCAGGCACGGCCGGCGCGGCGGTAGACGTGGCGAAGCGGGCGCGTCCCCTCCACCCCGGTCCGCATCAGCCGGTGCGCGGCGTCGAGGACGGCCAGCAGCTCGCGGTCCGGCACGTCGCCGAGCGGGCGCCACGGCGAGACGCGCGCCTCCCACAGCGACTCCGCCCTCCACAGGTTCCCGATCCCGGCGACGAGCCGCTGGTCGAGGATCGCCTCGCCGACCGCCCGTGCCGGCGGCTCCGACCGCAGCCGCTCGAGCATCGACTCGAAGTCGGGCGGGTCGGCGAGGATGTCCGGGCCGAGGCGCCCCGCCGCACGCGGCTCGCCGCGGCTGAGCTCGAGCACGGGCCCGTTCCAGAGCACCGCCTCGTGCTCGTCGCCCCGCAGCACGAGCCACGGGCGGCCGACGCGGCGCGCGCCCCGCGGCTCGACGCGCCAGCGGCCGGTCATGCGCAGATGGCTGCGGAGGACGAGCCCGCCCTCGAAGCGGAGCAGCAGGTTCTTCCCCACCGCCTCGACCGACTCGAGCCGCAGTCCGTCGAGCCGCTCTGCGAGCCGCCGTCCGCCGGCGCGCGGGTGCGGCGCCTCGACCTCGAGCCGCTGCCCGACGAGCGCCTGGAGGCTGTCCGCCGCGCGGTGGAGCGAGTCGCCCTCTGGCATTCCGAAAGCCTACGATTGCGGACATGACCCGGCGGTTCATCGGCGTCCGCTGGTGGCTCGGAGCGGCGTTCGCGCTCGTCGCGGCCGTCTCGACCGCGATCGTCGTCTCCCAGTTCTCGACCCGGTCGGAGAACGCGTTCCGGGGCCGCGCGCAGCAGCTCGCCGAGAACAGCGCGTTCGTCGCCGCGGCGCAGGCGGTCGACGCGCGCCGCGCGGGCACTCTCCCCGGCCGGCTGCGGGAGCTGGCGCAGCGGCTCGGCCTCGACCTGCTCGTCTACGCGCCGGACGGGAGCCTCGTCGCGCAGGCGCCGGCCCGGACGAGGTTCGCCCAGGCGCCGCCGCAGCAGCGGCGCGCGCTCGGCGCCGCGCTCGCGGGCCGGCAGACGGTGACGAGCACGTCGAACGGCGGGGTCGTCGTCGTCGGCGTGCCGCTCCACTCCCAGCAGCTCGGCGCGCTCGTGGCGTTGAGCAGCCGCCCCGACGTCGCCGCCGCGATCGGGATCGTCAGCGACCAGGCGCTGCGCGCGGGCGTGATCGCCGGCGTGATCGGCGTCCTCGTCGGCCTCCTGCTCGCGCAGCTGATCGCGCTGCGGCTGCGCCGGCTCTCGCTCGCGGCCGAGGCGCTCGCGCTCGGCGACTTCGAGACGCCGCTGCGGTACCGCTTTCGCGACGAGTTCGGCGCGCTCACGCACAACTTCGACCGGATGCGCCGCCAGCTCCGGCGATCGTTCCGCCGCATCGAGGCCGAGCGCGACCGGCTGCGGCTCCTGCTCGAGCGGCTGCACGAGGGCGTCGTCACCGTCGACGAGAACATGGTCGTCCACTTCGCCAACGCGGAGGCGCGGCGCCTCGTCGGCGGCCGCCTCGCCGAAGGGGACACGCTGCCGGAGCCGTGGCAGGGGACCTCGCTGCGGGAGCTCGTCGAGCGGCTGTTCCAGCCCGACGCGTCGCCGGTCCAGCTCCACGTCACCCCCGGCGAGGAGCGTGCGCTCGGCCTCGTCGGCATCCCCGCGACCCCGGAGGGCGAGACGGCGCTGATCGTGATCGAGGACCTGACCGAGCAGGAGCGGCGCGAGCTCGCCGAGCGGGAGTTCGTCTCGAACGCCGCCCACGAGCTGCGCACGCCGCTGACGACGATCATCGGCGCGGTCGAGGTGCTCCAGGCGGGCGCGAAGGAGGATCCGGCCGAGCGCGACCGCTTCCTCGCGCACATCGAGCGCGAGGCGGCGCGGCTGGCGCGGCTCGCCCGCGCGCTGCTGACGCTCGCCCGCGCGCACGCGGGCCGGGAGCGCGCGCGCACGGAGCCGGTCGAGCTCGAGCCGCTGCTGCGCGAGGTGGCGGACGATCTCCGGCCGCGCGACGGCGTCGCCGTCGAGGTCGAGTGCGACCCGGGACTCGTCGCCATGGTCAACCGCGACCTGCTCGAGCAGGCGCTGCGCAACCTCGGCGAGAACGCGGCGAAGCACACGCCGGCGGGCCGCGTCGTCCTCCGCGCGTTCGGCTCGGGCCGCACGGTCTACGTCGAGATCGAGGACACGGGCGTCGGGATGACGGCCGCGACGCAGCGGCACGTCTTCGACCGCTTCTACCGCGGCACCGACCGCGACGCGGAGGGGTTCGGGCTCGGGCTCGCGATCGTCCGCGAGTCGGTCCGGACGCTCGGCGGCCGGATCGAGCTCGACTCGGCGCCGGGCGAGGGGACGCGGGTGCGGATCCTCCTCGAGCATGCGCGCGTGCGCGAGCAGGTGCCCGCGTGAGCGCCGGCGCTCCCAGCATCCTCGTCGTCGACGACGATCCCGGCGTGCTCGACGTCGTCGCGTTCACGCTGCGCCGCGAGGGCTTCGAGGTGGACGAGGAGCGCGACGGCGCGGCCGCGCTCGACGCCGCCCGCGCGCGCAGCTACGACATCGTCATCCTCGACGTGATGCTGCCGGAGCTGTCCGGCACCGACGTCTGCCGGGCGCTGCGCGCGGAGAGCGACGTGCCGATCGTGATGCTCACGGCGCGCGACGCCGAGCTCGACCGCGTGAACGGCCTCGAGCTCGGCGCCGACGACTACGTGACGAAGCCGTTCTCGTCGGCCGAGCTGCTCAGCCGCGTGCGCGCGATCCTCCGCCGGCGCGAGCTCGACCGCGCCAACGGCGCGCCGCCGGTGCGCCGGCTCGGCGGGGTCAGCATCGACCTCGGCCGCCAGGAGGTGCAGGTCGACGGCGAGCGCGTCCACCTGACGCTGTCGGAGTTCAAGGTGCTGGCGCTGCTCGCCGAGCGGTCGGACGACCCGGTCTCGCGCCGCGAGCTGATGCAGCACCTCTGGGCGAGCGAGCACGTCGGCGACGAGCACGCCTGCGAGGTGCACATCTCGAACCTCCGGCGCAAAATCGAGCGCGACCCGACCCGCCCGCAGCGGCTCCTCACCGTCCGCGGCCTCGGGTACAAGCTCGTACCAGCGTGACGCTTCTCACGTCCCTGGGGCGGCGCGGGCGCCGCGATCCATCGTCCGGCGAACCGGAGACAGTACGTGCGGGTACGGCGCCGGTTCGCCGGACCTCGGAGCGTGGCGACCGCGTCGTCAGCCTTCCGCGGAGCGCCGCTCCGCGGCGGGGGAGCGGAAGGCGGCCGGGGGCGTGAGCATGCGACGACTCGATACGCCGCTCGGAGACCGGCTCGGGCTGCGGTTCGCGATCGTGCAGGCGCCGATGGCCGGCGTGACGACGCCGGAACTCGTCGCGGCGGTGTCCGAGGCGGGCGCGCTCGGCTCCTTCGGCGGCGCGACGTCGTCCCCCGACGAGCTGCGCGCGGCGATCCGGGCGATCCGCGAGCTGACGACGGCGCCGTTCGCGGTGAACCTGTTCGCGCCGATGCCGGAGGAAGAGCCGGAGGCGGCCGACGTCGAGGCGGTGCGCACGTTCGTGTCGCAGTGGGGCCCGCCCGGCGCGGCGGCGGCGCCGCCGTGGAGCTTCGACGACCAGCTCGCGGTCGTGATCGAGGAGCGCGTGCCGGTGCTGAGCTTCACGTTCGGCCTCGTCGACCCCGAGCCGGTGCACGACGTCGGGATCGCCACGATCGGGACGGCGACGACGGCCGAGGAGGCGCGCGAGCTCGAGCTCGACGGCGTCGACGCGATCGTCGCGCAGGGCGCGGAGGCCGGCGGCCACCGCGGCACCTTCCTCGACTCGTTCGACGAGGGACTCGTCCCGCTTGCGGAGCTCGTCCCGCAGGTCCTCGCCGCGGTCTCGAAGCCGGTGATCGCCGCGGGCGGGATGATGGACGGCGCCGGGATCGCCGCGGCGCTCGATCTCGGCGCGCAGGCGGTGCAGCTCGGCACGGCGTTCCTCTTCGCGCGCGAGGCGCGCGTGCCGGAAGCATGGCTGCAGGCGCTACGCGAGCACGAGACGGTGGTGACGGACGCGTACACGGGCCGGCCCGCGCGCGCAGCGTGGACGCCGTTCCTCGTGGAGTTGATGCAGCAGGGGCCGCCGCCGCTGCCGTATCCGCTCCAGGCGGCGGTGCTCGCGCCGTTCCGCGCGCACGACGGCTACGGCTTCTACATGGGCGGCACGGGCGCGTCACGCGGGCGCGAGGCCGCGGCGGGCGAGCTCGTGCGCACGCTCGCATTCGAGACCGAGTCGGCCGGCCGCTCCGCATAGCCGTCTCCCGCGTCTCGAAGCCGCCCGAGCTCTGCGGCCCCGGCTACTGCACGTTCATCGACATCTGGGGCGGCAGGACCATCTACCGGCATCCGCTGACGTCAGGACTTCGCCGCGCGGGCGCGGCGCTTGCGGAGGGCGCGGCGGAGCTCGGCCTCCATCAGCGGGCGGACGCCGGTGAGGCAGACGCCGACGGACGGGATGCCGCGCTCGCGGTGCCACTCCTCGATCGCGTCGACCGCCGCCGTCACCGTCTCGCCGTGCGTCCCCGGCGTCTGAGCGCGAACGAGCCAGCGGCCGTCGGGGAAGTCGAGCTGGACGAGATGGGCATGGAACGGCGCAAGGCGCTCGAGCAGCTGGACCGCGTCCCAGCGGCTCGCGACGTCGATCTCCAGCGTCGTCGTCATCGCCGTCACCGGTCCGTCAAGTGTGACTGCCGCGGCGGGCGATCGCCATCGGGGCGGCCACCGATTTCCGCCGCGGCGCGGCAACGGCGAGATCCGGCTGCGCGACCGCTGCGACACGCCGACCGAGCGCCGGCGGTTCGAGGTCGCTCTCCGCGGCGCCTCCGACGGGTCGGTCACCGTCGCGCGTCGCGCGCTCGTCGCTAGGCGCGGAGAACCGCGCGGCGCGGGCCGGCGCGGAAGCCGGCCTCGACGAGGAGCTCGAGCGCGGGCGTGTCCGTCACCGGCTCGCCGTCGAACCGCTCGACGGCCAGACGCTTCGCACCGCCGCGGCGGACGTACGAGACGAGCGCGGCGAGCGCCGGACGGAGCCAGTCCGGATCCGGCTCCCGGAGCGGCACGAGGGAGCGGCCGCCGCGCTCGACGAAGAGCGCCGCCTCGCCGCCGAGCAGGACGACCTGCGCGCCCGCGACCCGCGCCGCACGCGCGCCGGCGCGCCTCGGCCATGCCAGCGCCGCGCCGTACGGCTGAGCCGGATCGGCGGCGGCGAGCACGAGCGGCTCGGGCTCGTCCCCCTCCCGGGGCCGCAGCTCGCGCAGCCGCTCGACCGCGCCCGCGAGCGCGAACTGCGCGCCGCCGAGTCCTTCGACGAAGTAGCCGCGGCGGCAGGCGCCGAGCGTCTCGAGCGCGCGCAGCTCGCCGTAGACGGCGCCGTAGCCGCCGGCGATCCCCTCGCCGCGGACGGAGTCGCGCGTGACGATGCCCTGCCGCTCGAGGAGCAGCTCGGCGAGCGCACGACGGTCGGGCGTGCCGGCGAAGAGCGGCGCCGCGAGCGACCAGCGTCCCTGCGTCGCCGTCACCTGCGCGGCCCGGGCGCGGGAGAAGCGGCGCGCGCGGCGGTCGGGCCGCGGCGGCTGGTAGCGGCGCTCCGCGCGGAGCGGCGCCCACTGGTCGTTCGTCACCTCGCCGGCCCAGACGAGATCCCAGACGGCGGGGAGTGCCTCCCCGCCGTCCAGAGACGTCCGTTCCAGGAGCTCGGCCCAGAAGAGGGCAGTTCCCGCCAATGCCGAGCGGATCGCATCATGCGTTGCCGTCGCGCTGAGCGGGGCGCCGCCGGGCGGCCCGATCAGCGCAGCATCCTCACGGAAGAAGACGGCGACGCGGTCGAGCCCCGCTCCGCACCAGACGAGCTCGCCCGACGCGCACAGCTGGTCGAGCTGCTCCGGGCGGTACGCCCTCACGCGCCGCGGCAGCACCTCGGACTCCCACAGCGGGACGGGCAGCGCAAGGCCCTGCAGGGGAATCAGCGCTTCGCGCAGCGAAGCGCCCCTGTCGATCCCGTGCCAGCTCGGGAGGAAGCGGCCGAGCGCCGCCTGCTCCGCCGGCTCGACCTCGCGGCGAAGCGCGGCGAGCGACGCGCGGCGGAGGCGGCGCAGCACGTCCGGATCGCACCACTCGCGCTCCGTCCCGTCCGGGCGCAGCTCGCCGCGGACCAGGTGCTCCTCGCGCTCGAGCTCCCGCAGGAGCGGCTCGACGTCGACGCCGAACCACGCGTTCGCCTCTGCCGTCGTGAACGGGCCGCGCCCGCGCGCGTAGCGCCGGAGGAGCTGCCGCAGCGAGTCGGGCCCGCCCTCGAGGAAGACGCCGGGCAGCCCGGACGGCGGCATCACGCCGAGCGCGACGCGGTAGCGGCCGGCGTCCTCCGCGGCGATCAGCCGCTCCTCGCCGCCGATGCGGATGCGGATCGCGCGGCGCTCCGCCTCGAGGATCGCCGCGTGCGCCTCGTCGAACTCGCCCCGCCGGAGGTCGCCGCGCAGCCGCAGCAGATCGTGGAGCGCGTCCGGGCTCGCCGTGTGCGGGCGCAGCGACGCCTCGACCTCCGCGAGCGCGGCACGGTCGATCAGCTCGCGCAGCTCCTCCTGGCCGAGCAGCTCGCGCAGCAGGTCGCGATCGAGCGAGAGCGCCTGCGCGCGCCGTTCCGCGGGCGGCGTGTCGTCCTCGTACATGTAGGTGGCGATGTAGTCGAAGAGGAGCGATGCGGCGAACGGCGACGCCGACGACGTCTCGACGTCGACGAGGTCGAGCTCGCGCGTGCGCAGTCCGCGCAGCAGCGTCTTCAACGCCGGCAGGTCGAACACATCCTGGAGGCACTCGCGGTACGTCTCGAGCACGATCGGGAAGCTCGAGTACTTGCGCGCGACCTGGAGCAGGCCCTGCGCCTTCAGCCGCTGCTGCCAGAGCGGCGTGCGCTCGCCCGGGCGGCGGCGCGGGATCAGCAGCGCGCGCGCGGCGTTCTCGCGGAACCGCGCGCCGAACAGCGCCGTCTGCCCCACCTCGCCGATCACGAGCTCGTCGAGCTCGTCCGGGTCGAGCACGAGCAGGTCGGTCGCCGGCGGCGAGTCCGCGTCGGGGAGGTGGAACGCGATCCCGTCGTCCGACCAGATCGACTGCACCTCGACGCCGAGCGCGTCGCGCAGCCGCGCGTCGACCGCCATCGCCCACGGTGCATGGACGCGCGCGCCGAACGGCGTGAGGATGCAGACGCGCCAGTCGCCGATCTCGTCGCGGAACCGCTCGACGACGACGGACCGGTCCGACGGCACGACGCCGGTCGCGCGCTGCTGCTCCTGGAGGAACGTCAGCAGGTTGCGCGCGGCGAACGCGTCGAGCCCGGCCTCGTCGACGAGCCGCGCCGCGGCGCGGTCCTCCGGCACCGACACGAGCTCGCGCGAGAAGCGGCCGATCGCCTCGCCGAGCTCGTACGGGCGGCCGATCCCCTCGCCCTTCCAGAACGGCACCGAGCCGGGGACGCCGGGCGCGGGCGAGACGAGCACGCGGTCGCGCGTGATCTCCTCGATCCGCCACGACGACGCCCCGAGCATGATCACCTGCCCCGCGCGCGACTCGTACACCATCTCCTCGTCGAGCTCGCCGACACGTCCGCCGCCGTCGACGACGAAGACGCCGAAGAGTCCGCGGTCCGGGATGGTTCCCGCGTTCGTGACGGCGAGCCGCCGCGCGCCCTGCCGCCCGCGCACGACACCCGCCGTGCGGTCCCACACGATCCGCGGCCGCAGCTCCGCG
>DATKNT010000050.1:0-2797 GCA_035541175.1 Gaiellaceae bacterium
ATCCCCGGCCGATAATACCGGGATGCGATTTTTCGACCGCCTGCTCGGGCGCTGGCTGCCCGTCGCGGCGCTGACGGTCGTCGGAGCGGCCGCCGCCGCTGCGTTCGCGTACTCCGCGGCCGACCGCTACGACGCGACCGCGCAGCTGATCGTCTCGCCCGTCTCCGCCTCCGACCCGACGTATCTCGGCCTCGGGCTGCTTCGCGACACCGGCGGCAAGCGGACGGCCGCCGCGAGCGCCGCCGCGATGCTTCGGTCGGCGCAGGTCGCGGACGCCGTGCGGACCCAGCTCGGGCTGACGCGCTCGCGCGACTCGCTGCTCGCCGAGCTTGACGCGCACGTGGCCGCCGGGAGCGACGTCGTCGACGTCACCGTCCGCGACACGTCGCCGGTGCGCGCGGCGCAGCTCGCGAACGCGTTCGCGAACGCGCTCGTGTCCCAGCGGACGGCGAGCTTCCAGAGCCAGCTCGCCTCGGCCATCCGCCGCGCGCAGCAGCAGCTGCTCGCGCTGCCGCCGAACCAGCGGACGATCGGCCCCGGTGCCGCGCTGCAGCAGCGGCTGACGGTCCTGCGCTCGCTCCAGGGGCAGCCCGACCCGACCATCCGCCCGGCGGCGCAGGCCGAGGCGCCGACGAAGGCGGCGTGGCCGAACCGGCCGCTGATCGTCGGCATCGGAGCGGGTGCCGGCCTCGTCCTCGGGCTGATCATCGTCGCGGTCGTCGCGCTCGTCCGCCGCCGCCCGGCACGGCGCGCGGACACCGGCCGCTCCGTCGACCTGCTCGCCGCGCAGGCCGTTCCCGCGGGGCCGCCGCCGGAGCTGCTCCGGCGCGAGCAGGAGGTCGAGCAGCGCACCGCCGCCGTCGCCGAGCGCGAGCAGCGGGCCGACGCGCACAGCGAGGAGCTCGAGCGGCGGACGTCGGAGCTCGAGGAGCGCGCGGAGGTGCTCGAGCGCCGCACCGCCGAGCTCGAGTCGCGCACCGCGGCGGAGATCGACGCGGCGAAGGCACGCGAGGTCGAGGCCCGCGAGGAGGCGGAGCGCGCCGCAGCGGAACGCGAGGCGCGGGAGCGCGACGCGGCAGAGCGCGAGGCCGCAGAGCGCCGGGCGCGGGAGCGCGAGGACGCGGAGCGCGCGGCGCGCGAGCGCGAGCAGGTCGAGCGCGAGGCCCGCGAGCAGGTGGAGCGCGAGGCCCGCGAGCAGGTCGAGCGCGAGGCCCGCGAGCAGGCGGAGCGCGAGGCCCGCGAGGCCGCGGAACGGGAGGCCCGCGAGCGCGAGGAGGCGGCGCGGCGCGCGATCACCGCCCCCGTGCCGCTGCCGCTCGAGCCGGCGCTCCCGGGGGTGCCGCTCTACCGTGCGGCGGCCGCCAACGGCGTCGCCCGCGGCCACTGGAACCTCGTCGAGCTCGAGCGCCTCGTCGAGGAGCGGGGCTCCGAGTTCCCCGACCGGGTCGACGAATGGGCGTCCTACCTCTTCTTCCTGCGGGACTACGCCGAGCCGGACGGCAGCGTGCCGGCGAGCTTCGACTGGCTGATCGAGGATGAGTTCGCCGAGATCGTCTGAGCCCCGGATCCCGGCGAGAACGGGGATCCGGACGGGCTGCGAACCCGTAAAGAGGGTGGACGGGCCGCTTCGTGCACGGGGGGTCGTCGGCTACGATGGGCCTTACCTTCGACCGGGCTGGCGGCCGTCCGGCCGCCTCGCGGTTCACAAGGAAAGGGGGGTCGAGGGAACGTGTTCGAACGCTTCACCGAACGGGCTCGCCAGGTCGTCGTCCTAGCGCAGGACGAGGCACGGGCGCTCAAGCACAACTACATCGGCACCGAGCACATCCTGCTCGGTCTGCTCCGCGAGGAAGAGGGTCTCGCGGCGCGGGTGCTGGAGTCCCTCGACATCACGGTCGAGGAGGTGCGCGCGCAGGTCGCGCGCATCGTCGGCCAGGGCGACGAGGTCACGACCGGACAGATCCCGTTCACGCCGCGCGCGAAGAAGGTGCTCGAGCTCGCGCTGCGGGAAGCGCTCTCGCTCGGGCACAACTACATCGGCACCGAGCACATCCTGCTCGGCCTCGTCCGCGAGAACGAGGGCGTCGCCGCGCGCATCCTGCTCGACTTCGACGCGGACGCGGAGAAGATCCGCAACGAGATCATCCGCATGCTGTCCGGTCCCGGCCGCCGCCAGGGCGCGGGCGCGTCCGGCCCCGCGGGCGAGAAGTCGAAGTCGTCGAAGCTGCTCGACCAGTTCGGCCGCAACCTCACGAAGCAGTCGACGGAGGGCAAGCTCGACCCCGTCGTCGGCCGCCAGACCGAGATCGAGCGGCTGATGCAGATTCTCTCTCGCCGGACGAAGAACAACCCCGTGCTGATCGGCGAGCCGGGCGTCGGCAAGACCGCCGTCGTCGAGGGTCTCGCCGCCCGCATCGCCTCGAACCAGGTGCCCGAGCTCCTGAAGGGGAAGCAGATCTACACGCTCGACCTCGCCGCCCTCGTCGCCGGCTCGAAGTACCGCGGCGAGTTCGAGGAGCGCCTGAAGAAGGTCATGAAGGAGATCATGCAGCGGGGCGACATCATCCTCTTCATCGACGAGCTCCACAATCTCGTCGGCGCCGGCGCCGCCGAGGGCGCGATCGACGCCGCGTCGATCCTCAAGCCCGCGCTCGCGCGCGGCGAGCTGCAGACGATCGGCGCGACGACGCTCGACGAGTACCGCAAGTACCTCGAGCGCGACGCCGCGCTGGAGCGCCGCTTCCAGCAGGTGCGCGTCGAGGAGCCGTCGGTCGACGACACCGTGCAGATCCTGCGC
>DATKNT010000051.1:0-25538 GCA_035541175.1 Gaiellaceae bacterium
CTTCGGCCGGCGTTGGCGTCCGGCCCTCGATGGCCCGAAGCTTCGAGCCGAGAAGGCGTCGGCGTAACGGGAGCCGCAGGCGACGTTACGACGACGCGAACCAGCGGGCGGTCCTGGCCGGAGGCCTCGACCGGCCGCGCCGCGGCAGGCAGCCGTCCCGGGCAGCCGGCCCGAGAGGACAGCGCGGAGCGAGCCGGAAGCCGCGCTTTCCGGCTCGCGGAGTTCAGTCTCCCAGCGAGCGAGGCGGAGCCTCGCGAGCTACTCGTCGAGGACGCGCTTCTCGATCTGCCTCGCGATCACGAAGCCGATCGCCGAGAGCAGGATCACGCCGCCCGCGGCGAGCAGGCCGTACTTGCCGAATGCCGCCGCCGCCGCGTCGCCGAGGTAGTACGAGATCAGGCCGACCATCGTCGCCCACACGATCCCGCCGGCTGCGTTCCACGCGAGGAACCGCCACCAGCGCATGTGGGACAGGCCGGCGATCCAGGCCGCCGTCACCCGGAGAACGGCGACGAACCGCCCGAAGAAGACCGCCTTGCCGCCGTGCTTCGCAAAGAAGCGCTCGCCTCGCGGGATGTACTTCTCCGCGTAGGCGCGGGTCAGCCTGTGCCGCTGGAGCAGCGGGCGGCCGCCCTCACGCGCGACCCAGTAGCCGAGGTTGTCGCCGACGATCGCCGCGAGCGAGGCGACGACGAGCACCGCGACGATCGACAGCGATCCCTGTGACGCGAGCACGGCGCAGGCGATGAGCGCCGTCTCGCCCGGCACCGGCAGGCCGAACGACTCGAGCGTCAGGAGGACGAACAGCACGATCAGCGCCCACTGGCTGTGGGCGGAGATGAACGTCTCGAGCGACGCGAGCGGGGCGTCCACGCGGTCATCATCGCGCTCCGTCTCACTCCGCGCCCGACCGAAGCGACGACCGCCGGTTGGAGTGAGAGGATCCGCACATGGCGGCAGGTGGAGGGAACGGCGCCACCCCGGCACCCGTCGAAGGCCACCCGATCCGGCGGATCCTGCTCATCCTCGCGCTCGTCATCGCCGGCGGCGCCTTCGCGGTCCTCGTCGGCTGGGACATCCGCGGCTGGTTCCACGATCTGTGGCACACGCTGACGACGATCTCCGCCGAGTACGTCGTCGCGGGGGTCGTCGCCGAGACCGTGAAGACGACCGCGACCGCGTACGCCTGGTACGCGATCCTCGTGTTCGCCTATCCCGGTGAGGTGCGCTGGCGCCAGGTCTGGGCGGCGTACTCGGCGTGCGTCGCGCTGAACTTCGTCCTGCCGGCGAACCTCGGCACGATCGTCATGTTCATCATGCTCACGACGGTGATCGTGTCCGCGACGTTCGCGGGGATGATCGGCGGCTTCCTCGTCCAGAAGATCTTCTTCACGATCGCCGCGATCTTCGTCTGGCTCTATCTCTTCCTCACCGTACCCGGCTCGTTCGACATCTCGTTCGAGTTCGTCAAGGATCACCCGTGGGCGCTCGTCACGCTGCTCGTCGCGGGGGCCGTCGTGCTCTTCATCGCGATCCGGAGCTTCTGGCCGAAGGTGCTGAAGTGGTGGGAGCAGGCGAAGGACGGCGGGCAGATCCTCGCTCATCCCGGCGCCTACTTCGGCCGCGTGTTCCTGCCGGAGGCCGTCGCCTGGGTCGCGGGCCTCGTCGTCGTCGGCGTGTTCATGGCCGCGTACGACATCCCCGTCACGTTCCACTCCGTGATGGCGGTCACCGGCAGCAACAGCATCTCCAACACGGTCGCGGTCACACCGGGCGGCGCGGGCGTCAACCAGGCGTTCAACGTCGCCGCGCTCAGCGACGTCACCGACTCGGCCACGGCGACGGCCTACTCGCTCGCGCAGCAGATCGTGATGACCGCGTGGTCGCTGCTCTTCGCGCTCGTCCTCATGGTCTGGGTGTTCGGCTGGGGCGGCGGCAAGGCCCTGATCGAGCAGTCGTACGCGGAGGCGAAGAAGCGCGCCGAGGAGCAGAAGGCCGCGCACGCGGCGAAGAAGGCGGCCGCGCAGGCGGAGGGTCGTTGACGCTGCGCTCCACCCGTCTCGTCTGCATCGGCGCGATCGTGCTCGCGATCGCCGGCGTGTTCGGGACGTGGCGGAGCGCCGGCGCCGTCTCCCTCGACGGCTTCGAGGGCCCGCACAACGGCTGGCTCGTGATCATCTTCGCGCTGATCGCCCTCGTGGGGGTCCGCTCGCTCTCCCGCGGCGGCTGGCTCGGGACCGTCACCGTGCTCGGCTGCGCCGCCGTCATGCTCTTCACGGCGGCCGAGAACGTCGTCGACGACAACGACGTGATCGGCGGCAGCTCCGGCTGGGGCGTGTGGCTGACGATCGCGGCGTCCGCCGTCCTCGCCGCAGCGGCCGTCTACGCAGCCGTCGAGCGGGTCAGAGGAAGTACGCGAGCCGGTCCCAGAACCAGTCCTTGAGCCGGGGGCCGATCCCGCCGGGCGCCTTCCCGGGAACGGACTTCGCGATGTCCGGCCCGAACACGCGCTCCTCGAAACGCGCTGCCGCCGCCGGGCTGCGGGCCATCATCGCGATCTCGTAGTTCCGGTAGAGCGACCACGCGTCGAAGTTGACGGTGCCGAACACGACGGTGTCGTCGGCGACGACGATCTTCGCGTGCACGACGGCGCCGGGGTACTCCCAGATCTGGGCGCCCGCATGGATCAGTTCCGAGTAGTGGTCCTCGAGCGCGGCGGTCGCCTGCGGGTTGTTCGACGCCTGCGACACGACGATTCGCACCTTCACGCCGCGCTTGGCCGCTGCGACCAGCCGCTGGATCATGTCGGCGTCGGTGACGTACGGGTTCATGATGTCGAGCCGCGTCCGCGCGTGGTCGATGAGCTGCCGGATCGCCTGCGTCGCCGACACGAACCCGCCGGGGACCGTCTGGAGAATCGCGATCGGGATCGTCCCCGGATCGGGCTGCTGCGGGAAGTACTTCGACAGGTCGGCCGGGAGCGGGCCGCCGTGGGCGCGGAAGCTCATCAGGAACAGCGCCTGCGCCTGACGGACGACGTTGCCGGTCACGCGGACCATCACGTCGTGGAACTTGCCGTTCGCGAAGTGGTCCTCGACCCCCGCGCCGCCGATCCACGCCACCTTCCCGTCGACCACGTACAGCTTGCGGTGGTCGGCCCGCCCGACGTCGTCCTGGCTCCAGTCGAAGGACGTGTGATCCGGATAGAGCCCGTCCTCGTCCGGCGGGAAGGTGTCGTTGACGACGATCTGCGCGCCGCCGTCGGCGAGCTTCGTGAACATCGGCTTCGCGGGGCCGTACGGCTTGCTGCCGGCGGCGTCGAGGATGATCCGCACTTCGACGCCCTCCTTCATCTTCCGGAGGAGCAGATCGGTGAGCTTCGTCCCGACCTCGCCCTCGCGCCAGCCGAACATGAGGATGTGAACCGAGGACTTGGCCTTCTCGACGTCGGTGAAGATCTTCGGGAAGAAGTTCTTGCCCTCGGGCCACGGCTCGATCGTCGCGGCGGTCGACCACGCGAAGGGAACGCCGACGTCGGCCGGCTTCGGATCGGAGCGGGCGACGAAGCGCTGCGTCGCGAGCTGCGCGCCGGCGGCGGTGATCGCGCCCGCGCCCGGCGGCCAGCTCGGCTTCTGCACGATCGCCAGCACCTGCCGCGAGACGACGAAGAAGAACGCCGCGAACAGGATTGCGACGACGGCGAGAACGGGCCGCCACCAGCGCTTCACCCATCCGGTCATCGCCGTCGAGCTTACGGTAGGCCGTGGACCGCAGCGAGCCGGTGTCGTAGGGTTCCGGTCATCGGGGACGGTTCACGACCAAGGAGGCGGCGGTGCTCGCTTACACGTTCGGCCAGGTCATGTGGTCGATGCTGGTCTTCTTCTGCTGGGTCCTGTTCTTCTGGCTGCTGTTCATCGTGTTCGCCGACCTCTTCAGTCGCCACGACATCAGCGGCTGGGGGAAGGCCGGCTGGACCATCTTCGTGATCGTCCTGCCGTTTATCGGGATCCTCGTCTACCTCATCGCCGAGGGTGACGGGATGGCCGAGCGGAGGATGAAGGAGGCGACGGCGGATCGGGCGCAGACGGAGGCGCAGATCCAGGCGGCCGTCGGCGGGGGCGGCGCCGCCGAGCAGATCTCCAAGGCGAAGGAGCTGCTCGACAGCGGCGCGATCACGCAGGCGGAGTACGACGCGCTGAAGGCGAAGGCGCTCGCCGCGTAGCCACGCGACGGGGAGGCGGCGCTGCGCCCGCGGCGCCGCCTTGCCGGCTCAGGACGGGGAGTCGGCGCGGTCGAGCTCGAGCCGGCGCAGCTCGATCCGCCGGATCTTCCCGGTCAGCGTCTTCGGCAGGTCGGAGACGAACTCGATCCGGCGCGGGTACGCGTACGCGGACAGCCGCTCGCGGACGAAGCGCTTGATCTCGTCCGCCAGCTCGTCCGACGGCTCGTACCCCTCGGACGGGACGATGAACGCCTTGACGACGTTGCCGCGCAGCTCGTCCGGCGACGCGACGACCGCCGCCTCGCGCACGGCCGGATGCTCGAGGCACGCCGACTCGACCTCGAACGGCCCGATCCGGTAGCCGGCGGCGATGATCACGTCGTCCGCGCGGCCGACGTACCAGACGTAGCCGTCGTCGTCCCGCACGGCGGCGTCCTTCGTGCGGAACCACTCGCCGCCGAACGTCTCCTCGCTCGCCTCCTCGTTCCGCCAGTAGCCGAGCGGGTAGTGCGGGTTCGAACGCGCGCGCAGGCAGATCTCCCCGCGCTCGCCCGGTGCGACCGGCCGGTCGTCCTCGTCGAGGATCTGCACGTCCCAGCCCGGCATCGGCTTGCCCATCGAGCCCTCGCGCACCTCCATGAAGGGGAAGTTCGCGACGAGCGGGTACGACTCCGTCAGCCCGTAGAAGTCGAGGACGGTGACGCCGTACTGGTCGCGGAACCAGCGGATCGCCTCCGGGTTGAGCGGCTCGCCGGCCGAGCAGACGCGGCGGAAGACCTGCGGGTACCGCGTTCCCGCGTCGTCGATCACCATCATCGAGCGCATCGCCGTCGGCGTCGTGAAGACGTTCGTCACGCGGTGACGCGAGAGGAAGTCGAGCTGCTTGTGCGGGTCGAAGCCGCCCTCGCGCCGGTACACGCACTGCACCGCGCCGAGCCGCCACGGTCCGAGCAGCGGCGCGATCCCGGCCGCCCAGGCCCACTCGCCCATGCCGTGGAAGCGCTCCCCGTCCTCGACCTCGTGGCAGTACAGGAACTCCTCGTGCGCGAGGACGTACCGGTGCGCGTGGACGATCCCCTTCGCGAGCCCCGTCGTGCCCGACGTGTAGTAGAGCTGCGCCGGGTCGTCCGCGGCCGTGTCCGCGCAGACGAAGTCGGCGGGCGCGTCGAGCAGCGTCGCCTCGTCGAGGACGAGCCGCTCCGGCGCCCAGGGACGCTCGAAGCGCGGCGCGTTCGCCGGATTGGTCACGAGCAGCGCCGCCTCCGAGTCCGTGAGCCGGTGCTCGATCCCCTCGTCGCCGTACAGCACCGACAGCGAGAGGAGGATCGCGCCGAGCTTCCAGACGCCGAAGAAGATCGCGGCCGTCTCCGGCGTCGGCGGCAGCACGACCGCGACGCGGTCCCCGCGCCCGACGCCGCGCGCCGCGAGCGTGTGCGCCGCTCGGTTGGCGAGATCCTGCAGCTCGCCCCAGTCGAGCTCGCGCGTCGTGCCGTCGAAGCTCTCCCAGATCATCGCCGGCTTGTCGCGGGCGTGCTTGTCGCAGACGTCGGCGGCGATGTTGTACCGCTCCGGCACCTCCCACCGGTGGGACGCGCAGATCTCGTCGTAGAGCGACGGGCTCACTGCCTGGTCGATGATGACAAAGCGCAGGCGGTCACGCATTCACGTCGTCGTGGCGCCCTCCTTCGCTGCGAACGGGTCGGGTTCCGCTCCCTCCGGCGCCTGCGCCTCGAGCGTCTTCCTGATCTCCTGCAGCTCCGCGCGCGCCTCGTCGCCGACCGTCGGGTAGCGCGGGTCGATCTCCATCAGCGCGTGGACGAGGACGGCGCCGGCGGCGAGCCGCGCGTACCACTTGTGGTCGGCCGGGATCACATGCCAGGGTGCCCACTCCGTGCTCGTGTGCGTGAGCATCTCCGAGTACGCCTTCTGGTAGTCGTCCCAGTACTCGCGCTCGCGCAGGTCGGCGGCGGAGAACTTCCAGTTGTGGTCGGGAAGGTCGATGCGGCGGAGGAAGCGCACGCGTTGCTCCTCCTTCGAGAGGTTGAGGAACAGCTTCACGACCTTGATCCCGTTGTCGTCGAGGTGCCGCTCCCACTCGTTGATCTCGCGGTAGCGGCGCTTCCAGACGCCGGCGCCGCGCGCGCGCCTCGGCAGCTTCTGCCGCTCGAGCAGGTCCTGGTGCACGCGCACGACGAGCACCTCCTCGTAGTGCGAGCGGTTGAAGATGCCGATCGTGCCCCGACCCGGAAGGCTGCGCTGGTAGCGCCAGAGGTAGTCGTGGTCGAGCTCCTCCGCCGACGGGACCTTGAAGCTGTGGACGTCCACGCCCTGCGGGTTCACGCCGCTCATCACGTGGCGGATCAACCCGTCCTTGCCGGCGGCGTCGAGCGCCTGGAGCACGACGAGCACGCCGTGCGTGTCCTGCGCCCAGAGCCGCGACTGGTACTCGGCGAGCAGCTGGATCCCGTCGGCGGTGAGCTGCCGGCCCTCCTGCTTCGACGCGACGCCCTGCTTGAAGCCGGGATCGAAGCGCTTCGGGAGGGTCACCTTCGAGCCGGGCTCGACCCGGAACGGCGCGATGAACTCGGTGATCCGCTTCTCGCGCGTGGGTGCCATGCGTCCTCCTCTCGGCCTCGCCGGCGCTGCGGCCGGCGGCAACAACTCTGTCACAAGCGACCGTGACGCGTCCGTGCCGTCGCAGAGTCGGTGGCCGAGGCGGCGAAGGGCGTGTCGCCCACCGAGAGCGCGGCCCTCGACACGACTCGCGCCGCGCTCGGCTCGTCCTGGCCGGCCGCGTCGCCTACGCTTCTCGTCATGCCGGACTGGGCGCCGCCGCTGCTCGCCGCCGGGAGCGCGATCGTCGTGCTCAACGTCGCGCACGCGGTGATGCGGTTCCGGCAGCGGTACGGGCTCTGGGCGGTACGGACGCTGCTCGAGCTGCGCCGCTGGGACGGCCGTCTCTAGCTATTTCTTGCGCTTGAGGAAGCCCTTCGCCAGCTGCTCCGCGGCGTCCTCCTTCGGCGGGGGAGGCGGCGGCGCAGGGACGACGATCGGCTCGGGAGCGACGTAGCGGTAGCGGCTGAACGCGCCGCCGGCGGGAGAGACCGCCTCGACCGCGGAGACGATCCGCGACGGCGTGCCCGGATCGACGATCACGCCGACGACGGCCGATTCGTCGCCGTCGCCGGTCACCGCCCAGCCGAGGACGCGCGAGACGCTCTCGCTCCCGTCCGGCTCCTTGAAGACCGCCTTCCAGCCCGCCTCGGCGGTGACGAGCTGCTCGATGCGCACGGTCAGCGGTTCCCCCGCAGCGCCTTCTTGAGCACGCCGTCGTACTCGACCAGCCCCTCGCGGAAGAGGCGAGCCTCGGGGCCTGCGGCGATGCCGACCCGCTCCGGGACGACGCCCCAGAGCGGGACCCGCTGCGCCCGCCACCACTCGATCGCCTCGGCGAGGTCGTTCGTCCCGTATCGGGCGGCGCAGATGACGACGCCGCGGGGAGTGCGGGCCGGGATCAGGTCGAGCGTCACGAGCACCGGCGCGTACTCGACGCCGCCGGCCCGGGTCGGGATGACGACTGCGTCGGCGGAGCCGAGCGCCGACTGCATCAGCCGCTCGTCGCCCGGCGGCGTGTCGACGATCCCGAGACCGCGGTGGTCGCCCATCGCGCGCTTCAGCGTCCGCTCCGACGGCGCCTCGACCATCGCGACGCCCTCGACGGGGCGTTCCTCGTACCAGAGGGCCGAGGACGCCTGCCGGTCGGCGTCGATGAGCACGACCGGGTCGTAGCCCCGCTCGGCCGCGGCCGCCGAGAGGTAGACGGACGTCGTCGTCTTGCCGACGCCGCCCTTGACGTTGGAGACGACGATGTTCGCCATGGCGGGACATCGTAGAACGGACCGAGCGGCCACGTCCCGGGGTCTGACCCCGGGACACCGCTCAGAGGATCCGCCGGCGCAGCAGCGAGGAGACGCGCTCGACCACGAGCAGGAGGACGAGCAGCACCAGCAGCTCGGTCGTCGCCTGCTGGTACTGGAACAGCTGCATCGAGTTGTAGAGCAGGAAGCCGAGGCCGCCGCCGCCGAAGGCGCCGAGGTAGAGCGCGGCGCGGACGTTCGTGTCGAGGCGGTAGAGCGCCAGCCCGGTGAAGGTGGCGGCGACGCCCGGCAGCACGGCGTGGAGGAAGACCTGGATGCGCCCGGCCCCGCCGGCGCGGAGCGCGTCCACCGGGCCCATGTCCATGTCCTCGACCGCCTCGGCGAAGAGCTTCCCGAGCACGCCGACCGTGTGCGCGCCGATCGCCAGCACGATCGAGTACGGCGTGATCCCGACCGCGACGAGGAAGATCAACGCGAACACGAACTCGGGGATCGCGCGCAGGACGCCGATGACGAGTCGCGCCACCTCGTACACGAGCCGATGCGGCGAGACGTTCCGTGCCGCGAGCGGTGTGAGCAGGAGCGAGAGGACGAGCGCCGCCCCCGTCGCGAGGAGCGCCGTGTTGAAGGTCAGGATCGAGGCGCGGACCGACTCGCCGAGCACGCTCCAGTTCGGCGGAAGCGCGCGCTCGATCAGGCGGAACGTGTTGCCGAGCCCGCTGATCAGCTCGCCGATCGACGCGCCGGTGTCGTACCACGCGTATCCGAAGACCGCGGCGATTCCCGCGGCGATTCCCCACGCGATGGCGCGCTGCCGCGGCGTGTGCCGCGGCACGAGCGTGCGCGGAACCGGAATCTCCGTCGCGACGTCCGTCATCGCCGCTCCCGCTCGCCGCCGTAGAGCGACGCGACCCGCTCGCGATCGAGCGACGTCGGCGGCTCGTCGAACACGATCTCGCCGGCGACGATGCCGACCACGCGGTCGGCGTAGCGGTACGCGAGCTCCGGCTGGTGGAGGACGACGAGCGCGGCGAGCCCGTCGACGCGGGCGATCTCGCCGAGGAGGACGAGCACGTCCTCCGCCGCCTGCGGGTCGAGGCTCGCCACCGGCTCGTCCGCGAGCACGAGCTGCGCGCGCTGGCAGAGCGCGCGGGCGATCGCCACGCGCTGCGCCTGCCCGCCGGACAGCGTGTCCGCCCGCTTCCACGCGACGTCCGCGAGGCCGACGCGGGCGAGAGACGCATGCGCGCGCTCGGCCACCTCGGCCGGAAAGAGGCGGCTCGTGAACGAGCGGTGGAGCGGCAGCTCCCCCAGCGCTCCGTAGGCGACGTTCTCGACCGCGGAGCGGCGGCGGACGAGGAGCACCTGCTGGAACACCATCGCGGCGTTGCGCCGGGCACCGCGGAGCCGGCGTCCGCGCGCGCCGACGAGCTCCGCTCCGCAGAGGACGACGCTTCCCGAGTCGGGCTCGAGCAGCCGCACCGCGCAGCGGAGCAGCGTCGACTTGCCGCTTCCGTTCGCGCCGAGCACGACGGTGAGCTCGCCGGGCCAGACGTCGAGGTCGATCCCCTTCAGCACCTGCTGACCGCCCGCGAAGCTCTTGCGGAGCTCGCGGACGGTCAGCGCGGGCGCTGCCCCGGCCGGCCTCGTGGTGAGTGGAAACCCCTCCGGCCGGGTCGTGGTCGGCTCGGAGGTCAGCCGATGTCCTTGATCTGGAGGTTCTCCGCCGACACGACGTCGCGGATCGGCTGGTACATCGCGTCGGTGCCGGGGATCATCGGCCCCGAGTCGACGCCGAGCTCGGTGTCGACGAGCTGCAGCTGCGCCGGGGTGAGCTTCAGCAGCGCCGACTTGAACGCCGTCCTGAACGCGGACGGGAGATCGCCGCGGACGGTGATCGGGTCGTTCGGAATCGGCGCCGACCGCCAGATCACGCGGAACTTGGACGGGTCGAACTGGCCCGCCGCCGACGCGGTCGCCTGCTGCTGGCTGTTCACCTCGCCCGCGTCCACCTTCCCGTTCGTGAGCGCGAGCAGCGACGCGGAGTGCGAGCCGGCGAACTGGACCGTCACGTCCGTGTCGGGGTTCAGCCCCGCCTTGATCATCGCGTAGCGAGGCAGGAGGTTCCCCGACGTCGACGCCGGGTCGGAGAACGCGACGGTGTGGCCCTTGAGCTGCGCGACGGTCGTGATCGACGAGCTCGCCGGCACCCAGAGGGCGGCGGTGTAGGTGACGGGCTTGTGGTCCGCCGTGCCGAAGACGGCGACGGGCTGCGCCTTCGCGAGCTTGTGCGCGAAGATGTAACCGAGGGGGCCGAACTCGGCGACGTCGAGCTGCTTCGCCCGCATCGCCTCGACCTCGGCGGTGTAGTTGTTCGTGATGGTCAGCTTGACGGGGCAGCCGAGGTTGGTCTGGAGCGCCTTGGTCAGCGCCTGGTAGGCGCCGGTGAACTTCGGGCCGGAGTCGTAGGGCTCGACCCCGAAGCGCACCTTTCCGTTCGGGCAGACGTTCGACTTCGCCGCCGATGCGCCCGCCGTGACGGTGAGGGCCGCGCAGACGAGGGTGATCGCCGCGAGCGCGACCGCACGGGTGCTGTTCATTCCTTCTCCTCCCTGGACAGGTCGACTGCGAATGACGCTACGGCCGGTCCGGACCGGCGTGGGTTACAAGCCGATGTCGGTCCGGCTGCAAGGTTGATTCGACCTGTCTAGACACGTTATCCGGGCATCAAGCCGCCTCTAGGCTTAGGATCCGGATGACCGGAAACACCTGTCTAGATATGTCTGCCGCGCCAGCCGACACCCCCATGCACCGCCGGATCGCCGAGGCGCTCCGGCGCTCGATCCGCTCCGGCGTCTATCCGCGCGGCACCCAGCTCCCGTCCGAGCGCGAGCTGGCGGAGGAGTTCGAGGCGTCGCGCGGCACCGTCCGCCACGCGCTCGCGACGCTGCGGGCCGAGGGCGTGATCGCCTCGCGCAAGGGAGCGCGGGGCATCGTGCTGTCGGAGCCGCGCGCGCAGAGCTTCGACGAGCTGCTCAGCTTCTCCGCCTGGGCGCGGTCGCTCGGCGAAGTGCCCTCGGGCCGCGTCGTCTCGCTCGTCCGCCGCTATGCCGACGCGAACGACGCGCAGCGGCTCGACCTCGCCGAGGGCGAGCCGGTCTTCTCGCTCGTCCGCGTCCGGATGCTCGGCGGCGCGCCGGTGATGATCGAGCGGACGACCTTCGTCGAGAGCGTCGGCCGGCTCGTCGCCTCGGTCGATCTCGAGTCGGACTCGATCTACGCGCGCCTCGCCGAGCGCGGCGTCGTGTTCGCGCAGGCCCGCCACTACGTCTCCGCGATCGCCGCCGGCGCGGAGGACGCGGAGCTCCTCGGCGTCGCGCCGGGCGCCCCGCTGCTCTGTCAGGTACGCCGCACGACGTCTCCCGAAGGAGTCCCGCTCGAGTGGTCGGACGACCGGTATCTCGGCGACGCCGTCTCGTTCGTCCTCGAGAACAGCAGCGGCTCGCGCCACGCGGTCCGCGTGATCGGAAGTCCACCGGAGGTGCGCGATGCAGACGGCGGCTGAGCCGGCCACGAGCCCGGCGATCGAGCTGTGGCTGGGATTCCCACCGGCGCCGGCGCTCGCCGTGGGGCTCGTCGAGCTGGCCGGGCCGGACTCGTTCGCGGTGTTCGACGCGATGCGCGCCGCCGGGGTGGGCGACGTCCGCAGGGTCGGCGTCGTCTGTACCGATCCGGCGCACGTGGTCGCCGCGCGCGCGGCCGGGGCCGGCGCGGTCGTCGCGGTCGGCGACGCGCGCACGCTCGCCGCGGCGGCGCCGGACGTCCTCGCCGCTCCCGGCGAGCTCGACGAGCTGGTCGAGGCCCGGTACGGGCCCAACGGCACGGCGCGCCGCCTCGTCCTGCTCAACCCGGGGCCGGCGCTCACGAGCGACGCGGTGAAGCGCGCGGCGGCGGGCGCGGACATCTGCCACCGCGAGCCCGAGTTCCGCGGGCTCGACCGGCGGATCCGCGAGAAGCTGCGACGGCTCGCCGGGGTCGGGCCGGACTGGGCGATCGCGCTCCTCTCCGGCTCCGGGACGTCGGCGAACGAGGCGGCGATCCGCGCGGCGGTGCGCGAGGGGCGGCGGCTCCTCGTCGTCGTGAACGGGATCTACGGCGAGCGGCTGCGGGAGACCGCGCGGCGCGCCGGCATCGACGCGGTCTCGGTCGAGGGCCCGTGGACGGAGCCGGTCGACGTGGCGAGCGTCCTCGCCACGCTCGGGTCCGAGCCCGCGCTCGACGCGCTTGCGATCGTGCACCACGAGACGACGACCGGGTTGCTCAATCCGGTGGCCGAGATCGCACGTGCGGCGTCCGCAGCGGGAGTGCGGACGGTGGTCGACGCGATCTCGTCGTTCGGCGTGGAGGATCTCGCCCTCGACGGGATCGACTTCCTCACCTGCACCTCGAACAAGTGCCTGCACGGCCTGCCGGGGGCGGCCTTCGTGCTCGTCTCGCCGTCGGGCGCCCGCCGCGCGCGCAGCGTCGAGACCGGCTCCGTCGCGCTCGATCTCGCCGCTTATCTCGACGTCGAGACGACCGGGTCGCCGCCGTTCACGCCCGCCATCCCCGCGCTCGCGTCACTCGACGCCGCCCTCGACCGCGCGCTCGCCGAGGGCGTCGCCGGCCGGCGCGCCCGCTACGCCGAGCGCTGCGCGATCGTCGACGGGACGGTCGAGCGGCTGGGGCTCGAGCAGCTCGTCGCTCCGCCGGCGCGGTCGCACTCGATCCGCTCGGTCAGGCTTCCCGACGGCGTCTCGTTCGCGACGCTGCACGAGCGGCTCCGCGCAGCCGGCTTCGTCGTCTATGCAGGGCAGGGGCCGCTCGCCGCCGAGATCTTCCGCGTCGCCTGCATGGGCGAGCTCGAGCCGTCCGACCTCCACCGGTTCGCCGCCGAGCTGGAGCAGACGCTGAGCGGCCTGCAGGCGTGACGGCGATCGAGGTCAACGGACGCCGCTACCGCGAGCCCTCCGGGACGCGGACCGCCGTCGTCTGCCTCGACGGCGTCGATCCCCGCTACCTCGAGGACGCGTTCGAGCGCGACCTCGTCCCGCGCCTCCGCGAGCTCACCGAGCAGGGCGTCTACGCGGTCGGCCGCTCGCAGCTGCCGAGCTTCACGAACCCGAACAACCTCTCGATCGTCACCGGCGTGCCGCCGTCCGTGCACGGAGTCCCCGGCAACCACTACCTCGCACCGGACGGGCGTGAGGTGCAGCTCACCGATCCGTCCGTCCTGCGCGCGTCCTCGATCCACACGGCGTTCGAGCGCGGGGGCGTGTCGGTGCTGACAGTGACGACGAAGGACAAGCTGCGGCGGCTGCTCGGGGCGAACGAGGTGCCGTGCGTGTCGGCCGAGCTGGCGAACGAGTTGACGCTGTCCGGCTACGGCCCGGTTGCGAGCTTCGTGGACCGGCCCGCGCCGGGCATCTACGACTGGGACTGCTCGCATTACGCGCTCGAGCTGGGACTCGCGCTCTCGCAGGCGCTCGACGTCGAGCTCCTCTACGTCTCGCTCACCGACTTCGTCCAGCACGCCGCCGCGCCCGGCGAGCCGCTCAGCGACCGCTACCTGCGGCGGCTCGACGCGATCGTCGGCGACTACCTCGACGACGGGTGGCGGCTCGGGCTCGTCGCCGACCACGGGATGAACGCGAAGCCGCACGTTCGCTACCTCGGGGACGTGCTCCGCGACGCCGGCGTCACGACCGCGCACGTCGTCCTCCCGATCACCGACCCGTACGTCGTCCACCATGCCGCGCTCGGCTCGGCCTGCTGGATCCACGTCGACGCCGGCGAGATGGAGGCGGCGCGCGCGGCGGTCGCCGCGGTCGACGGGGTCGAGGAGGTGCTGCTGCGCGACGAGGCCGCGACCGCGCTCGAGCTCCCGGCCGACCGGATCGGCGACCTCGTCGTGCTCGCGGAGGAGGACACGGCGCTCGGGAAGACGAGCGACGAGCACGACCTTTCCGCGCTGGCGGGGCCGCTCCGCTCGCACGGCGGTCGGCACGAGCAGCGCGTGCCGATCCTGCTCTCGGAGCGGCCGGGCCCGCGCGGCCGCGAGCTGCTCGAGGCCGGCGCGTCGAACGCCGACGTCCACTTCCTGCTGCTCGGGGAGGACGAGTGACCGCGTTCGCCGCCGCGGACGTGCTGCGTCCGGCGTGCGTCGTCGGCGGCCGCGAGGAGACGGGCGACCGGCGCTTCCCCGTCGTCTACCCGTACACGGGCGAGACGGTCGGCGAGGCGCCACTGCTGCCGCGCGAGACCGTTCGGCGGGCGCTCGACCTGGCCGCCGCGGCGCGCGTCGCGCTCGATCGCCATGCGCGCGCGCAGGTGCTCGAACGCGTGGCCGCCCGCATCGCGGCGGAGTCGGAGCAGCTCGCGCGGCTGATCACGAGCGAGTCCGGCCTCTGCCTCGCCGACACGCGTCACGAGACCGGCCGCGCGGTGGACGTCTTCCGGCTCGCGGCGCACGCGGCCCTCGACGACGACGGCCGTGCCTTCGCGTGCGACGTGTCGGCGCACGGACGGCGGCGCCGCGCCTACACCGTGCGCGAGCCGGTCCGCCTCGTCGCCGCGGTCACGCCGTTCAACCACCCGCTCAACCAGGTCGCGCACAAACTCGCGCCCGCGATCGCGGCGGCGGCCCCGATCGTCCTCAAGCCGTCGGAGAAGACCCCGCTCGCGGCGCTCTGGCTGGCGCGCGCGATCCTCGGCGCCGGCTACCCCGAGGACGCGCTCGCCGTCGTCACCGGCGACCGCGAGGAGATCCTCGACGAGATGCTCGCGCACGACGCGGTCGAGGTCGTCTCCTTCACCGGCGGCGTCGACGCCGGCAAGGCGATCGCGGCGCGGCTCGGCTATCGGCGCGGCGTGCTCGAGCTCGGCGGGAACGACCCGCTGCTCGTGCTCCGCGATGCCGACGTCGAGCGGGCGGCCGAGCTCGCCGTCACCGGCGCGACGAGGAACAGCGGCCAGCGCTGCACCGCGGTCAAGCGCGTCATCGTCGAGGAGCCGGTCGCCGACCGGCTCGCCGCGGCCGTGGCGGCGCGCGCGGCGGCGCTGCGCGTCGGCGACCCGGCGGCCGACGACACGGAGA
This sequence comes from Gaiellaceae bacterium, assembly GCA_035541175.1. GTDB lineage: Bacteria > Actinomycetota > Thermoleophilia > Gaiellales > Gaiellaceae > Palsa-739. Next base: position 15,236 of record DATKNT010000051.1, read on the forward strand.
TCGGCACGCTCATCGACGAGCCCGCGGCCGCGCTCGTCGAGGAGCGCGTCCGCGCCGCGGCGGCGGACGGCGCGCAGCTGCTGGCGGGCGGCGGACGGAGCGGGGCGCAGCTCGTCCCGCCGGTCCTCGACCGGGTCGAGCCGCGCCACGAGCTCGTCCGCGAGGAGACGTTCGGCCCGGCGATCCCGCTCCTCCGCGTTCGCGATCTCGACGAGGCGCTCGCCGTCGCGAACGGCACCGCCTACGGTCTCTCGGCGGGAGTCGTCTCGAACGACCTCGCCGCGATCACGCGCTGCATCCGCGAGCTCCGCTGCGGCACCGTCAACGTCGACGAGGTCCCGGGCTTCCGCTCGGAGGCGACCCCGTTCGGCGGCGTGAAGGCGTCCGGGCTCGGCGTCAAGGAGGGAGTCGTCGAGGCGATGCACGGCATGGCGAACGTCAAGCTGTTCACGCTGCCCTGGCCCTGAGGACGCCGCTCAGCGGCCGCGGCCGGAGTGCCTCAGCCCGGCGCCGACGAGGGCGATCCCGGCGAGCAGGGCGATGACGCCGACGGCGAGCCACGGCGGCGAGGTGCCGGTGACCGGCGTGCAGTTCGAGACGCAGAGGATCGGCCGCAGGCGCACCGCCCCCGCGCCCTGCAGCGACCAGAGCAGCCCGAGCGCCGCTGCGATCGCCCCCGCGAGCACCACGCCGATGCGTCCCGTGCTCATCGCGCCTCACGCGCGGCAAGGTCGTCGGCGAGCCGCTCGGCCCAGGCGGCGGCGTGCTCGGTCTCCCGCTCGAGCAGCCGGTTCTGCGTCGAGACGAGGAAGCACTCCGGCTCGAGCACGAGCCGGAAGCCGCGGCCCTCGAGCCGGCGCGCGATTCCCTTCGCCGCCGAGCCGGTGAAGACCACCGACTTGTCGAACCGCGTGTCGAACGCGGCCGCGGGGCGGTCGCCGCCGGGCGGCAGGCGCTTGATCCAGTCGCGGAGGCCGGGCTCGACCGTCGGCTCGGGGAAGGCGTTCTTCTCGTCGTTCGCCGCCGTCCTCCTGCTCTTCGCCGAGCTCATGCCGTGGATGTGCGTCGGGCCGCCGACGACGAGCACGTCGACGCCGCCGGCTCTCGAGGGGTCGATCGCGGAGACGAGGCCTCCTTCGACCTCGAGCCCGCGGCCGCGCAGCGACGCGGAGATCGCCTCGCCGATCTCTGCGGTGTTCCCGTACATCGACTCGTAGACGACGAGCGCCTTCATCTTCGTCTCCTTTCTGCTGCTCGACGATGACGTAGGCGCGGCGCGCCGTTCGGAGATCCGTATGTCTGCTGACGGCGTCCTGTGGCGAACTACGGCACGGCGGCCTCGTCTGGAACCCGGTAGACGCGGGTGCACGTGAGCGGGGAGCCGGCCGCGCGGACGGTCTCGAGCCGGCCGGCCTCCGCGATGCGGTCGAGGGCGCCGCGCGTCGGCAGCCTGCGCCCCGCCGGTGCGACGAAATCCGAGTAGCACAGGCGTCCGCCGGGCTTGAGGACGCGGATCATCTCCTCGAGCGCGCGCTGCCAGTCGTGGACGTGATGCGTCGTCTTGCTGCTGAACACGAGGTCGAACTCGCCGTCCGCGAAGGGGAGCCGGGCGGCGTCGCCCTCGATGAAGCGCGCGGAGGGAAGACCCCGCGCCGCCGCGCGGGCCGCCTCGATCTGCTCCGGGTCGACGTCGACGCCGACGACGTCGAGCCCGAACGAGTCGGCGAGCCGGAGGGTCGCCGCGCCCGTGCCGCAGCCCACGTCCAGCAGTCGCTCGCCCGGCTGCGGATCCGCTTCGCCGACGAGCCGCTCCGCGCGGGCGGCGACCTGCTCGCCGTGTCTCGCGCCGTTGACGAACCGCTTCTCGAACCCGTTCATCTTCATCGGATATGCCTTTCTCGCTCATTAGCTTTCTTGACAAGTAGCTTAGGGCATAATAGAGTCCCGTTCAAGTGACCGCTCGGGAGGCACGTGACTCGCTCCACCGGTTCGGGCTCGCGCGCGACCGGCTCGCCGCGGCGCTCCGCCGGGCGAGCGGACTCACCGCGAGCGAGCTGGAGGCGCTCGAGCAGCTCGAGCTCGACGGGCCGCTGACGCAACGCGAGCTCGGCGAGCGCCTGGGTCTCACCTCCGGCGGGACGACGCTGCTCGTCGACCGGCTCGAGCGGCGCGGCCTCGTCTCGCGCACGCCGCACCCTGGCGACCGGCGTGCCGTGCTGCTGCGGCCGGTCGCGACGGCGGCGACTTCCGCAGCGGCTGCGCTCTCCCGGTACGAGGCCGCGGTCGCCGCGGCGGCGCGGTCGCTGTCCGCGTCCGAGCGGGAGGCGGTCGCCGGCTTTCTCCGGGCCGCGGCGGATGCCGCGGTCGAGACGGCGGTCTCGCTCCGTGAGGAGCGGAGCGCGGTCCCGTCCGGCCGGCGGCGCTAGACCGTCCGCCGGCTCCGGCCGCCGCGCGATCACGGGGCCTGGAGCGGTTTCCGATCTGTTACGGGACGTCCACCCGAGCGCAACCCTGGCTCCGGTGCCGCGTCGTTGAATCGAAGGCGCCATGTCCTTCAGGTGGGGAAGGGAGATGAACAGCTCTGCATGAACGCGCCAATCGAACATCGCGGCAACACCAAGCGGGCCGCTAGGTCGCGCAGGCGCAGGAAGGTCTTCGCGGGTGTGGGGACGCTCGCGGCGCTGGCGCTGTCCGCCGTCCTGCTCGTCGCCGTCACGTCGGGAAGCTCCTCCGCGGCCGAGCCGCCGAGCGCGGCCTTCCACGGCGGCGAGAACGACGGCCTCGGGATCGAGTCCGGCAAGATCAAGCACGTCTGGCTGATCATCCTGGAGAACAAGTCGTACGACGCGACGTTCACCGGGCTGAACAACAACACGTACCTGTGGCAGACGCTCCCGTCGCAGGGAGTCCTGCTCAAGAACTACTACGGCACCGGCCACTTCAGCCTCGACAACTACATCTCGATGGTGAGCGGGCAGGCGACGATGCCCGACGACCAGGCCGACTGCCCGAACTTCGACGACATCACCGGGTCGGTCGACACGTCGGGGTCGCTGTTCACGAACCCGAACTACGGCCAGCTCGTCTCGGCCGCCGGCCCGAATGCGGCTGCGACCGCAAACGGCTGCGTGTACCCGTCGAGCGTGCAGACGCTCTTCAACCAGCTCGACGCTGCGCACGTGAGCTGGAAGGGCTACGCGCAGGATCTCGGCAACCCCGACGCCTCGTCGACCGGAACGCTCGCCAACCCGGGAACGGGTCAGGTCCACTCCGCCGGCGTGCAGTACTGCGGCGCACCGTACGCGGCACCGGGCCCGACCGGCAGCACGGCCTTCCCGAACCCGGGCGGTGCGAACGCGACCGACCAGTACGTCGGGAAGCACTTCCCGTTCCCGTGGTTCGAGTCGGTGTTGCAGTCCGGCGACTGCAACTCGGCGCACATCGCCAACCTGTTCGACCCGAGCAACGGTCTCTACCACGACCTGCAGCACGAGAGCACGACGCCGGCGTTCAGCTGGATCTCGCCGAACAACTGCAGCGACGCGCATGACGCCGTCTGTCACGGGAACAACCTCTCCGGAGGGTTCAGCGATCCGAACACGCCGAACCCGCCGGTGAACTACACGGGTGGTCTCTACGCCTCCGACCTCTTCCTGGAGCACATCATCCCGGAGATCGAGGCGTCGCCCGCGTTCAGGGACGGTGGCCTCATCGACGTCACGTTCGACGAGGCGTTCCCGCCGTTCACGTACACCGGCAACAGCTTCGTCAACTCGACGAGCGTCCAGCCGAATGCGGCGGCGTCGATCGCCTCCGACTCGGCGGCCGAGACGATCTTCGGTCACGAGGTGCGCTGGGAGCCGCAGGGCCCGAACACGCCGCTCAAGACCGACGCGCAGGGCAATCAGCTGTTCCCGGGCGACGGCTACAACGCGTTCGTCGACCGCGACACGTCGATTCCGGGGCTGATCCTCGGTGGAGGCAGCCCGATCGGCGGGAGCGCCACCGGCGGTGCACGCTCGGACAAGGCCTCGGGCGGGACCGGCTCGGCGACGATCGCGGACAACTCGATCACGCTGCGCGACGTCGGTCGCAGCGTCACCGACACGACCGACCCGGGCAATCCGGTCCCGGCCGGCTGCGTCGTGGCGAACGTCGTCGACACGCCGGTGACGGCGACCGCCGCGAGCCAGTCCGGCGGGGTCGCGGACACCGGGGCGTTCACGCTCACCTGCAACGGCGCGGCGACCGCGCCCACCGGGCCGGTGACGAAGATCAACCTCGGTCCCGAGACCGCGGCGACCGACCCGCTGTTCGACACGACCCATGCGACGAACGGCGGCGGCGACACGGGCAGCGTGCTCATCAGCCCGTACATCGATCCGGGAACGGTGAGCAAGGTGTTCTACAACCACTACAGCTGGCTGCGCACGATGGAGGATCTCTTCGACGTCGACCGCGCCTCCCGCGGCCTCGACGGGCGGGGGCACCTCGGCTACGCGGCCCAGCTCGGTCTCGCGCCGTTCGGGCGAGACGTGTTCAACAACCCGAGCGGGCACCACGGAGGCGACCACTGACCCTCCGGGTTCCGCTCGATCGGGCGGGTGGGAGCCGAGCCTTCGGGCTCGGCTCCCACCGCGTCCGTCTCGCAGTCGCCGCTCTCCTCGTCGCCGGCGCTGCGGCGTTCGCCGGCGGCATGGCGCTGGGCCGCTCCGGTGGGTCGGCGGGCCGGTACGGCGAGATCCCGAGCTGGCTCCCGAAGGCGAAGGTCCCGGTCGGCAGGATCGTCGTGGCGAGCGCCGCGCAGCCGCGGCTCGCGATCGAGGGCGACACCGTCTCGGTCCGCCTCGCCGGCGGACACGTGCTCGCGACGGCGGTCGGGCCGGCGGTCCCGCCGCTCGTGCTGCCGCCGCCGCCGACGACCCGCTGCACGTTCACCGTCACGCTCGCCGCCGCGTCGGGCGTCGTCCCGCTCTCGGCGCACGCGTTCACGATCGTCGACGAGCTCGGCAGGCTGCACCGTCCCCTTGTGACGCGGCAGGGCGGCGGGCCGGTTCCGGCACGCATCACTCCGGGCCGCACGGTGACGCTCACCGTCCGGGACGTGCTCCCGACCGGCGGCGGCCGGCTCCGGTGGACGCCGGCGGGGACGCGGCCGGTCGTCTCCTGGGACTTCGACGTCGAGGTCGACTAGCGGGCCGCGGTAGGCTCGCTCCGTGCGCGCGCTGATCTTCGACCTCGACGGGACGCTCGTCGACACGGTCTACGCGCACGTCTTCGCCTGGCAGCGGGCGCTCGCCGAGGCGTCGCTGCCGATCGACGGCTGGCGGATCCACCGGCGGATCGGCATGAGCGGCGGACTGTTCACGCGCGCGGTCGCCCGCGAGCTGGGGCGGCCGCTGACGCCGGACGAGGTGGAGGCGCTCCAGGCGCGCCACGGCGAGCTCTTCCGCGAGCTGCTCCCGGAGCGGCGCCCGCTCCCCGGGGCGGTCGAGCTCCTCGCCGAGCTGCGTGCGGCCGGGATTCCCCACGGGATCGCGACGTCGGGCCGGCGGCCGGAGATCGACGCCTCGCTCGACGCGCTCGGCGTCGGGGCGGACACGGTCGTCGTGGAGCGTGGCCACGTCGAGCGCGCGAAGCCGGAGCCGGACCTGTTCCTCGCCTGCGCCGCGCGGCTCGACGTCGCGGCGGACGAGTGCTATGTCGTCGGCGACGCCGTCTGGGACCTGCTCGCCGCCCGCCGCGCCCGCATGCTGAGCGTCGGCCTGCTCAGCGGCGGCTACGGGGAGGACGAGCTGACCCGCGCCGGGGCCTTCCGCGTCTACCGCGACGCGCGCGAGCTTCGCGAGTCGCTGGACGAGCTCGGCCTCCTGCCCTGGTAGCGGCCGCTCCGGGCAAGTTCAGGGTTCCCTCGGGGCGATCCCGGAGGGTTTTTCGCCCGGCGCCGTCGCATGCTGGACCCGTTCGGATCGTGACTCGAAGCGGGGACGGTGAGAGAGATGACCACGGCGCAATCCTCGAAGAGCCTGACGGCGCGTGCGGCCGGCTGGAGCGCCGCCCGCCGCTGGCGGGTGGTGCTGGCCTGGCTCGCGTTCGTGCTCGTCGCGTACGCGATCGGGACGGTCGCCGGCGTCGTGCAGATCACCAGCGCCGACAGCACGATCGGCGAGTCGGGTGTCGCCGACCGCGTGCTGGCCCGCGAGTTCCCGCAGAACCGCGCCGGAGAGCAGGTGCTGATCCAGAGCAGTCACGGCCCGCTGCAGCGCCGGCAGCTCGCGGCCGTGGTCGAGGATCTCGTCACGCGGCTCGAGCGCGCACCGGCGATCGCCTCGATCCGGTCGCCGCTCGGCGCCGGGAACGGAGGCCAGATCTCGAGAGACGGACGCTCGGCACTCGTCACCTTCGAGCTCACGGGCGACCCCGACACTGCCGCCGACCGGGTCGCCCCGGCGCTGGCGGCAACCGCCGCGGTGCAGCGCGCCCATCCCGGGCTGTTCATCGGCGAGGTCGGCGACGGCAGCGCGAAGAAGGCGATCGACAAGCGGGTCGCGGACGACTTCCAGCGGGCCGAGCTCACCTCGCTGCCGGTGACGCTGCTCATCCTCGTGCTCGCCTTCGGCTCCGTCGTCGCGGCGACGATCCCACTCATGCTCGGGGTCACCGCGGTCGCCGCCGCGCTCGGCCTGACGGCGCTGCTCAGCCACGAGCTCCACGTCGACAGCTCGATCAGCTCGGTGATCCTGCTGATCGGCCTCGCCGTCGGCGTCGACTACTCGCTCTTCTACCTGCGCCGCGAGCGGGAGGAGCGCGCGCGGGGGCGCTCGCTCCGCGAGGCGCTGGAGGTCGCGGCCGCGACCTCGGGCCGGGCGGTGCTCGTCTCCGGCCTGACGGTGATGGCGGCGATGGCCGGCATGTTCCTGATGGGCTCGCGCACCTTCCAGTCGTTCGGGATGGGGACGGTGCTCGTCGTCGCGATCGCGCTCGTCGGCTCGCTGACGGTGCTGCCGGCGGTGCTCGCGATTCTCGGGGATCGCGTCGACCGCGGCCGGCTGCCGTTCGTGCGGCGCCTGTTCGGCCGCAACCGCGCCTCGCACGCGTGGTCCGTGATCGTGGGGATGGTGCTGCGCCGGCCGCTGCTCTGGGGCGGCCTCGCCGCCGCGCTGCTCGTCGCGCTCGCGATCCCGGCCTTCCGGCTGCACACGGTCGACTCCGGGATCCAGGGGCTTCCACACGACCTGCCGGTGATCAAGGTCTACGACCGCACCGTCGCGGCGTTCCCCGGTCAGCCCCTGCCCGCCATCGTCGTCGTCAGGGCGCCGGACGTGACCGCGCCGCGGGTGCAGTCGGGGATCGCCGCGCTCCGGCGATCGGCGCTCGCGACGGGCGTGCTGCGCGAGCCGGTCAGCATCGACGTCAGCGCCTCGCATCACGCGGCGCGCGTCATGATCGCCATGTCCGGCAGCGGCACCGACGCGGCCTCGAATCACGCCCTGGCCGTGCTCCGCAAGCAGGTGATCCCGGCGACGATCGGCCGTGTGCCCGGCGTGCAGGTACAGACGACCGGCTGGACCGCGCAGAGCCACGACTTCAACGCCGCGATGAAGTCGCACGCGCCGTACGTCTTCGCGTTCGTCTTCGGGCTCGCCTTCCTGCTGCTGCTCGTCACCTTCCGGTCGATCGTGATCCCGATCAAGGCGATCGTGCTCAACCTGCTCTCGGTCGGCGCGGCCTACGGGGTGCTCGTGCTCGTCTTCCAGGACGGCCGCCTGCAGTCGCTGCTCGGCTTCCGGTCGGTCGGCGGCGTCACGTCGTGGCTGCCGCTGTTCCTGTTCGTGATCCTGTTCGGCCTCTCGATGGACTACCACGTGCTGATCCTCAGCCGGGTGCGCGAGGCTCACGACGCGGGCATGCCGACGGACGAGGCGGTCGCGCACGGCATCCGGACCACTGCGGGCGCCGTCACGAGCGCCGCGGTCGTCATGGTCGCCGTGTTCTCGATCTTCGCCACGCTCGACATGATCGACATGAAGATGATGGGCATCGGCCTCGCCGTCGCCGTGCTCCTCGACGCGACCGTCGTCCGCGCCGTCCTGCTGCCGGCCGCGATGACGCTGCTCGGCGACTGGAACTGGTATCTCCCGCGCTGGCTCACCTGGCTGCCGCAACGCCCGGCGCGAGCGGAGCTGAAGTCCACGGCCGCCGCCGGCGCGCCGTCGGCCACGTCGGCGTGACCCGGCTGCCCGTTACCATCCGCGAACCGGCGATGGACGGGACGGAGCGATGAAGCTGCTCGAGCGGATACGGCGCTTCTGGCGTCCGCAGCCGGCGGTCGACTATCCGCTCTCGGAGGAGGAGCGAGAGGCGCGTGACGAGCGGGACCGCACCGACCTCGCCTACGACGAGCGCTCGCGCACGTTCGAGGGGCTGGTCGGCGACGACTTCGATCCCGACGCGCGCCTGTGACGCCCGCGACGGCGGAGAGGGAATTCCCGCCCAGGTTTTCGTCCGCCTCTGCGGTATGCTGGCGGCATTGAATCCGTAATTCGCGCGCTCAGGGGGCGGGAATGGCTCGAAGGACGATCTACGTGTCCGACCTCACCGGTCATGAAATCGACGAGAAAAACGCGGCGACACTGATCATCCGCTACAGCGACGCCCGCCGCGGCCAGGTCGTCCTCGACGTGAACGCAGACGAGGTCGACGACCTCGCCGCGAAGGGAACGAAACAGGCGCGGCGCGGCCGCAAGCCGAAGAGCACCTCCGGCTGACGAGCCGCTTCGACGATCGAACCGGAGCGCCGACCGGCTCGCGTCCTCGATTCGCCTCTCGAATGTTCGCAGGAGATCTTCGCGGGAAATCGTCTCGGAAATGGCGGGGCTCCGGAGCTCAGGCGGCGGCGTGACGATCTTCGTCGTCCAGGAGCATCACGGCAGGGCTCTTCATTACGACTTCCGTCTGGAGGCGGACCGGGTGCTGAAGTCGTGGGCGGTGCCGAAGGGCCCGTCGACCGACCCGCGGGTGAAGCGCCTGGCCGTCCGGACGCCGGACCATCCGCTCGACTACGCGGGCTTCGAGGGCGTGATCCCGAAGGGCGAGTACGGCGCCGGCCCGGTCATCGTCTGGGACACCGGGCCGTACCGGAATCTCACGGAGGACGACGGGCGCGAGGTGCCGGTCGCGGAGGCGGTGGAGCGCGGCCACGTCGTGTTCTCGCTCGAGGGGAAGAAGCTCCGCGGCGGCTGGGCGCTCACACGGTTTCGCGGCGACGACTGGCTGCTCGTCAAGACCGACGACGCGGACGCGGACGCGACCCGCGACCCGGTGCGGGACGAGCCGCGGTCGGTGCTCAGCGGCCGGACGATCGACGAGGTCGCGCGCGGTGCTGCGTGAGGACCCGCTCGACGGCCTTGCGGCGGAGGCGAGGGCGAAGCTGGTGGCCGCCGCGATGCCGTCGTGGGTCGAGCCGATGCTGGCGACGCTGACGGAGGAGCGCTTCTCCGATCCCGCGTGGATCTTCGAGCGGAAGCTCGACGGCGAGCGCTGCCTCGCGTTCCGCTCGGGAGGCGATGTGCGGCTCCTCTCCCGCAACCGGAAACCGTTGAACGACCACTACCCGGAGGTCGCCGACGCGCTCGCCCGGCAGCGCGGCCACGACCTCGTCCTCGACGGGGAGGTGGTTGCGCTCGTCCACGGCGAGACGAGCTTCTCGCGGCTCGAGCACCGCATCGAGGTCGCCGACCCTCGCCGGGCGCGGCAGTCGGGGATCTCCGTCACTTATTTCATCTTCGACGTCGTCCATCTCGACGGCTTCGACCTGACCGCGCTTCCGCTCCGTGACCGCAAGGCGGTGCTGCGCGGCTCGGTCGCGTTCGGCGGCCCGGTTCGCTACACGCCGCATCGCAACGCCGAGGGCGAGGCCTACTACCGGCACGCATGCCGCCACGGCTGGGAAGGCGTGATCGCGAAGCTCGCCGACGGGCCGTACGTCCACCGCCGCTCGACCAACTGGCTCAAGTTCAAGTGCCAGCAGGGCCAGGAGCTCGTCGTCGGCGGCTTCACCGACCCGCGCCGCTCGCGCCGGGGTTTCGGCGCGCTCCTCGTCGGCTACTACCGCGGAGAGGAGCTCGTGTACGCGGGAAAGGTCGGCAGCGGCTTCGACGCGCAGACGCTCGCGGAGCTGCGCGCGCGCATGGACGCGCTCGCCGAGCCGCGGCCTCCGTTCGCCGGGACGGGGCTGCCGCGCGACGCGCACTGGGTGCGCCCGGAGCTGGTCTGCGAGGTGCGCTTCAGCGAGTGGACGCCC
>DATKNT010000052.1:0-12711 GCA_035541175.1 Gaiellaceae bacterium
GAGCGAGGCGATCGCGACGCCGATCGAGATCCAGATGAAGATCAGCTTGAACGCGTAGTCGCCGACGGAGCCGCTGCCGATCGCGAACACGTTCTTGCTCCACGCGCTCGTCGCGATGAAGGCGAGCGAGCCGCCGACCCACAGCGGGTTCGTCACCCAGTAGAGGATGGCCGCGATGCCGCCGTGGAAGCGGCCGAACGCGAGCTTCACCCACTCGTACGGCCCGCCCTCCTGCGTGAACGCGGAGCCGACCTCGGACATGAGCAGCATGTAGGGGATAACGAACACGGCCGCGAGCAGCACGAGCCAGAAGAAACCCTCCGGGCCCTTGTTCGCCACCGTCCCGAGCGTGTCGAGGCCGACGAACGCGCAGATGGTGAAGAACACCATGTCGAACCGCCGCAGCGACTTGATCAGCTTGCCCTTCTCCTCGAGTGCGAGGGCGGTCGTGGTCTCGACGAGCTGGGGGTCGGTGCTCACGAGGTTCCTCCCTTGGACGTGACTCGCTCCCATGCCTCGGCAAGCGTCTCGCCGAGGATGCCGGTCATTTCGTCGAACTCCTTCTGCGTCGCCACGAGCGGCGGCGAGATCTGGATCACCGGGTCGCCGCGGTCGTCGGCCCGGCAGATCAGTCCCTTCTCGAACAGGCGCGGCGACAGGAAGCCGCGCAGCAGCGTCTCGCACTCCTCGTCGTCGAACGTCGCGCGCGTCTCCTTGTCCTTGACGAGCTCGATCGCGTAGAAGTAGCCGGCGCCGCGCACGTCGCCGACGATCGGCAGGTCGAGCAGCTGCTCGAGCGTCGCGCGGAACGCGGCCTCGTTGCCGAGCACGTGCTCCATGATCCGCTCGCGCTTCATGATCTCGATGTTCTTCAGCGCGATCGCCGACATGACGGGATGCCCGCCGAACGTGATCCCGTGCGAGTACATCGACGTCGCCTCGAGGAACGGCTCCATCACGCGGTCGGTCGTGACCACCGCGCCGATGGCGGCGTACGAGGACGAGAGACCCTTCGCGCACGTGACGATGTCCGGGCGGATGTCGTAGCGCTCGGACGCGAACCAGTGGCCGAGCCGTCCGAAACCGGTGATCACCTCGTCGGCGGAGAGCAGGATCTCGTACCTGTCGCAGAGCGCGCGGACGCCCTGCCAGTAACCGGCCGGCGCGATGAACGCGCCGCCCGCGTTCTGCACCGGCTCCATGTGCACCATGCAGACCGTCTCGGGGCCCATCGCGAGGATCGTCTGCTCGAGATCGTCGAGCAGGAAGCGCGTGAACTCCTCCTCCGTCTCGCTCGGCGGCCGGTGGTAGCGGTTCGTGTTGTGCACGTGCCGGACCTCGGGGACGAGCGGCTCGAACGGGTTGCGGAGCGCGGGGATGCCGTTGATCGAGAGCGCGCCGAGGGTCGTGCCGTGGTAGGCGATGTGGCGCGCGATCGCCTTGTAGCGCGCCGGCGGGCGGCGCATCTCGGAGACGATCGCGTCGTGTCGCGTCTCCGGCTCGCCGCCCTGCGTGACGGCGATCGCCTTCAGCTTCGCCTGGTGGCGCGCGACGTAGTACTGGCGCGCGAGCTTCCACGCCGACTCCACCGCCTCGGAGCCGCCCGAGACGAAGAAGACGCGGTTGAGGTCGCCCGGCGCGAGCGACGCGACCTCCGCGGCGAGCTCGATCGCGCGCGGGTGCGCGTACGACCAGTTCGTGTAGAACGGGAGCTCGCGCATCTGCTCGAGCGCCGCCTGGCCGATCTCCTCGCCGTAGCCGTAGCCGAGGTTGACGGAGAAGAGCCCGGCGAGCGCGTCGAGGTAGCGGTTCCCGCGGGCGTCCTCGAGGTAGCAGCCGTCGCCGCGGACGATGATCGGCGGCTCGTGCGCGCCCATGCGCGTGAAGTGGAGCCAGAGGTGGTCGCGCGCCGCGCGTTGCAGGGCGTCGAGATCGCGTGCCGTCTCGAACGTCGTCATGCGGATCCCCCGTCGGGCGTGCGCGCGCCCCAGTCGTAGAGCTGCTTCCACATCTCGAGGTAGAAGAACGTCTCGGTAGAGACGACGCCGTCGAGCGCGCGCATCCGGTTCGTCAGGTCGAGCAGCTCCTGCCGGTCGGCGACCACCACCTCGACGACGATGTCGAACCGGCCCGCGGTCACGACGACGTAGTCCGCCTCGGGCCAGTGGGAGATGTCGTCCGCGACCTCGCCGGGCGGCCCCGACGTCTTCACGCCGACGAGCGCCTGCTCGAAGCCGAGCCCGAGCGGGTTCGTGACCGCCACGACCTGGAGGATCTCGTCGTCGGTGAGCCGCGCGTACCGTGCCCGCACCGTCGCCTCCGAGACGCCGAGCCGCGCGGCGACGCGGCGGAACGACTCGCGGCCGTTCTCCTGCAGGGCCTCGATGATCCGGCGGTCGAGCTCGTCGACCCTCCGGGCGGGCGCGACAGGCCCGCGGCGCTGGCCGGGGCGTGTGGCGAGCCGGAGCGGCTGGGCGTCCTCCCTGCGCAACGCGTGGGATTCCTACCATCTCGCCGCGCATTTCGTCAATGATCTTGACTCGCGGCGCTGCGATACGAGATCGTCGGCATCCTCGACCACTCGACCGAAGGAGACCCGGAATGGCCCGCTCGACCTCGCTGCGCGCGCTCCTGCGCCTCGTCGAAGAGCACCGGAGCGCCGAGCGCCTCGGCGTCGCGCCGGCCGAGCTGCGCGAGCGCCGGGCCGAGAGCGCGCTCTCGCGCCGCGAGTTCCTCGAGCGCGCCGGCATCGCCGGGGCCGCGGTCGCCGCGAGCCCGCTCGGGCTCGGCCGCGCGTCGCGCGCGCTCGCGTCGCACGGCCCCGCGCGGATCGCGATCGTCGGCGCCGGCATCGCCGGGCTGACGGCCGCGCTGACGCTCGCCGACGCCGGCGTCTCCGCGACCGTCTACGAGGCGTCGTCGGGGATCGGCGGCCGCATGCACTCGGACCGGTCGGGCTACTGGGCGAACGGCCAGACGAGCGAGTGGTGCGGTGAGCTGATCGACAGCGGCCACGCGACGATCCTCGGCCTCGCCGGCCGCTTCGGACTCACCGTCGCCGACGTGCTCGCGGCCGAGCCGCCGCACTCGACCGAGACGTACTGGTTCCTCGGCGGCTACTACGACGACAGGCAGCTCGACCGCGACTTCAAGCCCGTCCTGAAGGTGCTCGACCGGCAGAACGACGACGCCGGCTACCCGACGACGTACGCGAGCTCGACGCCGGCCGGCCGCTACCTCGACTCGATCTCCGTCTACGAATGGATCGAGCGCTACGTCACCGGCGGCCACGGCTCGCCGCTGGGCCGCCTGCTCGACGCCGCGTACGCCGAGGAGTACGGCGCCGACACGACCGACCAGTCCTCGCTCAACCTCGTCTACCTGCTCGACGGCCAGACGCCCGGCGCCGGCTTCTCGATCTTCGGCGAGTCCGACGAGCACTACCACATCGCCGGCGGCAACCAGCAGCTCCCGGAGGCGATCGCGTCGTACCTCGGCGGCCGCACGATCCGGAACGGCTGGCGGATGACGGCGATCCGCGCGAACCACGACGGCACCTCGACGCTCTCGTTCGACACCCCGGACGGATTGCGCACGGTCGCCGCCGACCACACGATCCTCTGCATGAGCTTCGCCGTCCTGCGCACGCTCGACACATCGCAGGCGGGGTTCGACCCGCTGAAGCGGACCGCGATCGCGAAGCTCGGCGCCGGCCGCAACGCGAAGCTGCAGCTGCAGTTCTCGAGCCGCTACTGGAACGCGCGCGGGCCTTGGGGCATCTCGAACGGCGACGTCTACTCCGACCTCGGCTTCCAGAACGCATGGGACGTGACGCGCGCGCAGCCCGGCGCGACCGGGATCCTCAACAACTACACCGGCGGCAGCGTCGCGGGCGCGTTCGGCCTCGCGTCGCCGTACTCGAACGCGTCGACGGATCCCGGAGTGGCGGCGTACGCGCGCGCCTTCCTCCAGAAGCTCGAGACCGTCCTCCCCGGCGTCTCGGCGCGGTGGACCGGGAAGGCGACGCTGTCGACGCCGTTCCGCGACCCGAACCTCAACTGCTCGTACTCGTACTGGCGCGTCGGCCAGTACACGGCGTTCTCCGGCTACGAGGGCGTGCCGCAGGGGAGCATCCACTTCGCCGGGGAGCACTGCTCGCAGGACTTCCAGGGGTACATGGAGGGCGGCGCGAGCGAGGGCGTGCGGGCGGCGCAGGAGGTGCTCGCCGCCCTGTGAAGCTGGTGGTCGTCGGCACGGGCGGCGTCGGCGCGGCCGTGGCGGAGGTGGCGCGACGCCGCGACTTCCTCGACCGCGTCACGCTCGCCGACCTCGACGCTGCTCGTTCGAACGCGGTGGTCGACGCGCTCGACGACGGCCGCTTCGAGGCGGCCGCGGTCGACGCGTCCGACACCGCCTCGGTCGCGGCGCTGATCCGCGACAGCGGCGCGGACGCGGTGCTCAACGCGACCGACCCGCGCTTCAACCCGCAGATCTTCGCGGCCGCCTTCGAGACCGGCTGCACGTACCTCGACATGGCGATGACGCTGTCGGAGCCGCATCCGGAACGGCCCTACGAGGAGCCGGGCGTGATGCTCGGGGACGCTCAACTCGCCGAGGACGGGCGCTGGCGGGAGCGCGGCCTCCTCGCCCTCGTCGGCATGGGCGTGGAGCCCGGACTGTCCGACGTGTTCGGCCGCTACGCCGCCGACCACCTGTTCGCCACGGTCGACGAGGTGGCCGTCCGCGACGGCTCGGACCTCGCCGTCGACGGCTTCGCGTTCGCGCCGACCTTCTCGATCTGGACGACGATCGAGGAGTGCCTCAACCCGCCGCTCGTCTGGGAGCGCGGGCGCGGCTTCTCGACGACGGAGCCGTTCTCCGAGCCGGAGCTGTTCGAGTTCCCGGAGGGGATCGGCGTCGTCGAGTGCGTGAACGTCGAGCACGAGGAGGTCGTGCTCGTCCCGCGCAGCGTCGACTGCCGCCGGGTGACGTTCAAGTACGGCCTCGGCGCGGAGTTCATCGAGGTGCTGAAGACGCTGCACCTGCTCGGACTCGACTCGACCCGCCCCGTGCGCGTGCGCGACGTCACGGTCGCGCCGCGCGACGTCGTCGCCGCGGTGCTCCCGGATCCCTCGACGCTCGGCGACCGGATGGCCGGCAGGACCTGCGCCGGCACGCTCGTCACCGGCACGGGCTCGGACGGCGCTGCGAAGGCCGCGTACCTCTACCACGTCGCCGACAACGAGCGGACGATGCGCGAGTACGGCCACCAGGCGGTCGTCCTCCAGACCGCGCTCAACCCGGTCGTCGCGCTCGAGCTCCTCGACTCCGGCGCCTGGAAGGGCGCCGGCGTGCTCGGCCCGGAGTCATTCGACGCCGTGCCGTTCCTCGACCTGCTGGCCGCCTACGGCGAGCCGCACGCGATCGTCGAGGGCGACCCCCGGCGCTCGTCGAGCTAGACGCCACGCGAGTCGACGCGCGTCGCGTCGATCGTCACCGTCACGCGCACCTCGCCCGGCTTCCGGTTCTGGTACGCGTCCGCGCCGGTGTACCGCCGCGCGAGCCGGTCGATGTGGTCGTCGGCGCCCTCCGCCGTCATCGACGCGCGGCCGTCGACCGACACCCACCGGTAGGGGTCGCCGGGGTCGACGACGACGAGCGAGATGCGCGGGTCGCGTTCGATGTTCGCCGGCTTCACCCGGCCGATCGCCGTGTTGAAGGCGGCCTTGCCGTCGACGACGTCGACCCAGACAACCGTCGAGTGCGGCGACCCGTCCGGCCGGAGCGTCGTCACGACGCCGACGAACGGGCTCTCCAGGAACCGCCGTTGCCTCTCGGTGAGCTCAGCCACGTGTCGATCCTTTCAAGACACCCTTTTGGGTGATGGCTCTCCGCCGTTCGGGGGATGGTACGACAGCCGATTCTATGGTTACTGTTGACAATTGGTTGTCGGAACCTCGGACTGCGCCGCAGTGGTCTGAGGGGCTCTTCGTCCGACAGCCGAGCAAGAAGGGGGCGCGCCCGATCCCTACCCCTAGCGAGGGTGCGCCCCCCTCCCCTTTCCCGGGAGGCGCCGGCTGCGAGATCCCCCTCTATCGCGTCGGCGTGCGAAAGGTCAGCGGCGTGTTGCCGAGCGATGCGGGGTTCGCGTCCTCGTCCGGCGCGCTCGCGCGCTCCCGCGCGTCCGGCGGGCGCGGCAGCACGCGGAGCACGTCGACGGTGACGAGCGTCGCCGGCATGCTGCCGGCGAGGAAGCGGCGGACGACGACGCGCAGCACGTGCCGGCCGGGCGCGAGCGGGCGCAGCACGAGCGAGTTCACGCCCATGTTCAACGTGCCGAGGTCGCCCGGGAAGTAGATGCGGCAGATCAGCGGCCCGTCGTTCCGGTAGAAGACCCAGAACCGCGCCGGGCTCGGGACGGCGGCGCCGTCGAGCGACACGGCGACGCGCACGCCGGCCGCGTCCGACCGCGCCTCGGCCTCGGTGAGGCCGGAGGTCATGGCGGTGTCGAGCACGAGCGACGTGCGCGGCACCGTCAGCCGGTGGATGCGCACGGTCGTCCTGCCCGGCTCGGCGGTGCGGAAGACGTCGAACGGCAGCAGCCTGAAGCCCGCCCCGTCGATGTAGGCGGGCAACTGGCCGAACGCGTGCGTGATCACGGCGCTCGCGAGGTTCGCCGGGTTCGTGTCCATGTCCGTGGTCGCATCCGGCGGCCGGATCGCACCGGGCGGGAGGCTCGGCGCGGCCGCGGCGAACGCCGCGAAGCCGACGAGGCCGACGGCGATCCCGCTTGCGACGAGGACGATCCGGCGCACCACCCACCTCTACGCTACCCGCGCCGGCGACACCTGCGCGACCGGCGAGCTTGACGGCCGAGGGCAGGCCGCCTAGCCTGTGCGGCGACCCGTTTCCCGGCGAGAGGAGGTTCGACAAGTGATGACCGTGCCTGCCGCCTCCTCGGCCTTCTCGGCCTAAGCCGGCGTAACGCTGCTGTTCTCTTAGGGGGCATCTCCTTCGGGACCGCGGCCGCTGCGCCGCCGTCTTCCCGTCCTCACGTCTCGAAGGAGAACTCCGTTGCTCGAGCACGACCTGGGCGAGCTCGGCTGGTGCGCCGGGCTCGCCGACAACCTGGAGCCCGGCCTCGAGCCGGGACGCGTCACCGCGGCGCACCGCGCCGCCTTCGACGTGCAGACGGCCCACGAGGTCGTCCGCACGCGCCTGCCCGGACGGCTCGTCCACGACGGCGCCGACGTCGCCGTCGGGGACTGGGTCGGCCTGCGCGACGGGCTGATCCGGAGCGTGCTGCCGCGCCGCACGGCGATCGTCCGCCAGGCCGCGGGCAGGACGACGAGCGCGCAGACGCTCGCCGCAAACGTCGACGTCGCATTCGTCGTCAGCTCGCTCGGCCCGGAGCTCGAGCCGCGCCGGATCGAGCGCTACCTCGTCACGATCTGGGAGAGCGGCGCGGCGCCGGAGATCGTCCTGACGAAGGCCGACCGCGTCGACGACCCGTGGGACCTGGTCGCCGAGGTCGAGGCGGTGGCGATCGGCGTGCCCGTGCACGTCGTCAGCGCCGTCACCGGCGAGGGCTGCGACGCGCTCCGCGTCCGCATCGAGCCGGGCCGGACCGCGGTGCTGCTCGGCTCCTCCGGCGTCGGCAAGTCGACGCTCGTGAACCGGTTCGCCGGCCGCGAGCTGATGCCGGTGAACGAGACCCGCGCCGACGACGACGAGGGCCGCCACACGACGACGCATCGCGAGCTGATCCGCCTGCCCGGCGGCGGCCTCGTCATCGACACGCCGGGGCTGCGCGAGCTGCAGCTCTGGGACGCCGGCGGCCTCGACGAGGCGTTCGCCGACGTCGAGGAGCTGGCCGGCGACTGCCGATTCAACGACTGCAGCCACACGCGCGAGCCGGACTGCGCCGTGCTCGCGGCCGTCGAGACCGGCACGCTGCCGCGGGAGCGCCTGCACAGCTGGCGCAAGCTCGAGAAGGAGCTCCGCCAGATCGCGATGCGCCAGGACCACCTGCTCCGGAAGGAGGAGACCCGCAAGTGGAAGCAGATCGCCAAGCAGGGCAGGGCAAGAGCACGGAGGGTGTGACACGCCCGAAGCCGGCGCGACCCAAGGCCGGAGAGCGCTCCGCCGAGACGAAGCGGAGACAGCACGGAGCGCGATCGAGACCGCGCTCTCGATCACGCGGAGTTCCGCTCATGCGCCTGCGAGCGCTACGCGCTCGCAGGCGACGGGGCCAGGTCAAGCGGCCTGACGACCTCGGCGAAATGGCAGGCGGACGGATGGCCCTGGCCGCGGTCGATCAGCGCGGGCTCCTCGGCCGCGCAGATCTCCTGCGCCTTCCAGCAGCGGGTGCGGAAGCGGCAGCCGGAGGGCGGGTTCGCCGGGCTCGGGACGTCGCCCTCGAGGACGATCCGCTGGCGCTTGCCCCGCTGCGTCGGCTCCTCGATCGGCACGGCCGACAGCAGCGCCTGCGTGTACGGATGCGCCGGCGACTCGTAGATCTGGTGCTTCGTCCCCGTCTCGACGACCTTGCCGAGGTACATGACCGCGACACGGTCGGAGACGTGGCGAACGACGGACAGGTCGTGCGCGACGAAGATGTACGTCAGGCCGAAGTCGCGCTGGAGCGACTCGAGCAGGTTCACCACCTGCGCACGAATCGAGACGTCGAGCGCCGATACCGGCTCGTCGAGGATGATCATCTGCGGGTTGAGCGCGAGCGCGCGCGCGACGCCGATGCGCTGGCGCTGGCCCCCGGAGAACTCGTGTGGGAACCGGTTCGCGTGCTCGGGCGAGAGCCCTACCGTGCGCAGCAGCTCGTCCACGCGGAGCTTCCCCCTCCCCCCGCTGTACTGGCGGTGGATGCGGAGGGGCTCGCCGACGATGTCGCGCACCGTCATTCGCGGGTTCAGCGAGGCGTACGGATCCTGGAAGACGATCTGCATCTCGCGTCGCACCTCGCGCAGCTGGCGCCGGCTGAGCGTCGTGATGTCGCGGCCGTTGAAGATGATCTTCCCCGACGTCGGGTCGGTGAGCCGGATGATCGTGCGGGCGAGCGTCGTCTTGCCGCAGCCGGACTCGCCGACGAGCCCGAGCGTCTCGCCGGCCGTCACCGAGAGGTCGACGCCGTCGACGGCGTGGATGTGGCCGACGGTGTGCTTCATCACGCCGGCCTTGATCGGGAAGTACTTGACGAGGTCCTCGACCCGCAGGATCTCGTCGCCGGTCCGGGCGACCGCGTGGATGTCGCCGCCGGACGACGGCTCCGCCTGGGGCGCGGGCTCGGCGGCCACCTAGCCTCCCACCGGCAGCGGCTCGGAGAACTTCGTGCTGTAGCCCGCGAGCTCCTCGGAGAAGTGACACGCGGCCTCGTGCCCGGCCGTCTCCGCCGGCCGCAGCGGCGGCAGCTCCTCGCGGCAGCGCGGCCGGCCCTGCGACAGGAAGCAGCGCGGGTGGAACGGGCAGCCGGACGGCGTGTTGATCAGCGACGGCGGCTGGCCCGGGATCGGCCGCAGCCATTCCTCGTCCTCGGTCAGCTTCGGCAGGCTGTCCATCAGCCCGATCGTGTACGGGTGCCGCGGGCTGGCGAAGATCGTGTTCACGTCGCCCGCCTCGACGATCCGGCCGGCGTACATCACGAGCACGCGGTCGCACATCTCCGCGACGATGCCGAGATCGTGCGTGATCAGGATCGTGGCGGCGCGCGTCGCCGCCTGCACCGTCTTCATCACCTCGAGCACCTGCGCCTGGATCGTCACGTCGAGCGCGGTCGTCGGCTCGTCGGCGATGAGGAGCGACGGCGAGTTCGCGATCGACATCGCGATCATCGCGCGCTGGCGCATCCCGCCCGAGAACTCGTGCGGATACTGGTCGTAGCGCGCCTCCGGGTTCGGGACGCCGACGAGGCCGAGCAGCTCGACCACGCGCTCCTTGATCTTCGCGTCCGGCTCCTTCGGGTAGTGCGTCTTGATCGCCTCGCCGAGCTGGTAGCCGACCGTCAGGACCGGGTTCAGCGACGTCATCGGGTCCTGGAAGATCATCGCCACCTCGTCGCCCCGGAACTGCTGCAGCTCCTTCTTCCCGAGCTTCAGCAGGTCGATCTCCTTGAACAGCGCCTCACCGCTGACGATCTTTCCCGGCGGGATCGGGATCAGCCCGAGGACGGCCATGGTGCTGACGCTCTTCCCCGATCCGGACTCGCCGACGATCCCGAGGATCTCGCTCGGGAAGACGTCGTAGGTGATGTCGCTGACGGCGTGGACGATGCCGTCGTCGGTGGAGAACTCGACGACGAGGTTCTTGATCGAGAGCACCGGCTCAGGCACGGACTCTCCGCTGCTGGGGGTCGAGCGCGTCGCGCAGGCCGTCGCCGATGAAGTTGATCGCGAGCACGATGATCACGATCATCAGGCCCGGGAACACGGTCAGCCACCAGTCCTGCGGGTTGTTCTGAGCGTTGGCGATGAGCACGCCGAGCGACGGGGTCGGCGGCTTGATCCCGAAGCCGAGGAAGGAGAGCGCCGCCTCGGTCAGGATCGCCAGCGCGACCGCGAGCGTGGCGCTGACGACGATCGGCCCCAGCGTGTTCGGGAGGATGTGGCGGAACATGATCCGCAGGTCGCCGCCGCCTGCCGCCTTCGCGGCCTCGACGTACTCCTTCTCGCGCAGAGACAGGAAGATGCCGCGTACGACGCGCGCCACGGACGTCCAGAAGAAGAACGCGAGGATCAGCGAGATGCGCCACTGGTTCCCCTGTCCGAGCAGCGCCGCCACCGTGAGCAGGACGACGAGCGCCGGCAGCGTCAGCACGAGATCGGTGAAGCGCATGAGCAGGTTGTCGAGCCAGCCGCCGAAGTAGCCGGCGATCGCGCCGACGACGAGACCGATGAACGTGGAGACGACGGCGACGAAGACGCCGACCTCCTCCGAGGTGCGGATCCCGTAGATGACGCGGCTCAGCTCGTCGCGCCCGATCTCGTCGGTCCCGAAGATGTGGTGCCCCGTCAGCGTCGGCGCGTGCAGGACGTTGGTGAGGTCGATCTGCTCGAACGAGTACGGGGCGATGTAGTTCGCGAAGATCCCGGCGCCGAAGACGATGATCAGCACGATCAGGCCTGCCATCGCCAGCCGGTGCCGGAGGAAGCGCATGCGGGCGTACGTCCACTGGCTCCGGACCTTCAGCTCGAGGCCGGCCTCGACCGTCGAGTCGTGCGCGCTCGGCGCGGCCGCCGGGGCGCTGCCGATCTGCGTCCGGTTCGGCTCCGCCTGAACCGTGGGCTCACTCATAGCGGATGCGCGGGTCGAGATAGCCGTAGAGGACGTCGGCGATCAGGTTGAAGAGGATCACGAACACCGCGGTCACCGCGAGGTACGCCATCACGGCGTAGACGTCGAGCTGCCCGAGCTTCGTGATGAAGTAGTAGCCCATCCCGTCGAGCGAGAAGACCGTCTCCGTGACGATGGCGCCTCCCAGCAGGCCGCCGAAGTTGAGCGCCGCGACGGTGACGATCGGGATGAGGGCGTTCCGGAAGACGTGGCGCATGATCACCTTCCGCTCCGGCAGGCCCTTCGCGCGCGCGGTGCGCACGTAGTCGGTGCTGATCACGTCGAGCATCGACGCGCGCATGTAGCGGCTGTAGAACGCGAAGCTGATGATGCTCAGCGTCATCACCGGGAGCCCGATGTGCTGGAGCCGGTCGAGGGACCACGTGGACGACGTGACCCCGCTGTTGAGGCCCGACGTGTAGAAGATCCGCACGTGCCACTTGAGGTAGATGTCGGTGAAGGCGATCTGGAGCAGGAGCGCGAGCCAGAACGTCGGCATCGCGAAGCCGACGAAGCTGATCGTCGTGAACGTGTAGTCGAAGAACGAGTACTGGCGGATCGCCGAGTAGATGCCGACGGCGATACCGAGCAGGAGCGCGATCGTCTCGGCGATCACGATCACCTGGAGCGTGTGCCCCATCACGCGCGTGAGGTCCGGCCAGATCGGCTGGGACGTCAGCAGCGAGTTGCCGAGCTTGTGGGTGAAGACGTCCTGGAGCCAGTACCAGTAGCGGACGGGGATCGAGACGTCGAGGTGGTACTGGTGCGCGAGCATGTGGTAGTGCACGCGCGAGTACCGCGGATTCGCCAGCAGGTTCTGCCGCGGGTCTCCGGCGAGCGACACGAAGGCGAAGCAGAAGAAGGTCGAGAGGATCAGCACCGGGATGCTGAAGAGGATTCGCCGCGTGATGTAGGTCAGCATGGTGAGGCCGTCGTTTCGGGTGCTGTCTGATTATGGCCCGCGCCCCCCGGGAATGGGGGGCGCGGGCCGGTGCTGCGCGGAGAAGAGCTGCGCTAGCCCCTCGCTCCGAGTCCTACGACTTCCAGTGCCAGTCCTCGATGTTCCACTGGGCTCCGACCGTGGCCGGGTTGTTCGAGACGCCGAGCAGATCCGACTTGTACGCAAGCGGCGCGGGCCGCTGGTACAGCGGGATCGTCGGCACCGTCGCCGACATGATCTGGTCGGCGGCGTTCCAGTCGGCGGCCCGCTTCGTCGGGTCGCCCTCGGACGAGCCCTGCTTCATCAGGTCGGACGCCTTCTTGCTGCAGTAGTGCAGGTAGTTCTGGTCACCGCCGCAGCTCCAGATCGAGAAGTAGCCGCTCGGGTCTCCGTCCGGGCTGACCCAGGCGAAGTCGGCGATGTCGTAG
>DATKNT010000053.1:0-5021 GCA_035541175.1 Gaiellaceae bacterium
CCATGGGACGGTCCAAAGGCGAACGGGCTCTGGCGCCGTCGAATCCAAGCCCCACCGTGCTCTGATCGTCCGTCCTCGGGCCCGGAGCGGCATCGGCGCCCCCGCGGATCGGATCTGCGGGTTTTCCGCGATGGCTCCAGCGCGGCCACCGATGCACCCCGGAGGGCCCCGAACGACGATCGAAGCACCGGACGATTTCAAGGAGAGAGAAGCCATGAGAGTCGCGGATGTCATGACGGCGGAGGTCCTGACGGTCACGCCGGAGACCCCCCTCAAGCAGGTTGCGGAGATGCTCGCGAGCCGTGGCATCTCGGGCGCGCCGGTCGTCGACGAGGACAAGCACGTCGTCGGCGTCGTCAGCGAGGCCGACATCATCGTCAAGGAGCGGCGCGTGTCCCAGCCGGACGCGCTCCACCGGCTGTTCCACCGCACGAACGGCACGACCGCCAAGCGGGCCGCCACGACCGCAGGCGAGGCGATGACGTCGCCGGCCGTCACGGTCACGCCGTCGCGCCGCGTCGACGTGGCCGCCGCGCTGATGCTCGACCGCAACGTGAACCGCCTGCCGGTCGTCGACGAGCACGGCACGCTCGTCGGCATCGTCACGCGCGCCGACCTCGTTCGCGCCTTCGTCCACTCGGACGAGGAGATCGCGGCCGAGATCCGCGAGGAGGTGCTCCTGCGCGAGCTGTGGCTCCGCCCGGAGGACTTCGAGCTCACGGTCGAGCGCGGCGACGTCACGATCGCCGGCCACCTCCCGAACGAGGACGAGCGCGAGCTGCTGATCCGCCGCGTCGGCCTCGTCCCGGGCGTCGTCTCCGTCGAGGTGCAGGAGACGACGCACGTCTAGCGTCTTCGTCTTCGGATAGCGTCCGCATCGTGCACGCGTTCGGCGTCGGATCCGTCGTCGAGAAGCTCCGCGCTGCGGGCGGCGGCTACGAGATCGTCCACGAGTCGCCGGGCCTCGAACTCGGCGTCTACGTGCTCGTCGCGCCCGAGGCCGACAGGCAGCAGCCGCACGAGGACGACGAGATCTACGTCGTGCTCGACGGCGACGGCATCCTCCAGGTCGAGGGGACCGACGTGCCGGTCGAGCAGGGCGACGCGGTCTTCGTGGAGGCCGGCGCCGACCATCGCTTCGTCGCGTACGAGCAGCTCGCGGTGCTCGTCATCTTCGAACGGGGCTCCGGCAGCCGCTAGTGCCCCGGCGCCGGATCGCGTACGCGGCCGCGGCAGGGCTCGCGGCCGTCGCCGCAGGCTGCGGCGGCTCGTCCACCGGCACGCAGACGCATCGGCAGCTCACGCCGGAGCAGCAGCGCGGCAAGGAGATCTTCATCCTCAAGTGCGGCTCCTGCCACACGCTCAGCGACGCCGGCACCCACGGCATCGTCGGGAAGAACCTCGACGTGACGAAGCCGAGCTACGCGACCGTCCTGCGCACGCTCGCGGTGCCGCCGAAGAACATGCCGAGCAACCTCGTCACGAACGCCGCCGACGCGAAGGCCGTGGCCGCGTACGTCGCCGCGGTGACGGGCGGCGCCGGCCCCTAGCGGCCCGAGCCGACGCGCGCCGCCTCCCACGTCCAGCCGGCGATGTCGGGCCGGTCGTCGCCGTGCTCGCGCGCGTAGGCGCGGGCGCGGAGCCGCTCGTCCTGCATCTCCTGGCGCAGGTGCGCGCCGCGCTCGGCGATCTCCGGCAGCCGGTCGATCGCGTCGATCACGAGGTGGAACCGGTCGAGGTCGTTGAGCATGACCATGTCGAACGGCGTCGTGGTCGTGCCCTCCTCCTTGTACCCGCGGACGTGGAGGTTCTCGTGGTTCGCCCGCCGGTACGTGAACCGGTGGATCAGCCACGGGTAGCCGTGGTAGGCGAAGACGATCGGACGGCTCGTCGTGAACAGCGAGTCGAACTCCGCGTCGGAGAGCCCGTGCGGGTGCTCCGTCTCCGGCTGGAGCCGCATCAGGTCGACGACGTTGACGACGCGCACCTTCAGCTCCGGCAGCCGCTCGCGGAGGATCGCCGTCGCCGCGAGCGTCTCGAGCGTCGGCACGTCGCCGCAGCAGGCCATCACGACGTCGGGCTCCTCGCCGTCGTCGTTCGACGCCCATTCCCAGATGCCGATGCCGCGGGTGCAGTGCGCGACCGCGTCCTCCATCGAGAGGAACTGGAGGGCGGGTTGCTTCCCGGCGACGATGACGTTCACGTAGTGGCGGCTGCGCAGGCAGTGGTCGGCGACCGAGAGCAGGCAGTTCGCGTCCGGCGGCAGGTAGACGCGGATGATCTCCGCCTTCTTGTTGACGACGTGGTCGATGAAGCCCGGATCCTGGTGGGAGAAGCCGTTGTGATCCTGGCGCCACACGTGCGAGCTGAGCAGGTAGTTGAGCGAGGCGATCGGCCGCCGCCACGGGATGTCGCGCGTCGCCTTCAGCCACTTCGCGTGCTGGTTGAACATCGAGTCGACGATGTGGATGAAGGCCTCGTAGCAGTTGAACAGGCCGTGCCGGCCGGTGAGCAGGTAGCCCTCGAGCCAGCCCTGGCACTGGTGCTCGGAGAGCACCTCGAGCACGCGGCCGTCGGGCGCGAGGTGATCGTCGGTCGGCAGCGTCGCAGCCACCCACACCCGGTCGGTCGCCTCGAACACCTCGCCGAGGCGGTTCGACGCGGTCTCGTCGGGGCCGAACAGGCGGAAGCTCGTCCCGTTCATGCGGATGACGTCGCGGAGGTAACCGCCGAGCACGCGCGTCGCCTCTGCGAACGTCGTCCCCGGCACCGCCACCTCGACCGCGTAGTCCCGGAAGTCCGGGAGCGAGAGCCCCTGGAGCAGCAGGCCCCCGTTCGCGTGCGGGTTCGCGCTCATCCTCCGGTAGCTCTTCGGCGGGAGGGCGGCCAGGTCGTCGACGAGCGCGCCGTGCTCGTCGAACAGCTCCTCGGGACGGTAGCTCCGCATCCACGACTCGAGCTGCGCGAGATGATCGGGATTCGTGCGCACCTCGGAGAGCGGCACCTGGTGCGCGCGCCACGTCCCCTCGACCGGGAGCCCGTCGACGGTCTTCGGGCCGGTCCAACCCTTCGGGCTGCGCAGGACGATCATCGGCCAGCGCGGCCGCTCCGTGTTGCCGTCGACGCGGGCGGCGCGCTGGATGGCGGCGATCTCCTCGACCACGGTGTCGAGCACCTCCGCCATCCGCCGGTGCATCGCCTCCGGCTCGTGGCCGTCGACCCAGTGGACGGCGTGGCCGTAGCCCTCGAGCAGCTTCGTCAGCTCGTCGTCGCCGATCCGCGCGAGCACGGTCGGGTTCGCGATCTTGTAGCCGTTCAGGTGGAGGATCGGCAGCACGGCGCCGTCGACGGCCGGGTCGAGGAACTTGTTCGAGTGCCAGCCGGTCGCGAGCGGGCCGGTCTCCGCCTCGCCGTCGCCGACGATGCAGCAGACGAGGAGGTCCGGGTTGTCGAACGCGGCCCCGTACGCGTGCGAGAGCGCGTAGCCGAGCTCGCCGCCCTCGTGGATCGAGCCGGGGGTCTCCGGCGCGACGTGCGACGGGATCCCGCCCGGGAAGGAGAACTGCCGGAACAGCTTCCGCAGCCCGTCCTCGTCCTTCCCGATCTCCGGGTAGACCTCGGTGTACGTCCCCTCGAGGTACGCGTTCGCGACCGCGGCCGGGCCGCCGTGGCCGGGGCCGATCACGTAGATCGTGTCGAGATCCCAGTTGCGGATCACGCGGTTCATGTGGACGTAGACGAAGTTGAGCCCCGGGGTCGTGCCCCAGTGGCCGAGCAGTCGCGGCTTCACGTGCTCCGGCCGGAGCGGCTCCCGTAGGAGCGGGTTGTCGAGCAGGTAGATCTGGCCGACCGAGAGGTAGTTGGCGGCGCGCCAGTACGCGTCCATCTGCTGAAGGTCCGCGTCGCTCAATGCGGTCATGTCGCTCCTCCGGAGTCGGATTGGGTCAGGACGCGCCGCACCTCGCGGGCGATCTCCAGGTCCTCCCGCGCCTCGATCGCGAAGGCGCGGACGGGGGCGCCGGCGCGGCCGATCTCCGCGTCGGACCTCGCGTCCGCGTTCGCGCGCTCGTCGAGCGCGACGCCGAGGAAGGAGAGCCCGGCGGCGGCGCGGGCGCGGATCTCGGGCGAGCGCTCGCCGACGCCGCCCGTGAAGGAGATCGCGTCGAGGCCGCCGAGCGCGGCGGCCATCCCGGCGATCTCGCGGCGGAGCCGGTGGACGTAGACCTCGAGCGCGAGCCGCGCGTCGGCGTCGCCGGCCGCCTCGGCGTCGAGCACGCCGCGCATGTCGGCGCTCCCCGTCAACCCGAGCAGGCCGGAGCGGTGCTCGAGGGTCGACGCGAGCTCCGACGGCGGCATGCCGACGTGCTCCTCGAGCCAGAGGACGAGCCCCGGGTCGACGGAGCCGGAGCGCGTCGCCATCACGAGCCCCTCGAGCGGCGTGAACCCCATCGTCGTGTCGACGGACACGCCCCGGTCGATCGCCGCGAGCGAGGCGCCGGCACCGAGGTGGCAGCTGACGGTGCGGAGCTCCTCCACCGGGCGGCCGGCGAGCTCGGCGACGCGCTGCGCGATGTAGGCGTGCGAGAGCCCGTGGAAGCCGTAGCGGCGAAGGTTCCAGCGCTTGCGCCACTCGGCCGGGAGCGCGTACGTCGCCGCCGGCGCGGGGATGCGCGCGTGGAAGGCCGTGTCGAAGCAGGCGACGGCCGGCACCGCCGGCAGCACCCGGTCGACGAGCTCGAGCGCCCGCAGCGACTTCGGCTGGTGGAGCGGCGCGAGATCGGTGAGCGCGTCGAGCCGCCGCAGCACGCGCTCGTCGACGCGCACCGGCTCGACGAACTCGTCCCCGCCGTGGACGATCCGGTGGCCGACGGCGTCGACCGCGCCGAACCCCTCGATCGCGCGGCGCGCCGCCTCCTCCTCCGCGACGCCGCTCGGCGTCGGCAGGCTCTCCGACGCGACCACCGTCTCGTCGTCGAGGACGGACAGCTTCAAGCTGCTCGAGCCGGCATTGACGACGAGAA
>DATKNT010000054.1:0-10850 GCA_035541175.1 Gaiellaceae bacterium
GGCGCCCTGATCGCCTACTACATCGTCAACCACACGGGCTGGCCGCACTGGCTGGCCTATACGATCTGTGTCCTGTTCGGCGGGTTCTGCAACCTCGCCTACGGCATGGTCTTCGGCCCCGCCTTCGCACGGCGTGACTCACTCGTGAAGATGATGGGCACGCTCGCGCTCGCCCTCATCCTGCTCGGGACCATGGCGAAGCTCGCTCCGGTGGGAGGGGCGTTCGCGCGCTTCCTGCCGCTGCCGAGCTCGTCGCACCACTACGTGATCCTCAACACGACCGTGAGCCTGACGCAGCTGATCGCGATCGGCCTCGCGTTCGCGATCACCGCCTGCGCGAGCATCTTCCTCCGGGTGACGAAACTCGGCACTGCGATGCGGGCTCTCGCCAACGACCGCGAGGCGACGGCGATGCTCGGAGTTCCGGCACGCCGGGTCGAGGCGGCGGCGTGGTTCGGCTCAGGGCTCGCCTGCGGCATCGCGGGCCTCATGCTTCCGGACCTGCTCACGTCGCTCGACTACTCCGCCTTGACCTTTCTCGTCATCTCGTCGCTCGCCGCAGCACTGATCGGCCGCCTGCGCTCGCTGTGGGGGACCCTGTTCGGCGGACTCGCGGTCGGCCTCGCCCAGGCGATCCTGACCCCGTACACGTCGGTCACCGCCTACAGGTCGGCGGCGCCGTTCGTGCTCGCGATCGTCGCCCTCCTCTACCTCTCGCGGCGGCGGGTCGTCACGGTCTCTCGCGCAACGAACTGAGCCGGTGGTGACGACGGCACCGGCATCACCCGAGCGCACGGCCCCGACACGCGCTTTGCCGACGCTCCAGCGAGGCACGATCGTCCGCGGCGGCGTCGTCGTCGGACTGCTCCTCATCGTTCTCGTCGTGCTGCCGGCGATCTCGGGGGCCGACTGGATCACGACGTACACGAGCGTCGCGATCTACTCGGTCGCCGCGCTCGGCTTCGGGATCCTCTACGGCCGTGTCGGGATGATCTCGCTCGGACAGGTTGCGTTGCTCACGATCGGCTGCTGGGTGGGTGCGCGCGTCGCGTACGCGACCTCGCTTCCCTTCCCGGTGCTGCTGCTCATCGCGGGCGGGATCACGTGCGCGATCGGAACGCTCGTCGGACTTCCGGCACTCCGCCTCTCCGGGCTGTACCTCGCGCTGATCACGCTGATGTTCGCCGGCGCAACGACCGTCGTGCTGTCGGTCACCGACTTCCCGAACGGCGGTGGCGGCTTCACGGGCCGGTCCGCCACCGGCGCCCTGACGACGAGCACGCCGCCGGTCCGGCGGCCGTCGTGGGCGGTCGGCGACACGGCGTACTACCGGTACACGGTGATCGTCTGCGCGATCCTTTTTCTGATCGCACTCGTGCACGTCGCGAGCAAGCCCGGGCGCGCCTGGGCCTCGATCCGCGAGAGTGAGCCGGCAGCACTCGCCGCCGGCGTGAACATCACGCTGTACAAACTCTGGGCGTTCGCCCTCGCGTCGTTCATCACGGGCGTCGCAGGCTGCCTTCTGGCGGCGCAGATCGGCGTGCCGCGGGCGATCACCTTCCAGACCCAGGACTCACTGACGCTCGCGGCGACCGCGTTGATCGGCGGCATCTACAGCCTCTGGGGTGCGATCGTCGCCGGCATCTTCAACCAGCTCCTGCCGTTCCTGTTCCAGGCGCAGTGGAACATCGACCCGAACTGGCTCCTGATCATCTTCGGCGCCGGGTTGCTCCAGGTGCTCCTGACCGCGCCGGGCGGACTCGCCCAGCAGTTCCCGAAGGACATGGCGAACCTCGCGCGGCTCATCGCCCGGGGCGCCCGGAGACTCGGCGGCGGTGGGAGGAAGCCCACCGGATGATCCAGGTCGAGAACCTCACCGTCCGCTTCGCCGGCGTCACGCCGATCGACGACGCGAGCCTCGACTTCCCCGGCGGCACGTGCGGCCTCATCGGCCCGAACGGCGCCGGCAAGACGACGTTCTTCAACGTGCTCAGCGGTTTCGTCAAGCCGGCGGCCGGATCGATCCGCGCCTTCGGCGAGGACATGCTGAGAATGGCCGACTACAAGCGTGCGCGGTGGGGACTGCGGCGCACC
This sequence comes from Gaiellaceae bacterium, assembly GCA_035541175.1. Lineage (GTDB taxonomy): Bacteria > Actinomycetota > Thermoleophilia > Gaiellales > Gaiellaceae > Palsa-739. Next base: position 2,095 of record DATKNT010000054.1, read on the forward strand.
TTCCAGACGGAGCAGTCGATCGAGAACCTGTCGGTGTTCGACAACGTCGCGATGATCCACGAGCACTCGGGGGCGAAGCGGTCCTCGCGGCAGGCCGACGTCCTCGCCGCGATGGAGTTCGTCGGGCTCGACGTGTCGCCGCGGGCGAAGGCGGGCTCGCTCGGTGCCGGCGAGCGGCGGCTGCTCGAGGTGGCGCGCGCGGTCGTCGGGAGGCCGCGCGTCGTGCTGCTCGACGAGCCGGCCGCCGGGCTGCCCGAGGAGGAGACCGAGCACCTCGGCGGCGTCATCCAGAGGATTCCCGAGGCGTTCGGCGCGCTGACGATCCTCGTCGACCACGACATGAGCCTCGTCTCGAACTGCTGCACGACGACAGCCGTCCTCGACTTCGGCAAGGTGATCGCGATCGGGCCGACCGCCGATGTTCTGCGGGACGAGCGGGTGACGAACGCGTACCTCGGCACCGAGGAGGAGGTCTGAGCATCGCTCTCAAGATCGACGCCTTCTCCGTCCCGCGCGGCGGCCGGACGGTCGTCGAAGACGTCACGATCGACGTCCCGCCCGGCGAGATCACCGCGCTGCTCGGTCCGAACGGCGCCGGCAAGTCCTCGCTCGTGCTCGCCGTCGGCGGCGTGCTGCGCCCGAGCGCGGGGCGCGTGCTGCTCGGCGACGACGACCTGGCCCGGCGGCGGCCGGAGGCGGTGCGGGTCGCCGGCGTGGCGATCGTCCCCGAAGGCAGACGGCTGCTTCCCGATCTGACGGTGGAGGAGAACATCCGCGTCGCGACGTACGCGCTGTCGCGCTCCGAGGCCCGCGAGGCGATGCGCTACTCGACCGAGCTGTTCCCGGCGCTCGAGCGGCGCTGGAAGGCGACGGCGCGCCAACTCTCCGGCGGCGAGCAGCAGATGGTCGTGCTCGCGCAGGCGCTGGTCTCGCATCCGAAGTTCGTGCTCGTCGACGAGCTCTCGCTCGGGCTTGCGCCGGTGATCGTCAAGCGGCTGATGCCGACGCTCGAGGCCGTGGCACGGGACGGTGCCGGCATCCTCCTGATCGAGCAGTTCGTGCACGTCGCGCTCGCCGTCTCGAAGACCGCGTACGTCATCGAGGGAGGCCGGATCCGCGACCACGCCGACGCGCAGACGTTCAAGGACCACCCGGAGCGGCTGCACTCCGCGTACCTGCTCCGCGAGCAGGACGTCGCGCTCGAGACCCCCGCCGACGGGGAGCCGCAGACGTGAGCCCGGGCCCGGCGCCGAGGACGCTCGACGAGCGCCGCGCCGGAGCGCTCGAGGCGCTCTGCGAGCTGATCGTGCCCGGCTCGGCAGGCGTCGGCCCCGTCGTCTACATCGACGCGCTGATCGCGGGGATGCCGCCCGCGGCACGCGACCACGCGCTCGCGTCCATCGACGCGCTCGCGCCGGCGGCGGCGAAGGGCACGGAGGCGCTCGCGGAGCTCGAGCGCACGCCGGAGTTCGCCTTCGTCCGCGCCGTCGCGATCGAGGCGTACTACAGCGACTTCGTCGCGCCGGGCCGAGGCGCACCCGGCGCCTACGCGGACATCGACTTCAACTCGCCGCTCGCCCGCCGGATCGACAAGGACTGGTCGTTCATGGGGATCGCGTGAAGCAGACGTACGACGTCGTCGTCGTCGGCTCGGGCGCGGGAGGCGGCGTCGTCGCGGGCGAGCTCGCGGAGAAGGGCCGCGACGTCCTCCTGCTCGAGCTCGGTTCCCACTACACGGCCGAGGACTTCGTGCGCTGGGAGTCGCGCGCCGCGACCGAGCTGATGTGGCCGCTCCGCTTCGCCTTCACCGCGGGCGGCGACGTGATCGCCTTCCTCGCCGGCCGCTGCGTCGGCGGCACGACGACGATCAACACGAAGGTGGCGCTGCGCGTCGGCGAGAAGGACGTCGCGAAGTGGCACGACGCGACCGGGCTCACCTCCGCGAGCGGCGGGCCGTTCACCGTCTCCGACCTCGACCCGTACTACGAGCGCGTCGAGCGACGGCTCGGGGTGCGCGAGCGGAACGACTGGCCGACGTGCGTGCACGCGCTCGAGGCGGCGTTCCGCGAGCTCGGCGCGCCGCTCGAGCCGGTGACGGCGTACACGGACGCGAACTGCCAGAAGTGCGGCTCCTGCATCCAGGGCTGTGCGACGAACGCCGGCAAGTCGACGATGAACACGTACATCGCGGACGCGCTCGCGCAGGGTGTGCTCGAGCTGCGCGCGAACGCGTCGGTCGAGCGCGTGCTCGTGGAGGACGGCGAGGCGACCGGCGTCGAGTACGTCGACGCCGCCGGCGAGCGCAACGCGGTGCGCGCGGGTGCGGTCGTCGTCGCCTGCGGTGCGCTGAACACGCCGCAGCTCCTGCTCCGCTCCGGGCTGACGAACCGCGCGATCGGCAGGAATCTCGGTCTCCACCCCGTCCGGCTCGTCTACGGGCTCTTCGACGAGGTGCAGGACGCGCACATGGTCTACCCGATCACCGCGCACTCGATGGCGCACCAGCACGACGAGGACGGCGGCTTCGTGATCGAGGCGTCCACCGTCCAGGATCCGATCGGCTTCGCGACGACGCTCGGCGACGAGCGCGGGCCGCTCTGGGGGCAGCCGCTCGTCGACGCGGTGAAGAAGTACCGGTACTGGAACGGCGTGCTCGCGATGGTGACCGACGAGAACACGTCCGCCGTCGTCGTGGACGAGCACGGCAACGAGCGCTTCGACGTCGCCTGGAACGAGAACGAGCAGCGGCGGCTCGACGACGCGCTCGCGTTCAGCCGCGAGGTGCTCCGCCACGCCGGCGCGAAGCAGATCGCGTGGTCGGGGATCGCGTCCACGCACGTGCAGGGGAGCTGTCGGATGGGCGACGACCCGGCGCGCTCCGTCGTCGACCGGAACGGGGAGTCGCACGAGGTGAAGCGGCTGTTCGTCGGCGACGGCTCGCTCGTCCCGCGCACGATGTCCGTGAACCCGTCGCTGACGATCATGGCGCTGGCGACGCGGCTCGCCGACCACCTGCACGCGGATCCGAGCGGCTACCTCGCGTGAAGGCGGCGCAGCTCACCGCATACCACCGTCCCCTCGAGCTGATCGACCGGCCGGTGCCCGAGCCGGCCGGCTGGAGGGACGTCGTCGTCGAGGTCGGCGGCGCCGGCGTCTGCGCGACCGACCTGCACGCGATCGACGGGCTGATGGAGCCGGCGGGCCTGACCGTCCCCGTCGTGCTCGGTCACGAGAACGCGGGCTGGGTGCACGAGGTCGGGCCGGGCGTCACCGCCGCGAAGGTCGGAGACCCGGTGCTCGTCTACCCGCCGTACGCGTGCGGGCTCTGCGTCCCGTGCCGGCGCGGCAACGACGTCCACTGCGTCGACCACGGCTTCACCGGCCTGACGCGCGACGGCGGCTTCGCGGAGTACGTCCTCGTCGACGAGCGCTCGCTGATCGCGCTCCCGGACGGCGTCGAGCCCGCGTCGGTGGCGCCGCACGCGGACGCCGGCGTCACCGCCTACCACGCGGTGCGCAAGCTGGCGCCGTACCTCGTCCCGGGCAGCACGGCGGCGGTGATCGGCGTCGGCGGCGTCGGCCACATCGCGATGCAGGTGATCAAGGCGCTCGGCGCCTCGCGCGTCGTCGCGATCGACACGGACGAGCGGCGGCGGACGATGGCGCGCGAGCTCGGCGCGGACGAGGTGCTCGGCGCCGAGGCCGACGTCCCGGGCGCGCTCCGCGAGGCGACGAACGGCACCGGCGCCGACGTCGTCCTCGACGTCGTCGGCACGAACGCGACGCACGAGCTCGGCCAGGCGATCCTCGCGCGCCGCGGCGTCCTCTCGTTCGTCGGCTACGGCGGCGACGTCTCCGTCCCGTCCGTCGACCTCGTCGTCGGCGAGACGACGTACGTCGGCAACCTCGTCGGCACCTGGATCGACCTGTGGGAGCTGCTGCAGCTGCACGTGCAGGGCAAGGTGGAGCTGCGCACCGAGGTGCACCCGCTCGACGACGTGAACGAGGTGCTCGACAAGCTGCGCGAGGGCGAGGTCACCGGCCGCGCCGTGCTCGTTCCATGAGCGTAGCCTCGACGGAGCTCACCACCGGCGTAGGCTTGAAGGAGCCGGCCGTGAGCGCAGGCGTCGGCCTTGCCGACGCCGGAGTGGACATGGAGCGGAGGCGCCGGCTTCGCCGTCGGCGGGAGCGGGCATGAGCCCCACCTCGAATCACCACGTCCCGAAGCTCGGCGAGGTGCTGTGGACGCCGGCCGCGGACGCGCGGGCGCATTGCCGCGTCGGCCGGTTCATGGACTGGCTCGCCGAGGAGCGCGGGCGGGACCTCGAGGGCTTCCACGATCTGCACCGCTGGTCGGTCACCGACCTCGAGGGCTTCTGGGGGGCGGTCTGGGACTACTTCGAGATCCGGGCGACGACGCCGTACGAGCGGGTGCTCGGCTCGGACGCGATGCCGGGTGCCGAGTGGTTCCCCGGCGCGAGCCTCAACTACGCGCGGCACATGGTCGGGCGCGACGAGGATCTCGACGAGATCGCCGTGATCGCCCGCTCGCAGTCGCGCGGCCCGCACGAGCTGACCTGGCGCGAGCTCCGCGAGCAGGTCGCGCGCGCCCGCGCCGGTCTCCAGCGGCTCGGCGTCCAGCCGGGCGACCGCGTCGTCGCGTACCTGCCGAACATCCCCGAGACGCTGATCGCCTTCCTCGGCGCCGCGAGCCTCGGCGCGATCTGGGCGACGTGCCCGCCGGAGTTCGGGCCGCGCAGCGTGCTCGACCGGCTCGGCCAGCTCGGGCCGACCGTGCTGCTCGCCACCGCCGGCTACCGCTGGGGCGACAAGCACGTCGACCGGCGCGAGCAGGTCGCCGCCGTCCGCGCCGGGCTCCCGTCGCTGCAGCACGTCGTGCACGTCCCGTACGCCGGCGGCCCGGACGACGCGCTCCCGGACACGATGCCCTGGGACGAGCTCGTCGCCGAGCCGGGCCCGCTCGAGTTCGACCCCGTCCCGTTCGACCATCCGCTCTACGTGCTCTTCTCGTCCGGGACGACGGGGCTGCCGAAGGCGATCGTCCACGGGCACGGCGGCATCCTCGTCGAGCACCTGAAGAACCACGTCTTCAGCTGGGACCTCGGCCCCGGCGACCGGCTGTTCTGGTTCACGACGACCGCCTGGATGATGTGGAACGCGCTCGTCTCGGTGCTGCTCACGCGCGCCTCGATCGTGATGATCGACGGCAACCCGGGCTGGCCCGACCTCGGCTTCCAGTGGCGCCTCGCCGCGGAGACGAAGGCGACGTTCTTCGGGCTCAGCCCCGCCTTCACGATGGCGTGCCGCAAGGAGGGGCTGGCCCCCGGCCGCGACCTCGACCTCTCCTCGATCCGCACGGTCTGCGAGGCCGGGTCGCCGCTGCCGATGGAGGGCTACCACTGGCTCTACCAGCAGTTCGGCCCGGAGATGTTCCTCAACGTCGGCAGCGGCGGCACCGACGTGTGCACAGGCATCGTCCAGGGCTACCCGCTGCTGCCCGTCTACGCGGGCGAGATGTCGGCGCCGTGCCTCGCCGTCGACGCGGTCGCCTACGACCTCGACGGCAACGAGGTCGTAGGCGAGCTCGGCGAGCTCGTCATCCGCAAGCCGATGCCGTCGATGCCGGTGAAGTTCTGGAACGACCCCGACGGTGCGCGCTACCGCGCCTCGTACTTCGAGTTCTACCCCGGCGTCTGGCGCCACGGCGACTGGATCCAGTTCGACGAGCGCGGCGCCTCGTTCATCACCGGCCGCTCCGACGCGACGCTCAACCGCGGCGGCGTCCGGCTCGGCACGAGCGAGCTCTACGGCGTCGTCGAGGAGTTCGACGAGGTGCTCGACAGCCTCGTCGTCCACCTCGAGGCGACGGACGACCTCATCCTCTTCGTCGTCCTCAGGGACGGCGTCGAGCTCGATGACGGGCTGAAGAGCCGGCTCTCGGACGCGCTTCGCAGCGGTCTCTCGCCGCGCCACCGGCCGGACGACATCGTCGCCGTGCCCGCGATCCCGCGGACGATGACCGGGAAGAAGCTGGAGCTGCCGGTGAAGAAGATCCTCGGCGGCACTGCGGTCGCCGACGTCGTCAGCAAGGACGCGCTCGTCGACCCCGACGCGATCGAGCCGTTCGCCGCGTACGCGAAGTCGCGCGCGGCCACCTCGGACAAGGAGTGAGCCATGGCTGACAAGCCCGTCGTCGTCTACGGTGCGAGCGGGTTCTCGGGCCGCCTGATCGTCGAGTTCCTCCGCGAGTACAACGTCCCGTTCGTCGCCGCCGGCCGTGACCGGCAGCGGCTCGAGGAGGTGCTCGACCACGTCCCCGGCATCTCGACGGCGAGCTACGAGATCGCCGAGGTCGAGCATTCCGTCCCGGCGCTGACGAAGCTGTTCGAGGGCGCGAAGGTCGTCTGCAACACCGTCGGCCCGTGCATCTACTACGGCGACACGGTGGTCGAGGCGTGCCTCGCGGCCGGCTGCCACTACATCGACACCGGCGGCGAGACGCCGTGGGTGAAGAGCGTCCGCGAGAACTGGCACGAGCAGTTCGCCGAGGCGGGGCTGCTCGTCGCGCCGGCGACCGCGTACATGTCGGCGACCGCCGAGGCCGCCGTCCGGGTCGCGCAGGAGCGCGCGCCGGGCATCGACACGATCGAGGTGCTGTCGATGTTCATGGGCATGCCGACGTACGGGTCGACGCAGACGATCTTCGGCCAGCTCCAGTGGGAGTCGATCTACCTCCAGGAGAACGAGTACGTCGAGTGGCCGCCCGTGACGACGATCGAGGCGCTCATCCCCGGCGATTTCCGCACGCGGCTCGCGCTGCCGTGGGGCGGCTTCCCGCACCCGGTCTGGTTCAAGGACGACCCGCGCATCAACAACGTGATGGCGTTCGGCGGCCTGCTCGACCGCGCGCTGATGGAGAACGTCGTCGCCGGCCAGCGCGACTACCAGGAGACGATCCGGCCGCTCCCCGCCGATCAGCAGCGCGCGATCCTCGCGGAGATCGCCGACTCCGTGCAGGCGGGCACGCCGCCCCGCGAGAACCGGCGGCACCAGCGGACGATCGACGTCGTCTCCGCGCGCGGCAGCCTCGACTCGGCTCAGGTCGTCGTGCACGGTCAGGGCGCGTACCTCCAGACGGGGCTGATCCAGGCGTTCGCCGCGCACCACCTCGTCTTCCGGCCGCCGCGCGCGGTCGGCTTCGCGTCGCCGTGCTCGGCGTTCGGCCACCGCGAGCTGCTCGCGGCTCTCGAGGCCTACGGGCTCGCGCGGCTCTCGGTCGTCGGCTAACTGTGCGCTGATCGTCAACTCGCCCGCGCCGGACTGTGCGCCCGCTGCGAAGAGCGGGCGCCCCGGGCGCGGGAAGATCGCCCGGTGGGTCGCCCGGAGCCGGATCTCGACTGGACCGTCGACGAATGCCGTGAGCGGCCGCGAAACGCTTCTCCCGCAGAGCGGGATCGAAGGAGGAAGGAGGCTGGAAGGCACATGAGGCCTGTGAAGCGAACCCCGTCGCGGCGCCTCGCGACCGTCGTGGGAATCGTGGCCGTCGCGCTCGCCGTCATGGTGCCCGCCGCCCTCGGGCGAGGCTCCGCCGGAGGCGGCTCGGTCACCAACTACCTGACCTACGTCGGCGGCAAGGCCGGCAAGGCGAACCCGAAGCTGTCGCCGGTCGTGATCGGCGCCATCAACACGCAGGGCGGCCAGGTCCTCGTCGGGCCGAACTGGACCAAGGGCGCCGAGCTGGCGGTGAAGTACGTCAACACCTACCTCGGCGGCGTGCAGGGACATCCCGTCGTCCTCAGCGAGTGCTTCACCACCTCGGCCGAGGAAGAGGGGACGAAGTGCGGCCAGCAGTTCGCGAACAACAGCAAGGTCCACGTCATCCTGTTCGGCGCGGTCGCGGTCGGCAACCAGTCGTTCTACGCCGCGATCGGCGGCAAGAAGCCGATCGTCAGCGGCGTCGCGCTCCTGCCGGTCGACGCGACCCAGAACAACGAGTTCGCGCTCTTCGGGACGAACGACTCGGTGCTCGGCCCTTGGGGCACGTTCGGCAAGACGGTGCTGAAGGCGAAGACGGCCGCCGTCATCTACCCGCAGATCCCGGGCATCGACTACGGCGCCAAGGTCGAGAAGCAGAGCCTCGACTCGGCCGGCATCTCGACGAAGCTCGTCGGCTTCGACCCGAACGCCACCGACCTGACCGGCCCGCTCACCGCGGCCGGCGCACAGACCGCGGACATGGTCGTCCCGCAGAGCGACGCCTCGCACTGCGCGAACGTCGCGAAGACGCTGCAGCAGCTCGGCGTCTCGGGCTCGAAGATCGTGTCGAACCCGCTGTGCCTCAGCGGCCAGGTCGCGGCCGGCCTCGGCGGCGACCTCGCGCAGTGGGTCTACGGCATCGCGTCGTCGCTCGCAGGCGACACGTCGGATCCCGCCGTCGTGCCGTACAACCGCGCGATGAAGGCGCTCGGCCAGACGGCGCTCGCCCAGGACGCGTGGGTCATCGTCTCGTGGGGCCAGGTGCTCACGACGATCAAGATCCTGAACCAGCTCGGCCCGAACGCCTCGGCCGCGGCGCTGACCGTCGCCTTCCGGAACTTCAAGGGCCCGCAGGCGCTCGGCGCGCCGAGCCTGCAGTGCGGGAAGTACAAGGCGGAGCCGGCCGCCTGCAACGACCAGACGCAGTTCTTCCAGTACCAGGGGAAGGGCGTCTTCAAGCGCCTGACCGGCTGGCTCCG
>DATKNT010000055.1:0-30932 GCA_035541175.1 Gaiellaceae bacterium
CTCAGCCGCGGTACTCGTACGCGCCGATGTCCGGCTCCGCGTCGCGCCGGCGGCCGGTGAAGTCGACCGCGGGCGCGTAGTGGCGGTTCGCCGCTCCGATCACGACGGAGCCGGCGTGCGGGCGGCCCGCCGCGTCGAGACCGTCCGGGCCGACGTCGCCCAGCGCATCGCAGTTCTTCCCGGCGACGACGACGTTCGACAGGAACCGCTGCGACGCCGCGCAGACGGGCCAGGTGGTGTCGAGGAGGGCGATGACGTTGTTCGCGACGATCGGGCGCTTCCAGCGAGGGATGCCGCCGTAGAGCGAGCTCATCCGGAGCGATCCCTCGTACCCGTCCTTGCGGCGCCAGCCCGTGAGGATCGTGTTGTTCACGATCTTCGCGTCGTAGGGAAGGCGCTTCGACTCGTTCGCGCCGACCACCATCGCCACGCGTGCCCGATAGCCGGGCACCTTCGGGTCGGTGCCGAGAAACACGTTGTTCACGATCGTGGCGTGGTCGACGTCGTCGGTGAGGTAGAGCTGCGCGCCGCCCGCGCGATAGACGCCGAACCGGTTCCGCTCCACCCGCAGCCACCGGCCTCCGAACAGCTGGACGAGATCGTTGTGCCCGCACCGGTAGGCGCCCTGGCGATGGCACGGGAGCGCCCGGTCGAAGCGGTTCTCGCGGATCGTCAGGAAGGCACCGAAACGGCCGTGGACGAAGTCGCAGCCGTAGCAGTCGTGGAAGCGGTCGTTCTCGATGACGACCTCGTTCGCGCCGCGGTTCAGCGTCACGCAGTTCGAGAAGTCGGGCGAGGCGTCGCCGCAGTGCGTGAAGACGCTCCGCCGGATGCGGACGTGGTGCGCGAACGCGACGAAGATCGACGATTGGAACGCGGTGCCGCGGGCAGTGACGTGCAGATCGTGCAGGTCGACGTCCCGTGCGTCCTGGAGCTCGAGCCGTGCGTCGCCGCCGACCGGCGCGATCGTCAGGCGGCCGATCGACACCTGCTGCGTCCGCGCGAGCAGGAAGCGGCCGACGCGCGTGCCCGGCGAGCCGACGACGCGCAGCGGCCGGGTGGAGCGCGGCCCGAGCTCGAGCTGCGCGTACGAGCCTGCGCGGAGGACGATCGTGCCGCCGCTCTCGCGCAGCGCCGCCGCCGCGCGGGCGAACTCGGCGTCGCTGCCGACGACGACCGTCCGCGGTCCCGACCCCGCTCGGCCGTCGGCGGTCGCCGCGGCGACGGCCGCGAGGACCAGGACGACGGCCAGGGTGCGGCTCACCACCAGACGGACCGCAGCGCGACGCGCGTCGGCCGCTTCGTCGTCACGGTTGCGGCGTACGCCTGCGTCCACGTCGTCCCGCGCGTCGGCAGCCCGAGCAGGAGGCCGCTCCCCGCGCACGCGTAGTTCGCGCGCATCCCCGCGATCCGCGCGAGCGAGCCGCGGACGAGCTCGCACTCCTGCCCCGAGGCGGTGACCATCGCCCACGGCGGGAAGCGCTCGGGATTGCCCTGCGGGTTCGAGAGGCTCAGCGGCAGCGGCTTCGTCAGCTCGATCGCCGTCGCGTCCTCCCACGGCGACGCCGAGCAGAGGACGTGCGCGCCGATCTCCGCCCGCGTGTTCGCGAAGCACGGGTCGTAGACGCGGCCGCCGCCGACGACGCAGTGCCACGCGTCGAAGCGGATGAGCACCTCCGAGCCGTGGTCGCAGCTGCCGCGCAGGGTTCTGTCGATCGTCACGCCCGCGGCGGGAATCGATCCCGCCCACGGCGTGAAGACGTGCAGCGTCGTGCGCGCGTGCGCACCCGAGTGCGCGAGCACGACGGCTGCCAGCAGCGACGCGAGCACGAGCCTGATCGTAGAGGGATCGGCGGGTGGAGCGAGAACTTCGGTGCCGGGTCCACGGAAAGGAGTGGAATCAATGTCGTCAACGGCACTCGCTCGGCTCGAACGGCCCGGATGGCTCACCTTCGCGGCGGCTGTCCTGGTCGCCTTCGGCTGCCTGCGGGCGATCACGGCGATCTACTACTTCGCCAACAGCCACCGCGTGAACAACCTCACCTACGGCGCGTTCGGCAGCCACCTGTTCCTCTGGGGGCTGTGGGACGTGGTCATCGCCGTCCTCTCGATCTGGGGCGGGTACTCGCTCCTCGGCGGGAACGTGTTCGGCCGCGTCGTCGGCTATGTGTGGGGCGGCCTCGTCCTGATCCAGAGCTTCCTCATCCTCGGCTCGGCGCCGTGGTTCGGGATCGCCTCGCTCGCGCTCGCCGTCTTCGTCATGTACGGGATCTCGGTCACGAGCGACTGGAAGGGCACCTCCGCGGGCACCGCCTGACGAGCACCTTCCGACTGTGGATCGGCGCGATATCGAGCTGCGGGTCGACATCGCGCCGATTCAATTCACTCGAGGCAGATGCGATGATGCCGCGATCGGGATCGGATGAGCTCGCTCGCGCAGGTACTCGCGCACGTCGACGGCGACGTCCTCGCCTCGCTCCAGGACGTGCCGGTGCCGATGTACGTCCTCGACCGCAGGGGGAGGATCGTCTGGCTGAACGACGCCGCCGAGGAGCTCGTCCCCGGGGCGACCGGGAAGCGCTTCACCGACGTGCTGGCGCCGGACTACATCCACTCGGCGCGCCGCATCTTCGCGCGTCGCATCCTCGGCCAGGGGCCGTTCACGGACCACACGACCGTGATCAACCTCCCCGACGGGCGGCGCATCGAGGTCGACATCAGCTCCGTCCCGCTGCGCAAGGGCCACCAGATTGTCGGCGTCTTCGGCGTCGTCCGCGCTCTCCGGCCGGTGGTGGAGGCGACGGCCGAGGAGGGCGTGCCGGCGCTGACGCCGCGCCAGCACGAGGTGCTGCGCCTCCTCGGAGCGGGGATGACGACGGCGCAGATGGCCGAGGCGATGGGTCTCTCGCCGGAGACGGTCCGCAACCACGTGAAGGCCACGCTCGGAGAGTTGAACGCGAAGTCGCGGCTCGAGGCGGTGCTGACCGCGTACCGGCTCGGCCTGCTCCCGGCTCCGGGCCGGCACGCAGGCGATTGACCCACCCGGGTCATCGACGCCGGCGCCCGCCTCGCCGAGAATCGGGCTCAGACGCCGGGACCGAACTCGTTCTCCCCCAGGTTCGTCCGCCAGGGTCGCGGCCGGGGGCTCCGACGACCGACGGCTCAGGAGCCCCTCCGCCGCCTCGCCCGTCGTCAGCTAGAGGCCTTCCTCCGCGTCGAGACGCCCGGTCTTCACCGCCGCGGCGAAGGCCTCGTAGTCGCGCTCGTTCTGGTCGGCGTACGCGGAGGCGAAGTCGGCGATCGCCTCGTCGAAGGCGCCGCCCTTGCCGAGATACGAGGCGATCGCGATCCGGTCGCCCCAGCGCCCGTGCGCCCGCGCGAGCGTCGCGCCGCACAGGCGTCCGTACAGCGTCGTCCCCGGCACGAGCATCGACTCGACCTCGACGTTGCCCTTCCAGTCGTGGAACTGGCGCACGTAGTAGTCGCGCAGCTCGCCGTCGATGCCGACGACCCGTACCCAGCCGAGGAAGATGTCGCTTGCAGCCTGCATCAGCCGCTGGCCGACGACGACGCGACGGCCGTGATTGCGGAACTCGCTCCTGCCGACGAACCGCTCGAGCACGGACGCCTGCGCCTCCTTCGACTGGAGGAACAGCGGATCGTCGTCGTCGCGGCCGACGAGGAGATGGATCCACGCCTGCAGGCCGACGCTGCCGACGCCGACGACCTTGTGCGCCGTGTCGACGTACTCGAACTCCTCGAGCGGATGGTGCTGGTACGCGAGCGAGCGCCGGTACGTGCGCATGAGCACGCGCATGTACCCGACGAGCTTGTCGCGCTCGGTCCCGGCCGGCGCGACGTCGTCGAGCGGGACGATCAGCGGCGGGTCGGCGACGATGCGGAGCTCGCCGTCGACCTCGCCGACGCGCTTCGCGAACACGTGCGCGTGATCGCGCGTCCGCGCCTTCGCGAGGCCCCGCTCCGCCACCTTCTCCTCGCGCTTGCTCAGCCGCTTCTCGCTGACCTCCTGCTGCATGAGTGCCGTCACCTCGTCGGCGTCCATGTGGTCGTACCAGGCGTCGAGCGTCTTCATCTCGGCGGTCGAGCGGATCGTCTGCCGGTACTCGCGGACGCACGCGACGACGATCTCCCGGCGGTCGGAGTCGGAGAAGCCGCGGTCGCGGCCGAGCGCCTCGAGGCTCGCGGCGAGGCGCTTCACATCCCACTCCCACGGGCCGGGGAGCGTCTCGTCGAAGTCGTTGATGTCGAAGACGAGCCTCCGCTCGGGCGTGCCGAACACGCCGAAGTTCGCGAGATGGGCGTCGCCGCAGAGCTGGACGTTGATCCCGGAGTGCGGTGTCGAGGAGAGATCGCTCGCCATGATCAGCGCGGCGCCGCGGTAGAACGCGAACGGGGAGGCGAGCATCCGGCCGTGCCGGATCGGCACGAGCGCGTGTACCCGGTGCTCGGCCTGATCTTCGAGGAGCGTGACCGGGTCGGGCCGGTTCGCCGCCGGCGCCCACACCCCGTGGCTCTGCCGCGGCACCGCCTCGCGCGCCGCCCGCCCGCGCGCGTCCCGCTCGTCGGCCGTGAGATGCGCGTTCCGTCGCGCCCGGGTCGGTGGCCTGGTCGTCGCCATCCTCGTGGTGAGAGTATGACGGGAGCGGGGAGGCTCACCTCCCCGGGCGGCGGGCAAGGACGGACGACGGTGCCACGGACGTGAACTGGGTCTACTCGGAGCTGGCGCTCACCTCGCTCGCGGCGATGCTCTCGCCGACGACCCTCTCGTTCTCGGTGCTCGCGCTCGTGCTGGGCCAACGGCCGCTCCGCACCGGCGTGCTGTTCTACCTCGGCGCCTTCACGGCGACGATCGCGATCGGGATCCTCGCCGCGTTCGTCCTCGGCGACAAGGCGGCGTCGCACACGTCGACGCCGAAGACGTGGGTGGCGATCGTCGACGTCGTCGCGGCGGTGATCATCCTCGCGTGGGTCGCCCGCTGGATCGGCAAGCCGCTCGACCCGAAGAGGGAGCAGAGCATGGTCGACCAGATGAGCACGGTCGCCTCGTCGCCGGCGATCGCGATCGTCGGCGCCGGCGCCGCGCTCGCGAACCCGGGCGGGTTCATCCCGCTCGCGTTGAAGGAGATCTCGGAGACGAACCCGACGACGACGCAGTACTGCGTCCTCTGGCTCTGCTTCACGCTCATCTCGCTGCTGCCGCTCGGCGTCTTCCTGATCATGCTCGTCGTCGCGCGCGAGTGGACGGAGCGGCTCCTCGGCCGCGTGCGCGACTTCCTGCTGAAGCACGCGATGCAGGTCGCCGGCGTGATCATGATCCTCCTCGCCGCCACGTTGCTGCGGAACGGGATCGCCGGCCTGACGAGCTAGTCCTCCGGCTCGGTGTCCTTCCAGGAGCGGAGGCGCGCGCCGGGTCGGATCCGGGAGACGAGCAGCGCGAGGACGGTGACGAGGTAGAGCTGCCCCATCAGCATCTCGAGCACCGCGAACATCCGCGCGGCGCTCGTTCGCATCGTGTAGTCCCCGTAGCCGACGGTCGTGAGCGTTACGTAGCTGAAGTAGACGCGGATCCCGCGCGTGCCGTCGGTGCCCTGGGCGAACAGGTCGCCGGAGCCGAGGGAGGCGATCGCGCTGTAGATGAAGACGAACATGAATCCGATCAGGAGGTAGATGCAAACGGCGCCGGTGACGGTCTGGAGGTTGACCTCCCCCTGGTCGATCACGCCGACGACGATCGCGGCGCCGATCGCGAGCGTCAGCACCCCCGAGAGCAGCGCGACGACGCCGGTGAGGGTTGACCCGCCCCAGACGATCAACGCGATCGAGACTGCGATCGCGAAGGCGCTGAACCCGAAGCTGACGGCCGAGTCCGTTCCGGCGAAGCCGGATGTCCACAGCGCGACGGCGAGCGTCACCGCCTCGATAATCACGAGCACGGCGGCCGACCAGTCGGTGTCGGGCCCGACGCCCGCGAAGATGACCGTGCCGATCACGAGCAGGAGCACGATGCCGTAGCTGTGCGTCGCTCGGAGGCGCTGGACCCGGCTGCGAAACAGACGTCGCCTGGCCATCAGGCGCCAGTCTCGCACGGGTGGTGATGGCACGGCGGCTCGAAGCGTGCCAACCTTCTTCCAGGGACCCATGTGACCCGGGAGGCTGTTGCCGATCGGGCAGGCGGCCGGACGAGGAGGACGAGATGACCGAGATCGCCGATACGGAGGCTGCGGAGAAGACGAAAAAGCCCGCCCCGCCGCCGGAGGTGCTCCACTTCACCGCGGAGGAGCGCGCCGCCCGCGGCAAGGCGGCCCGCGCCGATTGCCCGCGGGCGAGCCACGCGGGCTTCGAGCTCTCGGCCGGGCGCGACCCCGTGCAGATCCTCGTCGACCAGGCGGAGACGCGCGTTCCCGAGCTCGTGCCGATCCGCTACGGCCGGATGCTCGTCTCGCCGTTCACGTTCTACCGCGGCGCGGCGGCGATCATGGCGCACGACCTCGCCGCGACGCCGCGTGCCGGTCTCCAGGCGCAGCTCTGCGGCGACGCGCACCTCGCCAACCTCGGCGGCTATGCCTCGCCGGAGCGGCGGCTCGTCTTCGACCTCAACGATTTCGACGAGACGCTGCCCGGCCCGTTCGAGTGGGACGTGAAGCGGCTCGCCGCGAGCTTCGAGATCGCCGGCCGCGACCGGGAGTTCACAAAGGCGGAGCGCGACGAGGCCGTGCTCGCCGTCGTGCGGAACTACCGCGAGTGGATGCGCCGGCTCGCCGTCATGCCGAACCTCGACGTCTGGTACGCGCATCTGGACGCCGACACCGTCGAGGCCGGCATTCGCGCGAGGCAGGCGGGGCAGCAGGCCGACCGTGTTCGGCAGGCGGCCGTGAAGGCGCAGACGAAGGACAGCCTGAAGGCGTTCTCGAAGCTCACGACCGATGTCGACGGCGAGCCGAGGATCGTCTCCGACCCGCCGCTGATCGTCCCGATCGATCAGCTCTACGACTCGGCGGAGGCGGATGCAGTCGAGACGGCGCTGCGGAGGGTCTACCGCGACTACCGGCGCACCCTGCAGCCGGACCGCCGCCACCTGCTCGAGCAGTACCGGTGGGTGGACATCGCCCGCAAGGTCGTCGGCGTCGGCAGCGTCGGCACGCGCTGCTGGATCGTGCTGCTGCTCGGCCGCGACGGCGGCGACCCGCTGTTCCTCCAGGCGAAAGAGGCGCAGGCGTCGGTGCTCGAGCCCGTGCTCGGCAAGAGCGAGTACGGGAACCACGGCCAGCGCGTCGTCTTCGGGCAGCGGCTGATGCAGGCGGTCAGCGACATCTTCCTCGGCTGGACGCACGTCGACGCGGGGCTCGACGGCCGGGAGCGCGACTTCTACTTCCGCCAGCTCTGGGACTGGAAGACGTCGGTCGACCTCGACGTGATCGTCCCGATCGGGCTCGTGCTCTACGCGGAGGTCTGCGGCTTCATCCTCGCGCGCGCACACGCGCGGTCGGGCGACCGGATCGCCATCGGCGAGTACCTCGGCAAGGGCGACGCCTTCGACAAGGCGCTCCTCGAGTTCGCGCGCGCGTACGCCGACCAGAACGAGAAGGACTACAACGAGCTCGTGCAGGCGAGAAAGGACGGGCGGATCACGGTGGAGGAAGGACGGTAGGGACAGAGTCGCCTCCGCTCGACGACCTCGCGGGCGAGCTCGTCGACCGACTCGCGGTGCTCGTGCGCCGGGACCTCGAGCTCGCGGCGGCGAGGCGCGGGCCGCAGGTGCGAGCAGCGTCGCGCGATCTCGCCGCGGCGGTCGTCTCCGCCGCCGGGCTCTTCCTCGCGCTCGCGGTGACGACGTTCGCGATCGAGCAGGCGCTCACGCTCGTCGTCCGACCGTGGCTCGCGGCGGCGATCGTCGCCGGTGCCTGGGTCTGCGTCGCCGGACTGCTGCTCGGATTCGACCTGCCCTGGCGGCTGAAGCGGCGGCTGGACGACCTCGACCGCACGGAGACGCTCGAGGCAGCGCTCGCCGCCCGCGCCGACGCCGAGGCAGCCGCGAGTGAGGCGGCCGCCCGCTTCACGCGCTCGCTCGCCGACGAGGTGGTGAAGCACGAGCGCAACCAGATCGCCCACGGCGCGCAGCAGCTCCGCGAGACGGTGGAACGCGACACCGAGGTCGCCCTGCGCGACCTGCTCGACGCGCTGCTCGCGCCCGGACGCGCGGGGATCGGCCTGCTCGAGTCGCTCGCCGACCGGCGGCCGGGCAGGCGATGAAGCGCCTCTACCTCCTCCGTCACGCGAAGTCGAGCTGGGACGAGCCGGGGGTCGCCGACATCGACCGCCCGCTCGCGCCGCGCGGCCGGAAGGCCGCCAAGCGGATCGCCGCGTATCTCCGCCGGACCGGCGCCGCGCCGGCGGTCGTGCTCTGCTCGTCCGCCCTCCGCACGCGCCAGACGCTCGACGCGATCCGGCCTGCGCTCGGCGGCGACCCGGAGGTGCTCGTCGAGGACGAGCTGTATGCGGCCGACGCGGGCACCCTGCTCACGCGCATCCGCGCGGTGCCGCCCGCGGCCGGCTCCGTTCTCCTGATCGGGCACAACCCGGGGCTGGGCGACCTCGCGCTCTCGCTCGCGGGCGGGGGCGACGCCGAGCTGCTCGGCCGGCTGCGCGAGGGCTTGCCGACGGGCGCGCTCGCGACGTTCGCGATCGCCGCCGACGCGTGGGACGACCTCGCCGCCGGCGGCGCCGAGCTGACGGCGTACGTCGTCCCGCGTGACTTGTCGTAGTCGCTGCTTCGCCCGCTTCGCGCGAGCCAGGCGCGCTGCGCGCGCGTGGCTTCGCGCTGTGCTTTCCGCTCGCAGTGTGCGGGAGAGACCTGACTCGTGGCGAGCGGCTGCGGAGCCGCGCCCGCACATGTCGGGCGCGGCGGCGGAATGCGCTAGTTGCCGTTCTTGTGGCCGTTCGACCCGCCCGGGCCGAGGCCGGGCTGCTCGGAGGCGGCGATCCGTCCCAGCTCCGCGAGGTTCTCCGGCGAGAGCCACTCGTCGGAGAGGATGTCGCCGTCGGCGCGGGCGATCGCCGCGCGGAGCGGGATCGCCCAGCGGTGCTCGACGAGCGCGACCGCCACGGCGGTGCCGAGCGGGATGTCCTCGGCGAGCCTCGCCGCCTCGGCCTCGTCGAAGAGGTGGCCGGTCGAGACGCGCTGGAGGCCGGCGAGCACGTCGGCGGCGTACGCGTCGCCGCTCGAGTCGGCGCCCATCAGCGAGCCGATCGTGGCGCCGAACTCGAGCATCTCCTTCATCCCGAGGTCGGTCGCGGTGAGCACCGCGAGCGCGCCCGACCGGTCCTTGCGGATGACCAGGAGGTCGATCAGCCGGATGACGTCGCTCTCCTTCAGCCGCTCGAGCTCGGGGAAGATCTCGCCCTTGAACCGGTAGCCGTCGAACTCGACGACGATCATCTGCACCGGGCCCATCTCCGCCATCGCCTCTCCCTTCATGCCGCGTTCAGCGGATTCTCGCCGATCGCGGCATCGACGAGGCCGAGCTCGACCGCGCGGGCGATCGCATCGCTGCGGTTCGAGACCCCGAACTTGCGGTACACGGAGATCGCCTGCGTCTTCACCGTGTTGCGGGAGACGAACAGGCGCTCGCCGATCTCCCGGAAGGACAGGTGCGTCGCGAGCAGCGGCAGCAGCCGGAGCTCCGCCGCGGTGAGGCTCGACGCCCAGCGGCCGTCCGGCTCCTCGAGCGCGCAGACCTGCGCGCGCAGGAGCGCCGTCTCGTCCACGAGCGTCCCGAGGGCGGGGCGGAGCCGCAGGATCGCCTCGACCTCGAGCAGCAGCGACCGTGCGGCCGCCGCGTCCGCGAGCGCGAGTTGTGCACGCCCGAGCTCGACTCCGGCCTGAACGGACAGCCACGGCACGGCGTGCGTGAGCAGCGGGCGGAGCTTGCCCGCGTGCGCGACGTCGGCGCGCGCGCGCTCCCGGTCGCCGCGGTGCAGTGCGGCCCGCGCCGAAGCGGCGAGAGCGACCGCACGGATCGCCGACGCTCCCAGCCGGCCCGCGCCGGCGACCGCGTCGGCTTCCCGCACGAGCGCGTCCGCGTCCGCGTGCGCGCCGTGCGCGGCGGCGACGAGCGAGCGCGCGCTCAGCGCGGCGACCTCCGTGTCGGCGGCGCCGACGGCGGCGGCGGCCTCGGCCGCGCGCGCGAGCGCGGCGTCCGCGCGCGCATCCTCTCCCGCGAGCCGGTGCGCCGCGCCGAGCGCGAGCAGCGCCGTCGGCTGCCAGGGGCTGCCGGGCTCGAGCCCGTCGCACGCGGCGATCGCGTCGGCGAGCATCTGCTCGGTGCCGTCCCGGCAGCGGAGCGCCCGCAGCAGCCGCCGCCGCGGATCGTCCGCCACGGTGCCGCGCTCGGCGGCATCCGCCCAGCGGTGCGCGTCGGCCGGCCGGCCGCGGAGCGCGTGGATCCACGCGCCGGCGACACAGAGATCCGGATGGCGGTCGAGCGTCGCCAGCCCGCCGAGCAGCCGGAGCCACCGCTCGACCGCGACGACGCGGCCTTCCTGGTAGGCCGGCAGCGCCGGCCGCGACACGAGCCGCGCGACCGTCTCGAGATCGCCGGCTGCGGCCGCGTGGTCCGCCGCCGCCTCCGGGGCGCCGCTCGCCTCGTACCACGCGGCCGCCCGCCTGTTGAGCGTGGCGACGAGCTCCGGCTCGCGCCGCTCGAGCTCCGCGCGGAGGAACTCCCGGACGACGCGGCGGTAGCGGTACGCCCTCCGGCTGCGGTCGATCGGCACGACGAACAGGCTCGCCCGCTCGAGCGCCTCGAGCCGGCGCGCGGAGTCCCGTCGCTCGAGGACCGCGTCGCAGCCCGCCGGGGTCATCCGCTCGAGCACGGAGATCCGGGTGACGAAGGCGCGAGCCGACGGCGTCAGGCGGTCGAGCAGCTCGGCCCGGAGATAGTCGGCGACGTAGCGGTCGTCGCCGGCGAACGTCCACGGGTCGCCGCCGGAGCGAAGCGAGAGCGCCGCCAGCTGGAGCCCGGCCGCCCAGCCCTCGGTGCGACGCTCCAGCTCCGCCGCCTCGGGCCCCGGCAGCAGGACGCCGGCGTGGCGCAGGAGCGACTGCGCCTCGCGGCGGGTCAGGGCGAGGTCGTCGGGACCGAGCTCGAGCAGGCGTCCCTCGACGCGCAGTCGCGCAAGCGGGAGCGGCGGCTCGCTGCGGGCCGAGAGCGCGAGCGTCGATCCCGCCGGAAGGCCGTCCGCGAGCGTCGCGGCGGCATCCGCGGCGAGCGACTCGGCGCCGTCGACGATGACGAGCGCGGGCCTGCGCCGGGGAAAAGCGGCGCCGTCGATCTCGCCGGGCGCGAGCCAGATGCTCGGGCGTCCGTCGCGCTCCGCCCACTGGTGCAGCAGCGTCGTCTTGCCGTACCCGGCCGGCGCGACGATCGTCACCACCGGCGTGTCCGCCGCCGCGCAGAGGCGGTCGACGAGGGCGGTGCGGGCGACGACGCCGCGGCGCGGCCGCGGATATGCGGACGCAGGCCCCGGTTCGGGCGCGGTCGCGCCGCTCACGGGGATGCCGGCGGGCTCGAGCATGGGCTCCCTCAACCCTTCCGGCGGCCCGGGGCTCGGCCAAGGGCGCGTGCCCGTGGCGGGGGCCGGTGTCCGCATCCCGCGCCCGCGTGGTCTCTATTCATTCCTCGCGGTCACGGACTCCGTGAACGCGCGGGCCTCGCGGAGGAGCGCCTCGGCGTCGACGTCGGAGGCGCGGATGATCGTGTGACTCTCCGACGACACGGTCGACTCGACGATCTCCGCGACGGGCTCGTCGTAGACGAGGATCAGCCCCGCGCCGGCGGCCTCGAGCATCTCCGCGAGCTGCTCCAGCTCCTCGCGCGGGATGTCCGCGTGCACGTGCCGCACGATCGCGCCGAGCGTCGCGCCTCCGCCCGTCCCGAGCGCGAGCGCCGCTCCCACGCCGATCGGCGGGAAGAGTGCGGCCGCGACGCCGGTCGCGAGCCCGGCCCGGGCCTGCGTCTGGTCGACGACGAGCACCTGGCCGTCGGCGTCGCGCTCGACGACCACCGCGTCGAACCCGTGCGTCGACCCCGATCCCGGGTAGAGCGCCTCCACCGCCGCGAGGTCCGCGGTCGCGGCGGCGGCGGTGTCGTACGGCGCGACGAGAACGAAGAGCGCGTCCCGGC
Source organism: Gaiellaceae bacterium (assembly GCA_035541175.1). Taxonomy (GTDB): domain Bacteria; phylum Actinomycetota; class Thermoleophilia; order Gaiellales; family Gaiellaceae; genus Palsa-739. Next base: position 12,204 of record DATKNT010000055.1, read on the forward strand.
CTGCCATGGCTCCTTCCGTCTGGAGGCTCGATCCGATCGGACCACCGGAGCCGGAGGGCCGACAGGGCGCAGGCACCAGCGGGAGAGGGAGACTCCTACGACGGCTCGGCGGGTGAGACGACGAGCGTCAGCCCGTCGACGGCGTCGATCGTGACCGTGTCCTTCGGGTCGGCGCCCGCCTCGCAGCGCGCCTCCCAGAGCTCGCCGTGCACGCGGACGGTTCCGACCGGACGGCACGGGTCGACCACCTGCGCGGTCAGGCCGATCATCGCCTCCGCGCCGGTCGCCGGCTTCAGCCGGCGGTTCAGGTGATGGGACCACCGGCGGAGGATCGCCACCTCGACGATCTCGAGCAGGCAGCCGGCGATGATCACGAGCGCGCCGTACGGCTCCTCGATCGGGACGAAGACGACGAGCAGGATGCAGAGGAGGAGGATCACGCCGCTGCCCCGATGCGCGCTACGCCGAGGCGATCGCCTTCTTCTTCAGCTCGTCGTACTCGGCGTCGCTGATCGCCCCCTGCGCCCGCAGGTCGCTCAGCCGGGAGATCTCCGCGGCGGCCGACCGCCCGTCGCTCGACGCGGCCGGCGCCGACCCGCCGCCGATCGCCCACGCGTCCTCCTCGAGCGTCGGCCGCGCGACGGTGTACGCGATCGCGCCGATCACCGGCAGGAAGATCAGGAACACGGCCCAGGCCGCCTTCGCCCACCCCGAGTGGTCGGTGCGCCGGAAGTCGTCGATCAGCAGCATCACGACCCAGGCGACGACCAGCACCCACGCGAAGAACACGATCATCGTCCAGATCACGTCCCAGAACGTGTACGCGCCTACCAGCACGATTGCTCCTTTCCGATGCTCTCCGGCGACACGATAACCCCGTGACCGCAGCGGGAACGGGTGAGCCAACCTCCTCCGCACGGCCGTCGGGGGGCGCGATATCCTCCCGGAGCGGGGTGGCCGGCGCGCGGGGCGTCGCGGTCGGAGTCTCGCAGCCAATCTCGACAGGGAGGCGACGGCGTGACGCCACGGGCGCCTGTCCCGGAAGACTCCTCGATCGTGCTCGACGAACCAGCCGCCCTCGACGAACCCGCCGCGGTCGACGCCGTGCCGTGGACGCTGTCCGCGCGCGAGCTGCGGGCCGACCGCGAGGTCGAGAGGCAGCTGCGCCCGGTGCGCCTGGCGGCAGGTCGCCCGACGGCGACGGAGCTGACGATCGCCGTCGCCGCAGTCGCCGCGGCCGCCGTCTCGGCGGCCGTCGTGCTCCGCGGCGGCATCGCCGCGAGCCCGGCCGGGCTCGCGTTCGTCCTCGCCCTGTACGTCCTCGTCTGCGTCGTCGCCGGGCTCGCCTGGCGCCGCGCGCGGCCGTGGAGCCCGTACGGACTCGCCCTCGTCGCCTACGGGCTCGTCGCCTCGCTCTACTCGCTCGGGGCGACGACGCAGCCGCTCGTGCACAGCCTCGGCGTGCTGCTCGAGATCCCGGGCTCGTTCTTCGTCTTGTGGCTCGTCCTCTCGTTCCCGTCCGCCCGCCTCGACGGGGCCGGTCGCGCCGCCCTCGGGCTCGCGGGCGCGGTGCTCCTCGTCGGGTGCCTGCCGGCGATCTTCCTCCTGGACTCGCTCAGCCCGACGCAGCCGCTCGCGCGCTGCGGCGCCGCGTGCCCGTCGAACCCGCTCCAGGTCGTGGACAACGCGTCGCTCGCGCGGACCTTCGGCCACGTCGACGCCGTCGGCCACGCGGTCGTCTACGGGCTGATCCTGACGCTGCTCGCCGTCCGCTTCGCCCGCGCGAGCCGTCCGCGGCGGCGCCTGCTCGGGCCGGTGTACCTCTTCTCGGCGCTGCTGTTCGTCGCGACGGGCGTCTACCAGGTCGCGGTGAACCTGCTCGGGGCGTCGCCCGACGCAACCGGGCCGGCCGGCTTCGGGCTCACGGCGGCGACGATCCTCTTCCCGTTCGGGTTCATCGCGGCAATCGTCTTCGCCTACGCGTACGTCGGCGCCGCCCTCGCCTCGATGGTCCGGGAGATCGGCGTCAGCTCGTCCGTCACCGGGGTCGAGCACGTCGTGCGGCAGGTGCTCGACGACCCGAAGGCGCAGCTCGCGTTCTGGCTGCCGCGCTCGCGGCGGTACGTCGACCGGCACGGACGAGGTGTCGTGCTCGACGAGGAGGCCACGTCGACCTGGCGCAGCGTCGAGCGCAGCGACGGGGAGCCGATGCTCGCGATCGTCCACGACCCCGCCCTCGACGAGGACCCGGAGCTGATGGAGGCCGTCGGTGCCGAGACGATGCTCGCGCTCGAGAACCGGCGCCTCCAGCAGGACCTGCTCGACTCGATCGCGGCGCTCCGCGCCTCGCGCAAGCGGCTCGTCGCGGTCGCCGCCGCGGAGCGGCGGAAGATCGAGCGCGACCTCCACGACAGCGCGCAGCAGATGCTGATCGCGATCCGGATCCAGCTCGAGCTGGTGCGCGGCGAGGTCGGGCCGGCAAGCAGGCTCGAGCGGCAGCTGAACCGGATCGGCACCGACCTCGATCGCGCCCTCGACGAGCTCCGCTCGGTCGCGCACGGGATCTACCCGCCGCTGCTCGCCGAGGAAGGCCTCGCCGCCGCGCTCACCGAGGCCGCCCGCCGCACCCCCATCCCCGTCGTGCTCGAGCTGGAGGAGGTCGGCCGGCTGCCGGAGGAGATCGAGACGGCCGTCTACTACTGCTGTCTCGAGGCGCTGCAGAACGCGGCGAAGCACGGCGGCCCGGACGTCGCGGTGACGATGCGCCTCTGGTGGGAGCCGCACCTGCTGCGCTTCTCCGTCTCCGACGACGGTGTCGGCTTCGTCCCCGGCGAGAACCGGGAGCCGACCGGGCTCACGAACATGCTCGACCGGCTGGGCGCGATCGGCGGGCGCATCTCGATCCGCTCGGCGCCGCGCCGCGGCACCGACGTCGACGGCGCCGTGACGGTGAGCCCGTGAACGGCGCCGGGCCGGCGGGCGAGGCGTCGCCGCGCTACCGCATCGTCGTCGCGGAGGACGCGTACCTCGTCCGCGAGGGCATCCGGCAGGTGCTCGCGCAGGAGGACGAGGTCGAGGTGGTCGAGTTCTGCTCCGACCTGTCGTCGCTCCTGCAGGCGGTCGACCGCCACGACCCCGACGTCGTCGTCACGGACATCCGCATGCCGCCGAGCAACACCGACGAAGGGATCCGCGCCGCGGCGGCGCTGCGCGAGAGCCGGCCCGAGATGGGCGTCGTCGTCATCTCGCAGTACGTGAGCCCTCACTACGCGATCAAGCTGTTCGAGGACGGGTCGGCGCGCCGCGCGTACCTCCTGAAGGAGCACGTCGGCCATCGCAACCACCTGATGGGGGCGATCCGCGAGGTCGCGTCGGGCGGGTCGGTCGTCGACCCGGCGGTGGTCGAGGTGCTCGTCGAGTCGAGGACGCGCGCGAGGAACTCCCCGCTCGCGCACCTGACTCCGCGCGAGCGCGAGGTGCTCGCCGGCGTCGCCGAGGGCAAGTCGAACGCCGCCATCGCCAAGTCCCTGTTCCTCACGAAGCGGGCGGTCGAGAAGAACATCAACTCGATCTTCGCGAAGCTCGACCTCGCCGACGACACGGACGTGAGCCGGCGCGTCGTCGCGAGCCTGATGTTCCTCGCCGAGACCGGCGCGCCGTACCAGGGCGTCACGTCCCAGCGCTGACGATTGTCGTGCGGGCACGGTGGCGCGCCCGGGAACGGTCTGCGACGATTGCTCCTTGCGGCAGGGGGAAGCGGAGGATCGGGGTGCCCCACGGCGCCGTGTGCGCGTGCTCGTCGTCGACGACAACGTGCCGTGCCGCCGCGCGGCGGCCGCCGTCGTCCGCCGCGCGGACGGATTCGAGCTGACCGGGACGGCGCGGTCGGGGGCCGAGGCGGTCCGGCTGGCCGAGGCGCTCGAGCCTGATCTCGTCCTGCTCGACGTCCGCATGCGCGAGATGACCGGGTTCGAGGCGGCGCAGCGGATCCTCGAGGCTCGCCCCGACACGGTCGTCGTGCTCGTCTCGGCCTGGCCGCAGGAGACGACGAGCGACGCAGCGGCCCGCTGCGGCGCGGCGGCGTCCCTGCCGAAGCACGACCTGAAGCCGCGCGTGCTCGGCGAGCTCTGGGCCCGTCACGGCCACGCGCTCACCGTGTAGCGCGCCTGCGTACCGGCACCCGAAGCAGCGTCGCGCGGACGCCCTGGGCGCGGGAGGCCGGCGCTGCGACGCTCAGGGCCGTCAGCAACGAAACGTGGAGGAGGAGCAGTGTCGACCTATTCGGCGACGGACGAGCGCGGCGTGGGCTGGCTCGTCTTCGCGGCGACGATCCTCGGGATCGCCGGCATCTTCAACGTGATCGACGGGATCGTGGCGCTGTCGAAGTCCTCGTTCTACGTCGCGGGCGCGCGCTACATCTTCAGCGACCTGCGCACCTGGGGCTGGATCGTCCTGATCATCGGCATCGCCGAGATCCTCGCCGCGTTCGCGATCCTCGCGCGGGCGCAGTGGGCGCGCTGGTTCGGGATGGTCATCGCCGGGCTCGCGGCGATCGCCCAGTTCGGGTTCATCCAGGCGTATCCGTTCTGGTCGATCACGATCATCGCGGTATGCATCTTCGCGATCTACGGGCTCGCCGTGTACGGCGGGCGAGAGCCTGCGAGCTGAACGGGCCCGTGCGCGAACTGGGTCACAGCCCGCCGGTGAACGTCCCGCCGCGGGGGCGTCCCCCGCGGGCTCTCGGTGGGCTCGTGACCCGGGCAGCCGTCGCGGTGCTCGCGGCCGCGTTCCTCGCCGGATGGGGGGCCGGCACCGCGGCCGCGGACACCGTGACGGACACGACGGCGACGGAGACGACCGCCCCGGCGCAGTCGACCGTGACCGTCACCGAACAGCAGACGACGACCGTCCAGCAGACGGTGCAGACGACGGTGACGCAGCCCGCGTCGGTGCAGGTGACGGCGACCACCGCCGCGACGACGAGCAGCTCGAGCAGCGGCGGCCTGCCGACGTGGGCGATCGTGCTGATCGTCGTCGGCGGACTCGCCCTCGTCGCCGCGGTCGCGTACCTCCTCGGCCGCCGGAGGAAGGACGCCGACAGCGCGCTCGACGGCCGGCGCCGGATCCTCGACGCCGCCGTCTCCAGCGCGGTTGCCTCCGGCTGGACGGTCGAGAGCACGAGCCAGCTCGGAGCGGTGATCCGGCGCAACGGCGACCGCGCCGTGCTCACCGTCGACGAGCACGGCCAGATCATCCGCCGCCCGCTGGAGGGCGACGAGCCAACCCCCTAGACTAGGCTCGCAGCACCGATCCGGAGGTGAGTTCGATGGCGCACGCGTTCGTTGTCGGCGGTTTCTTCAACCAGGGGTTCCTGCACGCGCTGATCATGCTCGCGCTCGCGTTCCTCTGGGGCTTCGCGCTCTACGATCTCGTCACCCGGCCGCTGCCGCGGGTGAAGAAGGTCGCCTGGCTACTGATCATCATCCTCATTCCGGTGATCGGCGTCGTCCTCTATCTCCTCACACGTCCCGAGCCGGCGTACCCGCAGGGCGACGAGCGCGCCGGGATGACGCAGCAGGGCGAGCAGGACCGCCGGATCACGGAGATCCAGCACACCGGCATCTAGAGCGATGCCCGACACCTTCGTCGCGGTCGCCTTCGACACCACGGCGGAGGCCGAGCAGGCGCTGAAGGCGGTGGACGGCCTCGACCGCGTCGGGATCCGCGACGCGGCGATCGTCGTGCGCACCGCCGCGGGGCGGATCGAGCTGCACCAGGCGCGGGAGCTCTCCGCCGGCGAGGGCGCCGTCGCGGCCGGGTCGATCGGGCTGGTCGCCGGGCTCCTGCTCGGCATCCCCGTCGGCGGCGCGCTGCTCGGGCTCGTCGCCGGCGGCGGCTGGGGCCTGCGCGACACCGGCATCCCGGACGACCGCCTCCGGGCGATGGGGGAGAAGCTCGAGCCCGGTCACGCGGTGCTCTGCGTGCTCGTCGGCGACGGCGTCCCGCGCGTCCGCGAGGCGCTCGCCCCCTACGGCGAGGTGGTCGACGTGGAGCTCGAGGCGGCCGAGCCGTAACGGCGGCGGAAGAGGAGGTACGCGACCCCGCCCGCCGGGAGCGGCAGCCAGAACGAGACGAGCCGGTACGCGAGCGTCGAGACGAGCGCCTGCTGTCCGCTGACCCCGGCGAGCGCGAGCATGCCGGTCAGGCCCGCCTCGACGAAGCCGAGCCCGCCCGGCGTGAACGGGACGAGCGCGAGCAGCGCGCCGGCGACGTACGCGAGCAGGACGAGCGACGGATCGGGCCGCGCGCCGACGGCGGCGAGGCAGCAGACGAGCGCGAGGTAGTCGAAGCCGACCTTGCCGACCGCTCCCGCGAGCGCGAGGTGCCAGCGTGCCCCGAACGCGTCGCGGATCCGGTCGCGCTGGGCGAGCAGCCGCTCCGGTAGCCGCTCCGCGGCGTCCCGCTTCGGCGTGTGCCGCAGGATCCGGGCGGTGGCGCGGCCGACCAGTTCGAGCGGGCGGTCCCACGCGAACGTGAGCGCGGCGACGACGGCGACGACGACGAACCCGGCGATGCCGACGAGCGCCGCCTGGAGGAGGCGGTGGGGCGCGGCGAGCCCGCCGAGCAGCGCCGGGACCACGAGCACCGGCAGCGCGAACACGACCGTCGTCGTCGCGAGCGTCGTCGCCGTCAGCCCCGCTGCGACGTCGCCGCCGGGGATGCCGGCCTGCACGAGCATCCGGTAGCCGAACGCGCCGGCCGTCGCCGCGCCGCCGGGGATGACGCTCCCGGCCGCTCCACTCGCGAGCTGCGCGGTGCCGACCGCGAACCAGCTCGACGCGTGGAGCGCGATCCGCTGCACCTGCCACAGCGCCACGTAGCTCATCGCCTCGAACACGACCGCGAGCGCGAGCCACGCCGGCTCGACGGTCTTCAGCTCCGGCCACGACGTGAAGACGTCGATCAGCTTCGGCGCGAGCAGGTAGAGCGAGAGTCCGCCGATCAGCAGCAGCACGATCCGCCAGACGATCCTCCAGGGGCTACGCGGCCGCTCGGTCGTCGGAGTCGCCGTCTCGGCCATCGCGTGTCGAGTGTAGGACTTCGGGGCGGGCCGGAGAACGTGGCCGGGTGGACACCGGTTCGGACGCGGCCGGCGCCGGATCGGGTTTGCGGCCCGGTGACGTCGCCTCGCTCGAGGGCTACTTCCGCCCGGGCACGACCGTGCGCGACCTCGGGCGGTCCTCCTGGCTGCTCGTCGGCGCCGCGGTTCTCCTGGCGGCGGTCCTCTGGACGCTCGGGAAGATGTCCGGGATCGTCGAACCGGTGCTCGTCGGCTTCCTCGTCGCGTGCGTCGCGTCGCCGGTGGTCGCCTGGTTCGAGCGGCGCGGCTGGCATCGCGGGTGGGGCTCGGTCGTCGTCGTGCTCGGACTGCTCGCGATCGCCGTGCTCGTCGCCGTCCTCGTGGTCGCCGGCATCTCGGGCCAGTCGGACGCGATCGCGACGCAGGCCGGCAAGGCGCTGGACGAGGCGCAGTCGTGGCTGAAGGACGTCGGCGTCGACGCGTCCTCGGCGGAGAAGGCCGCGAAGGGGACGTCGTCGGCCGTGTCGTCGGCCCGGGAGACGTTCGTGCACGGCATCGTCGGCGCCGTCCAGGGCATCGCGTCGGTCGCCTTCTTCATCTCGTTCACGTTCTTCTCGCTCTTCTTCCTGCTGAAGGACGGGCCGATGATGCGCGAGTGGGTCAACCGGCGGATGCGGATGCCGCTGCCGGTCGCGCGGACGATCACCGGCGAGCTCGTTCACTCGATGCGCCGCTACTTCCTCGGCGTGACGATCGTCGCGGCGTTCAACGGCGTCGTCGTCACCCTCGGCGCGCTCGTGCTCGGCGTGCCGCTCGCGGGGACGATCGGCGTCGTCACGTTCGTGACGGCGTACATCCCGTTCATCGGCGCGTTCGTCGCTGGCGCGTTCGCCGTCATCCTCGCGCTCGGCGCGAAGGGGGTCGGGATCGCGCTGATCATGCTCGTGATCGTCATCCTCGCCAACGGGCTGCTGCAGAACATCGTCCAGCCGATCGCCATGGGCGCGACGCTGGCGATCCATCCGCTCGTCTCGCTCGTCGTCACGATCGGGGCCGGCGCCCTGTTCGGGATGGGCGGGCTGATCCTCGCCGCGCCGCTCACGTCGGCGATCACGCACATCGTGCGCCGGCTCCAGGCTGCGAGTGCCGCGGCACCCGCGGCCCAGTAGTGCAGGCTTCCTGGCGCCGCCGGCGCGCCGGTGATCCGATCGAGGAGATGCGGAGAACGGGAACCCTCGCCTGCGCCGCCGCGCTGGCGGTGCTCGTCGCCGCCGGGTGCGGCTCGAGCGGCGGCGGCACGACCGCGACCGACGCGTGGGCGACCGGGGTCTGCACGGCGATCACGACGTGGCAGGGCCAGCTGAAGACGATCACGTCGAGCGTGACGAGCGGCGGCGTGTCGAAGGCGTCGATCGACAAGGCGATCACCCAGGCGAAGGACGCGACGAACCAGCTCGCCGACAGCCTGAAGAAGCTCGGGAAGCCGGACACCCAGGCGGGCCAGCAGGCGAAGGACGACGTCCAGCAGCTCTCGGACGAGCTGTCGAGCGGGATCAAGAAGGTCCAGGACTCGGTCTCGGGGGCCTCCGGCGCCGCCCAGGTGCTCGCGGGCGTGTCCGTCGCCACCGGGACGCTCTCGACCATGGTCACGCAGGTGTCGACGACGATCGGCGACCTCCAGAAGCTCGACCCGAAGGGCGAGCTGGAGCAGGCGTTCAGGAAGTCGGACGCCTGCAAGCCGCTGCTCGGCTCGTAGAGGCGTAACGACACCCGCTGGGAGGTCGAGCCCGCCTCCTTGCCGACGGCATGTCCGTTCGGCGATCCTGTGGGCAGGACGGGGAGCTGCCGGATGGAGATTGGGAAGCCGCAGCGGAAGTACACGATCGAGCCGATCCGCGACCCGGTGCCGCGCCGGACGCGCGAGGAGCCGCAGCGGCGCAAGCCGCCGGCGCCGACCCCGCCGAGCGAGCCGGCGCGACGCACGTGAGGAGGCGCGCGTGAACGGGGCGCCGGACTATCTCGAGCCCGTCGAGGGCTGGCGGGTCTGGCGCGTGGGCTCGCACGAGGGGCAGATCGTCCTCCAGAGCGTCTTCGTCGACGCCGTGTGGGAGCCGGGCCGCGCGCTCGAGGCGCGCTGCGAGCACCGGCGGCGCTCGCTCTGGCGGCCGTGGCGCGTCGTCACGAGCGAGCACCCCGCGCCGGACGAGCAGTGCAGCTGCGGGATCTACGCGGCTTCGACGCGTTCTGCCGCGCGGCGCTACCTCGGCGTGCCGTCGCCCGTCGGCACGGGGATGCGCGTGATCGGGAGGGTGATGCTCTGGGGCGATGTCGTCGAGTCGGAGAGCGGCTGGCGGGCCTCGACGGCGTACCCGTCGCAGCTCTACCTGCCGATCCCGACGGAGCACGCCCGCAGGTCGCTGCGCCGGCGCGCGGTCGTGGACGAGGTCGCGGTCGGGCTCGAGAGCTACGGCGTCCCGGTCGAGCTCGTCGCCGGCGAGCCGGGCGAGAGCATCCTCAGCGCGCTCTCGTGGTAGGGTCCGGCGCGGGATGCGCGCTCGACCGCGACTCACGCGTGGGCTTCCTGTCGCGGCGCCGGTCCAGCTGCCAGGCTGCTCGCCCATGAGCTCTCGGGTTCGGTGCGCGCAGCTCGAGCTTGTGACACCGCCGGCGTCGACGGTCGCCGGTGTCGACCATGAGCCCGCTGGCGCGCGCCGAGTCGTGGCCGGGCGCCTGCGAGGCGTCTCCCGTCTCGCGGCGCTCGGCGTCACGGCCCTCGCGCTCGTCCCCGCCGCCGCCGCCTCCGCCGCGCCGGCGAGGTACGCGACCGACTTCAAGGTCCTCTGGATCACGGCGACGCCCGGCGGGCTCTACGTCTCGCAGGATCACGTCGGCGCCACGCTGTACACGCTCGACCTCCACAACGTCGGCGCCTACCCGGCGCGGTTCCAGATCGCGGCGCCCGGCTCGAAGCTCGTCGACGTGACGCTGAAGCCGAACGCGTGGCGCTTCCCGCGTGTGACCTTCAAGCCGGCGACGACGTACTCGATCAAGGTCACGACCGGGCCCGGCTCGGCCGCCTACGCAGCGTCGCTCCCCTCGCAGTAGCGCGGCTCAGTGGCCGCCGAGCTCGCGGCGGGGGATCTCGACGAACCAGTAGTAGAAGATGAGGCCGCCGAGGACGGCGCCGCCGAGGACGATCGCGTAGCAGACGAGCGTCCAGAACAGCTCGATTCCGCTTCCCATGTGTGCGAGGTTATCGCAGTGGGCGGCGCTGACGCCATCACCGGCGGCCGGCTCGCCTGGCTCGGCCACGCGACGGTGCTGATCGAGCTCGACGGGGTGCGGGTGCTGACCGACCCGGTGCTGCGCCGCAGGCTCGCGCACCTCGAGCGCGCCGAGGCGGTGGCGGACGCCGAGCTGCCGCCGCTCGACCTCGTCGTTGTCTCGCACGTCCACTACGACCATCTCGACCGCCCCTCGCTGCGCCGGCTCGGCAAGCGCGCGGCGCGCGTCGCAGTGCCCGCCGGTGCCGCGCGCCTCGCCCGCGGCACCGGTGTCCGCGAGGTCGTCGAGCTCGCCGAAGGCGGGGAGCTCGAGGTCGGCGCGGTGCGCGTGCGCGCGACGCACGCGGAGCACGCCGCCGCGCGCCGGATGCTCGCGCGCAACGTTCCCTCGCTCGGCTTCGTCGTCGAAGGCTCGCGGCGCATCTACTTCGCCGGCGACACGGACCTCTTCGACGGGATGGACGAGCTCGCCGGCGGCCTCGACGTTGCGCTCCTGCCCGTCGCGGGCTGGGGCCCTCGCCTGCCGCCCGGGCATCTCGACCCGGCCGGCGCGGCGGAGGCGGCCCGGCGGCTGCGGCCGCGCGTCGCGATCCCGATCCACTGGGGGACGCTGAAGCCGCTCTACCGGCGCACGCCGTACTCCGGCGACGCGCCGGAGCAGTTCGCCGAGCGCGTCCGCGAGGTCGCGCCCGAGGTCGAGGTGCGCGTCCTCCGCATCGGCGAGAGCACCGTGTTCTAGCGTCCGCGCAGCAGCCGCCGGCCCAGGACGAGGATCACGAGCAGGGCGATCGCGGTCGCGACGGCGTAGCTGACGGGGGCGACATGGCGGATCGGGTCGACCGGCTGGCTGATTCCGCGTGGCGCCGGGCTAGGCGGCAGCGGCGCGGGGAGGAGCCGGGGTCCGGCCCGGGTGGCCGCGCCTCGGCGCGTACGCGAGCGCGTGCTCGTAGACGTCGAGCGCGTTCTCGCCGCCGGCTCCAGAGGAGCGAGATCCGCGTCGGCCCGCTGCTGCGGCTCGCCAGCTCCTTCGGATGGGCGTCGAAGGTGAGTCGGGAGGCCATCGCCTGCTCCTTTCGCTCTGCGTCGATCGCTCGAGGGAGGGGCCGTGGGGGAACGGCCCCTCCCGTGTCCCGGGGCGCGCTAGCGGTCGGCCCTCGTGCCGTGAGACGTGTCGCGGGAACCGCTGCGGTCACGCGAGGTGCTGGTCGAGTGCTTGTCGATCGAGCTCCGGTCGGCGGAGCTGCGCTCGGCCGGCGAGCTCTTGGCGGGGCTCGGGGCGGGGCCGGCCGCGGAGGCGGCGGCCGCGCCGGCACCGGCGGAGATGACGGCGGTGACGGCGAGGGTGGCGGCGGTGAGCTTGCGCATCGGGTGGGCTCCTTCGGTCGTTTGCACCACCCGTTGTACGGCGGCGCGCGCAAGGGCCGGGCAAGCGCACGGCAAAGGTTCGGAAGGGGATCGCAAGGAAGCGGGGCGCGCGGAGGCGCGCGCCCCTCCACGCTCAGGCGACCGTGGCCTTCTCGCCCGCGTGCGCGGCCCCGGCGGTCTCGCGCTCGGGCGGGATCGCGAGCACGGGGCACGTCGCCGTGTGGAGCAGGCCGCGTGCGACGCTGCCCAGCACCGCGGACTTGAACCCACCGTGCCCGTGCGTGCCGACGACGATCAGGTCGGCATCGACGTTCACCGCGGCGCGGGCGATGAGCGCCGCGACGTCCTCGGTGCCGCTCGCCACGTTCAGCTCCACCTCGAACCCGTCCGCCTTCAGCTCGGTCAGCTGCTGCTCGATCTTGTCGCGAATGTCGGGCTCGTCGGCGAGGAGCGGCGTGCCGCTGTAGCGGCCGCGGAGCAGCTCGTTCGCGTGGACGGCGACGATCCGCGAGCCGTGCACGCGGGCGAGCTCCGTGACGGTGGGGAGCGCCCGGTCGGCCAGGTCGGAGCCGTCCGTCGCCCAGACGATCGTCTCGAACATCCCGTGTCCTTTCTCGAGGTGAGTCGAGTCTCGCGCGCTCCCGCCGGGCCGCCATCCGGCCGCGCCCGGATGGCTCGGGGCGGGACTACCGAGGCGGGGCGACGGCCGACGGCCGCGGGACGATACCGGCGACCCCGCGCATGACCTCGCTCTCGACGCCGCTGCTCGTGCTCGTCTTCGCCGCCGCCGCCGGCGCGACGTGGGTCGCCGGCGTCGCGCTCTCGCGGTCGACGGACGAGCTCGACCGGCGCTTCAACCTCGGCGACGCGCTCGGCGGCGTGATCCTGCTCGCGATCGCCGGCACCCTGCCGGAGCTGGCGATCACCGTTTCGGCGGCGGCGAAGGGGAACCTCGACCTCGCCGCGGGGAACCTCATCGGCGGCATCGCCGTCCAGACGATGGTTCTCGTCGTCTGCGACGCCGCCGCGTCGCCGAAGTGGCCGCTCACGTACCTCGTCGGCTCGCTCCTCCCCGTGCTCGAAGGCGCGCTCGTCGTCTTCCTCGTCGCCGCGGTGCTCTGCGGCGCCCTGCTGCCGGCGTCCGTCGCGGTCGGCCCGGTCAGCCCCGCCTCGATCTTCATCGTCGTCTCGTGGCTCGGAGGCATCTACATCATCGACCGGGTGCGAAAGTCGCCGAGCTGGACCGTCGAGATGCCGGGGAGCTCGCCCGGGAGGCGGCACAGGCGCGAGCGCCGGCCGCAGGAGAAACCGACACCGATCATCGGCTCGACCCGCACCGGGATCGCCGTATTCGCCGTCGCCAGCCTCGTCACGCTCGTCGCCGGCGTCGCGCTCGAGGTGAGCGGGAACACGATGGCCGACCGCGCCGGGATCAACGGCGTCATCTTCGGCGCGACGGTGCTCGCGGTCGCGACGGCGCTGCCGGAGATCAGCTCCGGCGTCACCGCGGTCCGGCTCGGCGACCACGAGCTGGCGGTCGCCGACGTCTTCGGCGGCAACGCATTCCAGGTCTGCCTGTTCCTTCTCGCCGACCTCGTCGCCGGCAGGCCCGTGCTCCCGACCGCAGGCCGCCTGAACAGCTGGCTCGCCGCGCTCGGCGTGGCCCTGACGATCCTCTTCATGACCGGCGTGATCGTCCGACCGCGGCGCACCTTCGGGCCACGCGGTCTCGGTTTCGACTCGATCCTCGCGATCGTCGTCTTCGGCCTCGGCATGGCCGGGCTGTTCGCCCTGCCGCCGCACTGACGGGCACCGGCGGGCCGGCTCCTTGTATCGTCGCCTCATGCTGACACTCGACGAGCTGCGGACCGAGGTCGAGACCGGGGCGGTCGACACGGTGATCGCGGCGTTCACCGACATGCAGGGCCGCCTCATGGGCAAGCGCCTCCACGCCGAGTTCTTCCTCGAGGAGCTCGACGCGGGCCACGAGGTCGAGGGGTGCAACTACCTCCTCGCCCTCGAGATGGAGATGAACCCCGTCCCCGGTTACGCGCTCGCGAGCTGGGAGAGCGGCTACGGCGACTTCGGGCTCCAACCCGACCTCGGCACGCTGCGCCGCGTCCCCTGGCACGAGGCGACGGCGCTCGTCCTCTGCGACGTCGTCGGCCACGACGGACGGCCCGTGGCGCCCTCGCCGCGGCAGCTGCTGAAGGCGCAGGTGGAGAAGGCGCACGCGCTGGGCTACGAGCCGATGATCGGCTCCGAGCTCGAGTTCTTCCTCTTCCGTGAGACCTACGAGGAGGCGCGGGCGAAGCACTACCGCGACCTGACGCCGTCGGTGCCGTACATCCTCGACTACCACATCCTCGGTGCCGGCTACGACGAGCCGTTCCTCCGCGAGGTGCGGAACGCCATGGCCGCCGCCGGCATGCGCGTCGAGAGCTCGAAGGGAGAGGCGTGGCCGGGCCAGCACGAGATCAACTTCCGCTTCGCCGACGCGCTGAAGGCGGCCGACGACCACGTGATCTACAAGACGGGGCTGAAGGCGCTCGCGCACCAGCACGGGATGTCGGTGACGTTCATGGCGAAGCCGGATCACACGTGGGTCGGCTCGTCGTGCCACATCCACTCGAGCCTCTGGCGGGACGGAGAGGCGGCGTTCGCCGGCGAGTCCGACGTGTTCAAGCACTACCTCGCGGGGCAGATCGCCTGTGCGGCGGAGCTCGCGATCTTCGTCGCGCCGACGGTCAACTCGTACAAGCGGTTCGCCGCAGCGAGCTGGGCACCGACGACGCTCGCCTGGGGCTACGACAACCGGACGTGCGGGTTCCGCATCGTCGGGCACGGCTCGTCGCTGCGCGCCGAGACGCGGATCCCCGGCGCCGACGCGAACCCGTATCTCGCCTTCTCGGCGCTGATCGCCTCCGGGCTGTACGGGATCGAGCACGAGCTGCCGCTCGGGCCGGCGTTCGAGGGCAACGCGTACGAGTCGGACGTCGACCGGTTCCCGCCCGCGCTCCGCTACGCGATCCACGAGCTCGAGAACGGCACGATGGCGCGTGAGGCGTTCGGCGACGAGGTCGTCGACCACTACCTCACGTACGCGCGCACCGAGCAGCGCCTGTTCGACGAGGTCGTGACCGACTACGAGCGCGAGCGGCTCTTCGAGCGCGGATGAGCCGGCCGCTCATCGGGATCACGACGTACGTCGAGCCGGCGAGCTGGGGCCACTGGCAGCTCGATGCGGCGCTCATCCCGTACGACTACGTGCGCAGCGTCGAGCAGGCGGGCGGCCGCGCGCTGCTCGTGCCGCCGAGCACCGACGCGGTGGAGGAGACGCTGGACGCGCTCGACGGGCTCGTCCTCTCCGGCGGCGCCGACGTCGACCCGGACAGCTACGGCGCCGAGGCGCACGCCGAGACCAGCGGGACGCGGCCGGAGCGCGACGCCGGCGAGCTGGCGCTGCTGCAGGCGGCGCTCGCGCGCGACCTGCCGGTGCTCGCCGTCTGCCGCGGCTTCCAGCTCCTCAACGTCGCGCGCGGCGGCGACCTGGAGCAGCACCTTCCCGACACGGTCGGGCACGACCAGCACCGCGAGGTGACGGGCGTGTTCTCGGAGCACGGCGTGCGCATCGAGGACGGCTCGCGGCTCGGCGCGCTGCTCGGCGAGGAGCATGCGCCGGTGAAGTCGCACCACCACCAGGGCGTCGGCAGGGTGGGGGAGGGGCTGCGCGAGGTGGCGTGGGCCGACGACGGGACGGTCGAGGGGCTCGAGGATCCGGAGCGGCGGTTCGCGGTCGGCGTGCTCTGGCACCCGGAGGCGGGCGAGGACGCGCGCCTGTTCGAGGCGCTCGTCGCGGAAGCGGACGCATATAGAAAGGACCACCGGCCGTGACCGTCGTCGTCAACCCGGCGACCGAGGAGACGCTCGCCGAGCTCGAGTCGGCGGGCGTCGAGGAGACGGACGCGGCCGTCGCGCGTGCGCGCGCGGCGTTCCCCGCCTGGCGCGCGGTCGCCCCGACCGACCGTGCCGCGCTGCTGCGCCGGCTCGCGACGCTCGTCGAGGAGCATCACGAGGAGCTGGCGCGGATCGAGTCCCGCAACGTCGGCAAGCCGATCGCGGGCGCGCGCGGCGAGGTCGGGATGGTCGCGCAGGTCTTCCACTTCTACGCCGGCGCGGTCGACAAGCACCACGGCGAGACGATCCCGGTCGGGGGCGGCGTCGACATGACGTTCCGCGAGCCGCTCGGCGTCGTCGGGCTGATCACCCCCTGGAACTTCCCGCTCAACATCGCCTCGTGGAAGCTCGGGCCGGCGCTCGCGTGCGGGAACACCGTCGTGCTGAAGCCCGCGGAGCTGACGCCGCTGTCGGCGCTGCGGCTCGCGGAGCTCGCGCTCGACGCCGGGATTCCGGAGGGCGTGTTGAACGTCGTCGTCGGCAAGGGCTCGGTCGTCGGGCAGCGGCTGATCGAGCATCCCGACGTGGCGAAGATCGGCTTCACCGGCTCGACCGAGGTCGGCCGGCAGGTGATGCGCGGCGCCGCGGGGACGATCAAGCGCGTGACGCTCGAGCTCGGCGGCAAGTCCGCGAACGTCGTCTTCGCCGACGCGGACCTCGAGCGGGCCGCCGCCGCCGCGCCGTACGCCGTGTTCGACAACGCCGGCCAGGACTGCTGCGCCCGCTCGCGGATACTGGTCCAGAAGCCGGTCTATGACCGCTTTCTGGAGTTGCTGGTCGAGGCCACACGCCGCGTCAGGGTGGGAGACCCCGAGGACGAGAGCACGGAGATGGGACCGCTCATCTCGGCAGCGCACCGCGACACTGTCGCGAGCTTCGTCACGGCCGACGTCAGAACAGCCTTCCGGGGCGAAACCCCGGAAGGCCGGGGGTTCTGGTACCCGTGCACGCTCGTCGAGGCGGGGGCGGACGACCGGATCGCGCGCGAGGAGGTGTTCGGCCCCGTCGCGGCGCTGATCCCGTTCGCGGACGAGGCCGACGCGATCCGCATCGCGAACGACTCCGACTACGGGCTGTCCGGCTCGATCTGGACGCGCGACGGCGGGCGCGCGCTGCGCGTCGCGCGCGCGATCGACACGGGCGTCCTCTCGATCAACTCGAACTCGTCCGTGCGCGTGTCGACGCCGTTCGGCGGCTTCAAGCAGAGCGGCTTCGGTCGCGAGCTCGGCATGCACGGGCTCGCGGGCTACAGCGAGGTCAAGAACGTCTACTACTCCACGGAGGGTTGATGGGCCGTCTGGACGGAAAGGTGTGCGTGATCACGGGCGCCGGCGGCGGGATGGGCGCCGACGCGGCTGTCCTCTTCTCCGAGGAAGGTGCGCAGGTCTGCGTCGCCGACGTGAACCTCGAGGCCGCCGAGGCGGTCGCCGTCGAGGCGCGCGACGCGTTCGCGGTGCAGGTCGACGTCGCGGACGAGGCATCGGTGCAGGCGATGTACGGGGCGGCGAAGGAGCGGTACGGCGGCATCGACGTCCTCTACAACAACGCCGGCATCTCGCCGGCGGACGACGACTCGATCCTCGACACGTCGCTCGAGGCGTGGGAGCGCGTGCAGGCGGTGAACACGCGCGGCGTCTTCCTCTGCTGCAAGTACGGGATCCCGCACCTGCTCGAGCGCGGCGGCGGCTCGGTGATCAACGTCGCGTCGTTCGTCGCGCTCGTCGGCGCGGCGACGTCGCAGATCGCGTACACGGCGTCGAAGGGCGCGGTGCTGTCGCTGAGTCGCGAGCTGGGCGTCCAGTTCGCGCGCCAGGGCGTGCGCGTGAACGCTCTTTGCCCCGGCCCGGTGGAGACGCCGCTGCTGCTGCGGATCTGGAGCGAGACGCCGGGCGCCGCGGAGCGCCGGCTCGTCCACGTGCCGATGGGGCGGATGGCGAAGCCGCGGGAGATCGTCAACGCCGCGCTGTTCCTCGCGAGCGACGAGTCGAGCTACGTGAACGCGGCGACGTTCGTCGTCGACGGCGGCTTGACCGCGGCGTACGTCACCCCGGAGTAGCTTCAGCCGGCGACCCGCGTTGCCGATACCGGCGACATGGCGGGCGTTCTCCTTCTCGCGGGCGGCGGGCTCGTCGGGGTCGCGTGCTTCCTGCCGTGGATCTCGCTCTCGATCACGATCCTCGGCGTCAGCGGCACCGGGCACGCGCACGGCACCGACTTCACCTCGGGGAAGGTCGCCCTCGTTCTCGCGTTCGTCTCGGTGCTGCTCGCCGTGATCGACCTGCGCAGCGGCGACGGGTCGCTCCGCCGCTGGTCGGCCGGCGCGGCCGTCGCGGGGGCCGCGATCGTCGTCTGCGAGAGCTGGCACAAGGCGTCGACCTTCATGGTCGCTGCCTCGGGCACGAGTTTCGCCCACGCCTCCGTCGGCCCCGGCCTCTGGGTCGGCCTACTGGGCGGCGCGGCCGCGGTCGCGGCCGGCTTCCTCGGCCGATCAGCTGACTAGCGTCTCCGAGCGAGCGGCCAAGGGGCCGAGCTAACGCGACGCGTTAGCGAGGCCCGCAGCAGCGGGCGGGGATGGCGCAGCCACCACCGCCCGCGCAGCCGCGCGCTCTGCTCAGATCGAGAGGAAAGACAGCCTGGAGCGTCGACGAGACCGCGCTCTCGTCGACGCGGAAGTCCGCCTCCCGTCGGAAACGACTATTCGTTTCCGACGACTTGGACGAGCCAGCGGCGGTCGCGCTCGCGGTCGAGCTCGATGAAGAGGACGCGCTGCCACGTGCCGAGCTGGAGCTCGCCGTCCCGGACGGGCACGGACTCGCCGGCGGTGCCGAGCAGCATCGCCATGCAGTGCGAGTGGCCGTTGCCCTGGTCCATGTCCTCGGGGCAGATGTTCTCCGTGCGCCGGTCCCAGTCGTCGTGTGCGTAGTAGCCCTCGCTCGGCACGAGCCTGCGCAGCAGCTCGGCGAAGTCCTCGAGGAAGCCCGTCTCGAACTCGTTCACCCGGACGCAGCAGGTCGTGTGGGGCGAGTAGACGCAGGCGATGCC
>DATKNT010000056.1:0-4736 GCA_035541175.1 Gaiellaceae bacterium
TGTCCCTGCTGATTCCACGTGACCTGCGTCTCGAGCGACGTGCAATGGCTCATCAGGTTGTGAGCCGGCAGCGACGGGTCGATCAGCCTGATCGTCCCGATGCTCTTGAGCATGCACGCCGTGTACACCTTGCCGCTGTCCGGAATCGTCGCGTACGCGATCCCCCCTGCGAGCGCGAACAGCGCCGCCGTGACGGCGGCCAACCTCCACCAGCGACGCATCCACGGATGCCGCATGGCTCCCCCTCCCCCGTTCGATTGTCCCTACCCTTGGTGACAAGCGTTACAGGAGCGGGGCGGACGGGTCAACGTCCGATCGAGACCACGCGGCCCGTCCACGTGCCGCGCGGCGCCTCGACGACGATCTCGTCGCCGACCGCCTTGCCGAGCACCGCCTTCCCCACCGGGGAGTCGGGCGAGACGCCGCCGACGCTCGAGATCTCGACCGCCATCCGCTCGCCGTCGTCGCGCTCGATCTCGACGTGGGAGCCGACGGCGACGACGCCGCTCGCCGCGGCCGCCTCCTCGTCGACCTCGACCGCGTTCTGCAGGCGCGAGCGGAGGATGGTGATCCGCCGCTCCAGCAGGCCCTGCTCGTTCTTCGCGGAGTGGTACTCGAAGTTCTCCGACAGGTCGCCGTGCCCGCGGGCGACCGCGATCGCCTCGACGATCGCCTTCCGGCGCGGGCCTTCGAGCTCGGCGAGCTCCGCCTCGAGCTGCGCGCGCTGCGCACGCGTCAGGTGCTCCCCCTGGTGCTCGGACACGGAGCCGACCTAGTGGCCGCAGCCGCAGGAGCCGCCGCAGCATCCCCCGCCGCCGCCGCCGTACGACGGCTGCTTCGCGGCGCCGTGGACGGCGAACGTCGAGAACTGCCGCGACACGTTCGTCGCGGAGCAGTCGGGGCACGCAACGACCTGCTGGTCGCCGCGGACGAGCTCCTCGAAATGCGACTCGCACTCCATGCAGACGTACTCGTAGATGGGCACGGCCCTAGTCTACGTATTGAACAGCAGCAGCTGCGCCCCGAGCATGACGGCGAACGAGATCCCGCCGCCGAGGGCGAGTGCCCGCTTCGACGCGTCGTGCCTCGCCTCCGGCAGCAGCTCGGAGAAGACCATCCAGATCATCGCGCCGGCGGCGAAGCCGAGGCCGACAGGCAGGAACGGCTTGAACGTCTCGACGAACAGGTACGCGAACGGGGCGATCAGCGGCTGCGGCAGGCTCGAGAAGATGCTCCACCAGGCCGCGGCGGCGACGGTCGCGCCGCGCGGGACGAGCACGAGGCTGATCGCGAGCCCTTCCGGGACGTTGTGCGCGGCGATCGCGATCGTGATCAGCAGACCGAGCCGCTCGCCGCCGCCGTAGGAGACGCCGACGCCGATCCCCTCGGCCGCCGAGTGGACGGTCATCACGCCGACGATCACGAGCGCCTTCGCCGCGTCGACGCCGGCGAGCTTCGCGATCCCGATCCCCTCGTTCTCGCCGATGAACCGCCGAAACACCCAGATGAAGACGCAGCCGGCGGCGGCGCCCAGGACGAGCTTCCACGGCCCGAGCCGCCACCCCTGCCAGAGGAGGCCGACGCTCGCGGCGAGCATGAACCCGGACGCGACCGCGTTCGAGGTGCCGAGCCAGTGGCGCGCCATCCCCCGCTCGCGGTTGACGAAGAGGAACGGGAGGGCGCCGAGCCCGGTCGCGAGCGCCGTGAAGGCTGCCGCGACCGTCACGGTCCAGACATTCACCGGCATCGAGGGAACCATCGGCACGCCCTCCCGCCGCCGCATCCGTACAATCCCGGTCAAGCCCGGCATCCGCTACGGAGCTGGAGCACAGATGATCGAACGGATCCACGTCATCGGCTCGGGCCGCGTCGGCTCGGCTGTCGCCGCGAGACTCCGCGAGCGGGGCCTCGCCGTGGGCGCGGACGCGCCGGAGCTCGTGCTCCTCTGCGTCCCGGACGGCGCGATCGCGAAGGTTGCGGCGTCGGTCGAGCGCGGGCCGTGGGTCGCGCACGTGAGCGGCGCGACGCCGCTCGCCGCGCTCGCGCCGCACGAGCGCCGCTTCAGCGTCCACCCGCTCCAGACATTCACGCGCGCGCGCGGGCCGGAGCAGCTCGACGGCGCCTGGGCCGCCGTGTGCGCCGAGACGGACGAGGCGCGCGCGGCCGGCTTCGGGCTCGCCGAGACGCTCGGGCTCCGTCCGTTCGAGCTCGACGACTCGGCGCGCACGCTCTACCACGCGGGCGCCGTCTTCGTCTCGAACTACCTGGTGACGCTGCACGCGGCGGCGACCGAGCTGTTCGAGTCCGCGGGGGCGCCGCCGGAGGCGCTCGAGCCGCTGATGCGGCGGACGATCGAGAACGACTTCGAGCTGACGGGCCCGATCGCGCGCGGCGACTGGGCGACGGTCGAGGCGCACCGCGCCGCGATCCGCGAGGCGCGGCCCGAGCTCGAGGAGCTGTACGAGACGCTCGCGGACGCGACGGCGGCGATCGCGACGTGAAGACGATCCGCACCATCGACGAGCTGCGCGCGGAGCTCGGCGGCAGGACCGGGATCGGGCTCGTGCCGACGATGGGCGCGTTCCACGAGGGCCATCTTTCGCTGATCCGCGCGGCGCGCGCCGAGAACGACGTCGTCGTCGTCTCCCTGTTCGTCAACCCCGCGCAGTTCGACGAGTCGGCCGACCTGGCCGCGTACCCGCGCGACGAGGCACGCGACCTGCGGCTCGCCGAGGCGGAAGGCGTCGACGTCGTGTTCGCGCCCTCGGTCGAGGAGATGTACCCGCCCGGGTTCCAGACGTGGGTCGACGTGGAGGGCGTCTCGCGCGGGCTCGAGGGCGACGCGCGGCCGGGTCACTTCCGCGGCGTCGCCACCGTCTGCCTCAAGCTGTTCGCGATCGTCCGGCCCGACCGCGCCTACTTCGGCCGGAAGGACGCGCAGCAGGCGGCCGTCGTCCGCCGGCTCGTGCGCGACCTGGCGCTGCCGCTCGAGATCCGCGTCCTCCCGACCGTGCGCGAGGCCGACCGGCTCGCGCTGTCGTCCCGCAACGTCCTGCTCTCGCCCGAGGAGCGCGAGCGCGCACGGGCGCTGCCGCTCGCGCTCGACGCGGGTGCGGCCGCATACGCGCGCGGCGAGGATCCGGTCGCCGCGACACGGGACGCGCTGAACGGGCTCACCCCCGACTACGTCGAGCTGTTCGACCTCGACGGCACGGTCGTGCTGGCGACCGCCGTCCGCGTCGGCTCGACCCGCCTCATCGACAACGTCGTGCTGAAAGGAGACCTCGAATGAGCGCGAAGCCGCCCCGCTACGCGTCGTGGACCACCGGCAAGCTGCCCCTGCCGGAGCTGCTGGAGATCAAGCGTCGCGGCGAGAAGATCGTCATGGTCACGGCGTACGACGCGCCGAGCGGACGCCTCGCCGACGCGGCCGGGGTCGACGTCATCCTCGTCGGCGACTCCTCCGGGATGGTCGTGCACGGGCGCGAGTCGACCGTGCCGGTGACGATGGAGGAGATCCTGCTGATGACGCAGTGGGTCGTGCGCGGGGCGAAGCGGCCGCTCGTCGTCGCCGACATGCCGTTCGGCTCGTACGAGGTCTCCGACGAGCAGGCGGTGGAGAACGCGGTGCGGCTCGTCAAGGAGGGCGGCGCCGACGCGGTGAAGCTCGAGCGGGGCGGCACGACCGTGTCGCGCGTGCGCGCGATCGCGGACGCGGGGATCGCGGTGATGGGCCACGTCGGGCTGACGCCGCAGACGGCGACCGTGCTCGGCGGCTTCAAGGCACAGGGGCGGACGGCCGACCGCGCGCAGGCGGTGATCGACGAGGCGCTCGCGCTCGAGGCGGCGGGCTGCTTCGCGATCGTGCTCGAGGCGGTGCCGGCCGCGGTCGCGCGCGCGGCCACGCAGGCGCTGGCGATCCCGACGATCGGCATCGGCGCGGGCGGCGGCACGGACGGCCAGGTGCTCGTCTGGCACGACATGCTCGGCTACTACGAGGGACACGCGCCGCGCTTCGTCAAGCGCTACGCCGATCTCGGCGACGTGATCACCGAGGCGCTCGCCCGCTACGCCGAGGAGGTGCGCAGCGGCGCCTTCCCGGAGGAGCAGCACACGTACGCGATGCCCGAGGAGGAGCTGAAGGCGTTCGAGGGCGCTCCGGCCGAGACGACCTAGGCGGGGACGAGGCCCGCTTCCCGGCCGACCTCGACGAAGGCCTCGAGCGCGCGCTCGAGGTGCACCGGCTCGAGCGCGGCCGACATCTGCACGCGGATCCGCGCCGTGCCCTCAGGGACGACGGGGTAGCCGAAGCCGGTGACGAAGACGCCGCGGTCGAGCAGGCGCCGCGACAGCTCGATCGCGCGCGCGGTCTCGCCGACGATGATCGGGATGATCGCCGCCTCGCCGTCGAGCGGCGAGAAGCCGCGCTCCCGCAGCGCGCCGCGGAACCAGCGCGTGTTCTCACGGAGCTTCGCCACGAGATCCGGCCGCGTCCGCAGCACGTGCACGGCGGCGCGCGCGCTGCACGCGACCGTCGGCGGGAGCGCGTTCGAGAACAGCTGCGGCCGCGAGCGCTGCGCGAGCAGGTCGCACACCTCCTCCGACGAGGCGACGTAGCCGCCGGCGGCGCCGCCGAGCGCCTTGCCGAGCGTCCCGGTCATCACGTCGACCTCGCCGAGCACGCCGAAGTGCTCCGCGACACCGCGTCCCGTCTTGCCGACGACGCCGACGCCGTG
>DATKNT010000057.1:0-12383 GCA_035541175.1 Gaiellaceae bacterium
GCGGTGCTCGGCGGAACGCAGTCGCTGCACACGAACTCGTTCGACGAGGCGCTCGCGTTGCCGACCGAGCACGCGGTGCGACTCGCGTTGCGCACGCAGCAGGTGATCGCGCACGAGACCGGAGTCGTCAACACGATCGACCCGCTCGGCGGTTCCTACTATCTCGAGCACCTCACCGACGAGCTCGAGCGAGAGGCGTACGACTACTTCGACCGGATCGCGAAGCTCGGCGGCGTCGTCGCCGCCATCAAGGAGAACTTCTTCCAGCGCGAGATCGCCGAGGCGTCGTTCCGCTACCAGTCGGAGGTCGAGCGCGGCGAGCGCATCGTCGTCGGCGTCAACCGCTACGTGCAGGCCGACGAGCAGCCCGTCGAGATCCTGCGCATCGATCCCGCACTCGAGCGCAAGCAGGTCGCGCGCGTGCAGGCGTTGCGCGCGCGGCGCGACGGCGCCGCGGTCGAGGCGGCGCTCGCGCGGCTGAAGGCGGATGCGGCCGTCACCGATCGCAACCTGATGCCGTCGATCCTCGCTGCGTCGCGCGCCTACGTGACGATGGGCGAGATGTGCGACGCGCTCCGCGAGGTCTGGGGCGTCTGGCGCGAGACGCCGGTGTTCTAGGTGAGAACGTTTCTCGACAGGTGGGCGATCTGGATCGGCGTCGGGGTGCTCGTCGTCGGCGTCGCCGCGTTCGCCGCGACGCGTCTCACCGGCGGCGGCAGCAGCGGCAGCGGCGCGACGACGTCGCAGGCGTCGGTGCCGCTCGACCCGAAGGCGCGCGCGGTGGCCAAGGCGTTCGTCGCGTCCGCGGTCGCGCGCAGGAACCTCGCCGCGTCGTGGAAGCTCGCCGCGCCGTCGCTGCGGCAGCACCTCACGCTCGCCGACTGGCTGACCGGCTCGATCCCGGTCCAGCCGTACCCGGTCGGCAAGGCCACCGCGCGGTACACCGTCGTCACCTCGCACCCGGACGAGGCGGTGCTCGGCGTCGCCTTCGTCCCGCACTCGTCGGCCACGGCTCCCGGCGACTTCCTCATCACCCTCGACCGCAGCGCGGGGACGTGGCTCGTCTCGAGCTGGGTACCGAACTCTCAGATCGCTCCGTCGTCGTAAACTCGACCCCGTGGCGCACATGATCCGAGTCGTCGTCGCGAAGCCCGGTCTCGACGGACACGACCGCGGCGCGAAGATCATCGCCCGTGCGCTCCGGGACGCGGGGATGGAGGTGATCTACACCGGCCTGCACCAGACGCCGGAGCAGATCGTCGAGACGGCGATCCAGGAGGACGCGGACGCGGTCGGCATCTCCATCCTCTCGGGAGCGCACATGACGCTCGTCCCGCGGATCCTCGAGCTGCTGCGCGAGAACGGGGCGGAGGACGTTCTCGTCGTCGTCGGCGGGACGATCCCGGCGGACGACGCGGAGGAGCTGAAGAAGCTGGGCGTCGCGGGCGTGTTCGGCCCGGGCGCGTCGACGGCGGAGATCGTCGACTTCGTCAAGGGCGCGGTTCCTGCGTGAGCTCGCTCGCGCGGCTCGGCGAAGCGCGGCACGGCGCCGTCGTCGTCGTCACGATCGACCGGCAGGAGGCCCTGAACGCGCTCGACGTCGCCACGCTGACGGAGCTGCGCGACCGGCTCTTCGCGCTCGCGGGCGACGACGCGGTGCGCGCCGTCGTGCTCACCGGCGCGGGCGAGAAGGCCTTCGTCGCGGGCGCCGACATCAAGTACATGAGCGGGCTCGATCCGGACGGCGCGAAGGCGTGGGGCGGGCTCGGCCACGAGGCGACGCGGCTGCTGGAGACGATGCCGAAGCCGACGATCGCCGCCGTCAACGGCTTCGCGCTCGGCGGCGGCTGCGAGCTCGCGCTCGCCTGCGACCTGCGCTATGCGTCGAGCCGCGCCAAGCTCGGCCAGCCGGAGATCAACCTCGGCATCGTCCCGGGCTGGGGCGGCACGCAGCGCCTCGCGCGCGTCTGCGGGATCGGCGTCGCGAAGGAGCTGATCTACACCGGCCGTACCGTCGACGCGGAGGAGGCGCTCCGCATCGGCCTCGTCAACGCCGTCGCCGACCCGGTGCTCGACCACGCGCTCGAGGTCGCGCAGGCGCTCGCGGCGAAGAGTCCGGTCGCGCTCGCGCTCGCGAAACGGCTCGTCAACCTCGCGCCCGCGGGACTCGAGGCGGAGGTCGACGGCTTCGGCGAGCTGTTCTCGAGCGAGGACGCGAAGGAGGGGCTCGCCGCCTTCGCCGAGAAGCGCGAGCCTCGCTTCACCGGCCGCTAGCACATTAGATACGGAAGGAATCGCGTCGCGGGCCGCGTATTCGAACGGTCCGATGCGCGTCCGGATCGCCTTTGCGTGCGCGCTCGCGGCAGCGCTTGCGGCGGCCGCTCCCGCGGGCGCTCTCGATCCCCAGCAAGCGGGGCTGCAGGTCGCGCTGCGCGCGCAGGGCCTCTACCTGGGGCCGATCGACGCGATCGTCGGGCCGCGGACGCGCGCGGCGGTCAGCGCGTTCCAGCGCACGCAGGGGCTGCCCGTCACCGGGAAGGTGGACGCGCGCACGCGGCTCGCGCTCGGCCCGCTCGGCCGCCACCTGTTCGGGACGCGCCAGCTCGGCCGCGGCTCGTTCGGCTGGGACGTCGCCGTGCTCCAGTTCCTGCTCGACCGGCACGGGCTGAAGGTGCCCGTGAACGGCTACCTCGATGCGCCAACGCTGCGCGGGCTCCGCGCCTTCCAGCGCTCGTCGCGTCTCGCGGTCGACGGCGTCGGCGGACCGCGCACGTTCGCCGCGCTCCGCGGGACGCCCCTGCGCGCACGGGCGAGGGCACGCGTCGTCACGACCGCGACGCACCCCTACGTCGTCAAGCCCGGAGACTCGCTGACCTCGATCGCCCGCGGCGCCGGCATCTCGCTCGGCAAGCTCGCGCGCCTCAACCGCGTCGATCCTGCGCGCGTCCTCCTGATCGGGACCCGGCTGCGGATCCCCGGCCGTCCGGCGGTGGTGCGGACCGAGCGCACCGCCGAGGTCGTGCCGGAGACGACGAGCGCGATCTCGGTCCGCGCCTCGCTCGACCGCTGGGCCGCGCACTACGGCATCGACCCGAGCCTCGCGCACGCGCTCGCCTGGATGGAGTCCGGCTACAACAACACGCTCGTCTCGTCGGTCGGCGCGCAGGGCGTGATGCAGCTCCTGCCCTCGACCTGGGACTACGTCGAGACCGTGCTGATCGGCCACCCGGTCGCGCACGACGCCGACGGCAACGTCGAGGTCGGGCTCGCCTACCTCCGCCACCTGCTCCAGGCGTTCCACGGGAACGAGAGCCTCGCCCTCGCAGCCTGGTACCAGGGCGAGCGCTCCGTCCGCGAGGCAGGCCCGCTCCAGGTGACGACCACCTTCGTCGCGAACGTCCTCGCGCTGCAGCGCCGGATGTGACTTCCTACTGAATCGCGACCCGGCGGGCGTCGTTAGAGTCTCGCCCGATGAAGATCGCGGTCTGCGTCAAGCACGTTCCGGAGGGCTCCGCCCGGATCGACCCCGGCTCGAAGCGGCTCGACCGCTCGGGCGAGGGGGCGCTCAACCGGTTCGACGCGAACGCCGTCGAGGAGGCGCTCCGGCTGAAGGGCGAGTCGGACACGGAGGTCGTCGTCGTCTCGATGGGGCCGGAGCAGGCGACCGACTCGCTGCGCAAGGCGCTCGCGATGGGCGCCGACCGCGCGGTGCTGGTCAGCGACGACGCGGCCGGCGGCTCGGATCTCGTCGCGACGAGCCGCGTGCTCGCGGCGGCGCTCGAGCGTGAGGGCGCGGAGCTCGTGCTGTTCGGGCAGCAGGCCTCCGACGGGGACGGCGCCGTGCTGTGGGCCGCCGTCGCCGAGCGGCTGCGCCGGCCCGTCGTCTCGCAGGCCGCGGCGCTGACCGTCGAGGGGGGCTCGCTGCGCGTGAAGCGGCAGACGGAGTTCGGCTACGACGTGATCGAGGCGCAGCTGCCGGCCGTCGTCGCCGTCAGCGACGCGATCAACGAGCCGCGCTATCCGTCGCTGAAGGGGATCATGGGCGCGAAGAAGAAGCCGCAGGAGATCCTGTCGCTCGGCGACGTCGGCGTCGACGCCTCCGAGGCGGGCGAGACCGGCTCCCGGACGACGGTGCTCGCGCTCGCCGACCCGCCCCAGCGCGGCGGCTCGCAGAAGATCGAGGACGACGGCAACGCGGCCCAGGCGATCGTCGACTTCCTCGCGGAGAAGAGGCTGCTGTGAAGACGCTCGTCTTCCTCGAGCATCACGGCGGCGAGCTCCAGAAGGGCGCGCTCGGCGTGCTCGCCAAGGCGGCTTCGCTCGGCGAGGTCGCGGCCGTGCTCGTCGGCGGCGGCGTCACCGGCCTCGCCGCGGAGGCGGGAAGCTACGGCGCGACGACGGTGCACGTCGCGGACGACGCCTCGCTCGAGCCGCCGCTGCCGCAGCCGCGCGTCGACGTGCTCGCGACGGTCGTGCGCGACGGCGGCTACGACACCGTCCTGTTCGCGAACTCGGTGCTCGCCGCCGACGTCGCCGCGGGGCTCGCGGCGCGTCTCGAGGCCGGGCTCAACTGGGACCTCGCCGACCTCGTGCACCAGGACGGCGACCTCGTCGGCAAGCGGCCCGCGCTCGGCGACTCCGTCTACGTCGACGTCGGCTGGCGCTCGGAGCCGCGGATCGCGCTGTTCCGCGCCGGCTCGTTCGACGCGACTCCCACCGGCGGCGGTGCGCCGCAGGTCGAGACGGTCGCGGTGGAGCTCGAGCCGTACTCGCAGCTCGCCAGGATCGTCTCGCAGGAGCACGAGGAGTCGAGCGGCCCGTCGATCGAGGACGCCGACGTGATCGTCGCCGGCGGCCGCGGCCTCGGCGCGCCCGAGAGCTTCGCGCTCGCGGAGGAGCTCGCGCGCGCGCTCGGCGGCGCCGTCGGCGCGACACGGGCCGTCGTCGACGCGGGCTGGTACCCGTACGCGGCGCAGATCGGCCAGACGGGCAAGACCGTCTCGCCGAAGCTGTACGTCGCGCTCGGCATCTCCGGCGCGATCCAGCACAAGGTCGGCATGCAGAGCTCGAATGTCATCGTCGCGATCAACAAGGACCCGAACGCGCCGATCTTCGAGTTCAGCGACCTCGGCGTCGTCGGCGACGTCCACGAGATCGTCCCGAAGCTCACCGAGCTCGTGCAGCAGCGCAAGGGCGCGTAGTGGCCGTCCGCGCCTCCGACTACCCGCCGCCGTTCGCGGCCGGGGAGTTCGTCGCCGAGCCGACCGACCCGGTCGACGAGCGCATCGAGGTCGGCGTGCTCATCGTCGGCGCCGGCCCGGCGGGGCTCGCGTGCGCGATCCGCCTCGGCCGGCTGCTCGCGGACGACCCCGCGACGGCGGAACGGCTCGGCGAGGTGCCGGTCGCGCTCGTCGAGAAGGGCAAGCAGCCGGGCTCGCACCTGCTCTCCGGCGCGGTCGTCAACCCGGTCGGGCTGAAGCGGCTGTTCGGCGACCGCTACCGCGCCGACGAGTTTCCGTCGTACGGCGCGGTGCACGGCGAGGCCGTGTACGTCCTCTCGCGGCGCGGCGCCGTCCGCATCCCGCCGCCGCCGACGATGCGGAATCACGGCAACTACGTCTTCTCGCTGTCGCGCCTCGGCCGCTGGCTCGCGGAGCACGCGGAGGAGGGCGGGACGACGATCCTCCCGGAGACGGCGGCGGAGAAGCTGCTCGTCTCGCACGGCCGCGTCGTCGGCATCCGCACCGGCGACAAGGGCCGCGACCGCGACGGCGGGGAGATGGGCAACTTCGAGCCGGGCGCGGACCTCGTCGCGAAGGTGACGGTGCTCGCCGAGGGCACGCAGGGCCATCTCACCGGCGTCGCCATCGACCGCTTCGGCCTCGCCGGCGCCGAGCCGCAGGTGTGGGAGCTCGGCGTGAAGGAGGTCTGGAAGGTCGAGCAGCCGCTGCGCGACGTGATCCACACGATGGGTTGGCCGCTGCGCAGGGCGACGAAGTACCGCGAGTTCGGCGGCTCGTTCCTCTATCCCATGGGCGACGACATGCTCACGATCGGGATGGTCGTCGGGCTCGACTACCGCGACGTCGAGCTGTCGGCGCACGACCTGCTCCAGGAGCTGAAGACGCATCCGAAGGTCCGGAAGCTGCTCGCGGGCGGCGAGCGCGTCGCGTGGGGCGCGAAGACGATCCCGAGCGGCGGGTTCAACTCGCTGCCGACGCGGCTGTACGCGCCCGGGCTGCTGCTGTGCGGCGACGGCGTCGGGCTCGTCAACATCCCGCGGCTGAAGGGCGTGCACTACGCGATCGAGTCGGGACGGCTCGCGGCGGAGGCGGCGTTCGCCGCGCTGCGGCCGGGCGGGACGCCGGGGCAGTCGCTCGCGGGATACGACGAGGCGGTGCGGAACGGGTTCATCGGCCACGACCTCTACGAGGTGCGGGACATGCGCCAGGTGTTCGGCCGCGGCTTCGTCGTCGGCGGCGCGCTCGCGAGCGCGATGACCGCGACGAAGGGGAAGGTCTCGGTCGGCAAGCTCGCGGCCGAGCCGGACGCCGAGGCGCCGCTCCTGCGCTCGAGCCGCGCGGCCGCGTATCCGGCCCCGGACGGGACGCTCACCTTCGACAAGCTCTCGTCCGTCTTCGCCTCGGGGAACAAGACGCGCGACGACCAGCCGAACCACATCCGCGTCGCGCAGCGCGTCCCCCGCGAGGTCGCCGAGCTGTGGGCGCACATGTGCCCGGCACAGGTCTACGAGGTCGGCGACGACGACGGCGACGGAACCGTCACAGTCCGGCTCGCCCCGTCGAACTGCGTGCAGTGCGGCGCGATCACCGCGAAGGGCGGCCGGCTGACCCCGCCCGAGGGCGGCTCCGGCCCCGAGTACACGCTCACGTAGGGAGCGCGTTCAGCACCGCGTCGAGCGTCGCCTGGTCGGCCGCCGCGCCGTCGATGCGCGGCGCCCGCCGGAACAGCTCGGCGGCGGCGCGGTGGAAGCCGTCCGGCAGCCCCGCCGCCGCGAACGTCGCGGCGATCTCCTCCATCTCCGCGTCCCAGCGCCAGCCCTTCGTCGCGGCGGAGCGGGCGGCCTGCAGCGACCGGCGCGGGAGCTCCGGCAGCGACTGCTCCCAGTCGGCGAGCAGCACTTCCTCGAGCCCGCGCACGCGCGCGAGTGCGCGCACCGCGAGCACGAGCGCGGCCGCGCCCTTCGTGTACGCGGCGTAGGTCATCTTCATCGCCGACGCGTCGCCGATCCGGTCGGAGAGCACCGGCGTCGCGACGATCGTCCCGTCGAACAGCGCGGCAGCCTCCGCCGCGGCGGCGCCGGAGAGGTAGAGCCGCGTGTCGCCGGCGGCGCGCGGCGGCGCCCCGACGATCCCGCCGTCCGCGAACCGCGCGCCCTCGACGATCGCGCCGACCGCGCGCGCCGTCGCCGGCGACACCGCGTTTGCGTCGACGAAGACGCCGCCGAAGCCGGCGACCGCGCGCGCGACGTCGAGCGCAGCGTGCGGCGGGCACACGGAGAGGATCGCGTCGCACCGGCGCGCCAGCTCCGTGACGGTGCCGGCGTCGACGAGTCCTGCGTCGGCCGCACGTCGCGCCGTCGCCTCGCTCCGTCCCGCCGACGACCACAGCACGTCGTGGCCGGCGCCGACGAGGACCGCGCCGACGGCGGCTCCCATCTCGCCCGGGTGCAGCACTCCGATCGTCGCCATCGAGCCTCCCTCGGTTTACCGGTGTTTTACGCCCTCCGAACCGCCGCGTGACGGCGCCGCTCGAGAGTGAGCGCACCGATGTTCGAGCAAAGGGGTCAGCCGATGCGCACCAGACTCGTCCTCCTCGTCGCGGCGGCGGTTGCGCTCGTCGCCGCCGCAACCGCTCTCGCCGACAACGGCCCCGCCAAGGGCCGCGGCGTCCACTACGCCTTCCTCGGGCAGCTGACGGCGACGCCGTCGAACGGCGGCGTCCCGATCACCGTCGAGGGCGGCAACCGGCAGGCGCTCCGCGCGATGCTCGGCCGGCCGGTGACGCAGACGTTCGCGTACGACTCGACCACCGAGTTCCTCGAGTGGGCGAACGGCGTGCCGAAGGTCGTCCAGGCCGGAGACCTCGCCGCCGGCGACTACGTCCGCGTCAACGTGAACGCGCCGGCCGGGGCGACGCTCGCCGCGATCGAGCAGCAGCCGGCCGGCATCGTCGGCGACCACGGCACGCAGCTCAACCCGCCGACGCAGCCGCTGTTCCTGTTCCGCGGCACGCTCACGTCGGTCGGGACGTCGAGCGTCTCCGTGCACGTCAGCGGCGGCGACGCCCGCGCGATGCGGCTGCTGATCGGCCAGTCCGCCGACCAGTCGTTCGCATTCGGCGACCAGACGATCTTCCTCCTCTGGCAGGGCAAGGTGCCGACGGTGATCCAGGCGTCGCAGCTGAAGGTCGGCGACCGGATCGTCGTCCGCGTCCGCGCCGACCGCGGCTCGTCGCTCGCGCAGGTCGAGGCGACGCCCGCCGTGCACGTCGGCGACCGCGAGCCCGCCACCGCGACCGCACCGTGACGGACGGGGTCCACCGCAGCGCCGCGACCGGCCGCCCCTCGGGGCGGCCTGCGGCGTTTTACGTACCCCTTACGCTGCCCGCCGCGATGCGCACGATGATATGAGCATGGCCCACCGTCGGATCGCGCTCCTCGCCGTCGTTCTCGCCTCCGCGCCCGCGACGCTCGCGGCGGCGCCGGGCGCGCTCGCCCTCCCGCGCGCGATCATCAACCAGTTCACCGGCCCGCGCGTGATCCGCGCCGAGGTGCTCGTCCTCTCCACGGACGGGACGACGGCGCAGGACTACCGGATCGACCGCGGCGTCATCCTCCTGGTCACCGGCGCCTCGCTCACCATCCGGGAGTCGAACGGCGACACCGTCGCGGTGCCGATCGTGTCAGGGACGCAGGTGCAGGGAGGCCGCGTCGGGACGGCCGGAGGGCTTCGCCGCGGGATGCGGGTCGTCGTCTACCAGCTCGCCGGCGCGCCCGCCCAGATCGTCCAGGGCGAGGGGATCGACCCGCAGTTCTTCGGGCCCCGGCTGGTGCGGGCCGAGGTGCTCCTGCTCGGCGTCGGCGGCGCGACGCAGGACTACCGGATCGACCGGGGCGTCGTCGTGTCCGCCGCTTCGGGCACTCTGACGCTACGTGAGTCCGACGGCACCACCGTTCCGCTCTCGGTCGATCCCAGCGCGCAGGTGCTTGGCGGCGGCCGCCGCGCGACCGCCTCGACCCTCCGCAAGGGCACGCACGTCGTCGTCTACGCGTCCGCCAACGCCCCGGCGGAGCTCGTCCAGGTCGAGGCCGGCCCCTAAGGGACCATGACCGGGAACGCGACCGGGGGCGTCCTTCTCCTCGTCGAGGACGACGACTCGATCGGTCGTCTCGTCAAGCAGTACCTCGAGCAGCAGGACGGCTGGCGCGTGCTGTGGCTGCGCACCGGCGAGGAGGCGATGACGGAGCTGCGCCGCCATCCCGTCCGGCTCGTCGTGCTCGACATCGGGCTGCCCGGGATCGACGGCTTCGAGGTCTGCCGGCGGATGCGCGCGCACTCGAAGGTGCCGATCGTGATGTTGACCGCGCGGGACGAGGAGCCCGACCGCGTCGCCGGGCTCGAGCT
Source organism: Gaiellaceae bacterium (assembly GCA_035541175.1). Taxonomy (GTDB): domain Bacteria; phylum Actinomycetota; class Thermoleophilia; order Gaiellales; family Gaiellaceae; genus Palsa-739. The sequence continues at coordinate 9,648 of DATKNT010000057.1, forward strand.
CGGCGCCGACGACTACGTCGCGAAGCCGTTCTCGCCGCGCGAGCTCGCCGCGCGGATCAAGGCGATCCTCCGCCGCACCGAGCAGCGCTCCGAGGACGAGGTGCTCGCCGCGCGCGACATCGTCCTCCGCCGCGACTCGCGCGACGTGACCGTCGCCGGCTCCGCGATCGAGCTCACCGGCAAGGAGTTCGACCTGCTTGCCTGCTTCCTCGAGCACCCGGGAATCGTGCTCTCGCGCGAGCGGCTGCTCGATCTCGTCTGGGGGATGACCTATCCCGGCGGCACGCGCACCGTCGACGTGCACGTCGCCCAGCTGCGGCGGAAGCTCGGCGACCCGGACACGATCCGCACCGTGCGCGGCGCCGGGTACAAGCTCCAGACGGCGTGAGTTCGCGGGCAAGCCTTCGGTCGCGGCTGTTCCAGGCGATCGCGCTGATCGTCATCCTCTGTGTCGCGCTGACGCTCGGGCTCGGGCTCGTGCTCACGCGGCGCGCGGTCGACGACGCGACGCTGAAGGACGTCGCCCACCAGGCGGACCTCGTCGCGGGTAGCCAGCGGATCGCGCTCGCGCCGCTCGTCCACCTGCCCGAGCTGAAGCAGTACTTCGCGCGGCAGCACGAGCAGGCGAGCACGGACGCCTCGCAGCTGCCCGCGTGGGCACAGGCCGAACTGAAGTCGGGCAAGCCCGCGGAGGGCTCGGTGACGATCCACGGGACGGACTACTTCTTCGCGGCGCAGCCGGTCGGCAGCCAGGCGTTCGTCCTGCTCCGCCCGAAGAGCGTGACGAAGTCGCAGCTGACGCCGTTCGTCGAGAGCCTGCTGATCGCGGCGCTCGCCGGCGGCGCACTCGCGGCGCTCGCCGCGTTCTGGCTCGCGCGGCGGATCGCGCGCCCCGTCGTCCGCGTCGCCGGGGCCGCGCGCAGCCTCGCCGCCGGCACGCATCCGGAACCGGTGCCGATCGAGGGCGCCGCCGAGCTGGCGACCCTCGCGCAGGCGTTCAACGACCTCGCCGCGCAGCTCGCCCGGGCGCGCGAGGCCGAGCGGAACTTCCTCCTCTCCGTCAGCCACGAGCTGAAGACGCCGCTGACCGCGATCCGCGGCTACGCCGAGGCGCTGCGCGAGGGCGCGGTCACGGTCGAGGACGCGACCTCGACGGTCGCGGTGGAGGCGGCGCGGCTCGAGCGGCTCGTCGGCGACCTGCTCGACCTCGCCCGGATGAACCGCACCGACTTCAGCGTCCACAACGCGGAGATCGACCTCTCGGAGGTCGCCGACGACGCGGTGCGCCGCTACCAGCCGCAGGCCGACGCATTCGGCGTCACGCTCACCGCCGTCGCCGACGGGCCCGCGCCGGCGCTCGCGGACGCCGACCGCGTGCTCCAGGTCGTCTCGAACCTCGTCGAGAACGCGCTCCGGCTCGCGCCGCGGGGCGGCGAGATCCGGCTCGTCACGGCGCCGGGCCTCCTCCGCGTCGAGGACACCGGCCCCGGGCTGAAGCCGGAGGAGCACGAGCACGCGTTCGAGCGGTTCTACCTGCACGAGCGCTACGGCCGCGAGCGGCCGGTCGGCACCGGCCTCGGGCTCGCGATCGTGAAGGAGTTGACCCAGGCGATGGGCGGGAGCGTCGAGGTCGCGAGCGGGGACGGCCTGACGACGTTCACCGTGCGCCTCGCCGTGCCGGCGCGCGAGCCCGCCCCGACTGCGTAGGCTCCCCGGATGGTCACGCTGGACGACGTCGAGCGCGCGCAGCGCGCGATCGAGGGGCGCGTGCACCGCACGCCGCTGCTCCGCTCGGGGACGCTCTCCGAGACGCTCGGCGCCGACGCGCGCTTCAAGGCGGAGCTGTTCCAGCGCACCGGCTCGTTCAAGGTGCGCGGCGTCCTCAACACGCTCTCGACGCTGACGGACGAGGAGAAGCGCCGCGGCGTGATCTCGATCTCCGCCGGCAATCACGCGCAGGCGGTGGCGTGGGGCGCGCGCGAGGAGGGGATCGACGCACTCGTCGTCATGTGGCGGGACGCGAGCCCGTTGAAGATCGAGGCGACCCGCGGCTACGGCGCCACGGTCGACGACTCGCCCTCCGGCCCGGCGGACGCGTTCGAGCATCTCGACCGCGTGAGGGAGGAGACCGGCCGCACGCTGATCCACCCGTTCGACGAGCCGGCCGTCGTCGCCGGCCAGGGCACGGTCGGGCTCGAGATCCTCGAGGACGCCCCGGACGCCGACGTCGTCCTCGTCCCGTGCGGCGGCGGCGGCCTCGTCGGCGGGATCGCCGTCGCCGTCAAGGCGAAGCGGCCGCAGGCGCGGGTGATCGCCGTCGAGCCGGAGCTGTCGCCCGCGCTCCACGAGGGGCTGAAGGCCGGCAGGTCGGTTCCGGTGAATCCGCGGAGCGCCGCCGACGCGCTCTCGGCGCCCTTCGCCGGCGACCTCTGCGTCGCGCTCTGCGGCGAGCTCGGGGTCGAGTCGGTGCTCGTCGCCGAGGACGAGCTCGTCCACGCGTTCCGCTGGCTCTACACGCGCACGAAGCTCGCCTGCGAGCTCGGCGCGGCCGCCTCGGCGGCGGCGCTGCTCTCGGGCCGCGTGGTGGTCGAGCGCGGCCAGACGGTGGTCGCGGTCGTCTCGGGGGGCAACGTGGCCCCCCGACAGGCCGCTGCTATCCTGGCTTCATGAAGGCAGACATCCATCCCGAGTACGTCCTGACGACGGTGACGTGCTCCTGCGGGAACACGTTCCAGA
>DATKNT010000058.1:0-7647 GCA_035541175.1 Gaiellaceae bacterium
TGACGCGGGCCGTACGCGGCGGATCCACCGTCCGTCGGGTCGAGCGCCGCTCGGCCGGCACAGACGGAGGTCACGAAGATGTTCAGGCTCACGGCGATCGCGGCGGCAGTGGTTGCCTTCGCGATCCTCCCACTCGGCGCCGTTGCGGCGCCTCCCGGCGGCGGCAGCGGCTCACAGGCGCCCGCGAAGCCCGCCGTGCACTGGTTCGCGGGCTCGGTGACGACGGTCGGCAGCGACTCGCTCGGCGTCGACGTCCTCTGGACGGGCCCGAAGGACGGGCAGCTGAACGGGACGACCGTCAGCGTGGCCCTCAACGGCGACACGCAGATCGTCGAGGGCAAGGATCACTCGGCGGCGTCGCTGTCCGACATCGTCCCGGGCGACCTCGTCTCGCTCCGCGCGACCGCGGCCGACGCGACGCTCTCCTCGCTGACGGCGACGCACATCCGCATCTGGTGCAACTGCCACTGGGTCGGCGGCACGATCAACGGCGTCGGCTCCAGCTCGATCAGCGTCCACGTCGACCGCACCGGCCCGTACGACACGGTGATGAAGGGCACGGACGTGACGATCCAGGTGAACGGCTCGACGACGTACATCAAGGGCAAGGACAAGACGCCGATCTCGCTCTCCGACCTCCAGGTCGGCGCGGGCATCGGCATCGTCTTCGGGGCGAACGGCTTCTTCAAGGCGCCGGGCTTCGACCCCGAGAAGGCGACGTTCACCGCGTCGCGCGTGCACGAGTGGCTGAAGCGGCAGGTGCCGCCGCCCTCGAGCGACGCGGGCAGCGCCGCCGGCACCACCCCGTAGGTTCCCTCCCCGCAGACGCGCCGGGCCGGCCCATCCTCCGGCCCGGCGCTGCCGCGCGCGTAGGCTGGCGGTGTGGAGGAGCTGCGACCCGGCCTCTGGACGTGGACGGCGAGCCATCCGGCGTGGACGAGCCCGGAGCACGGCTGGGGGCCGGTCGTCCGCTCGTACGCGCTCGACGCGGGCGCCGTCTTCGTCCTCGTCGACCCGCTCGCGCCGCCGCCGCTCGTCGAGGAGTTCGCGGCCGGCAAGGAGGCGGTCGTACTCCTGACGGTGCTCGACCACGAGCGGAGCGCGGCGGAGTGCGTCGAGCGCCTCGGCGCACGCATCTACGCGCCGTACGCGGTCGTCGCGGAGCTCGCGACGGCGGCGACGGGCTACGCGGTCGGCGACCCGCTCCCCGGCGGCGTCGAGGCGCGCACCGGCTTCTGGCCGAACGAGGCGACGCTCTGGCTCGCGCGGGACCGCGCGCTCGTCACCGGCGACGTGCTCATCGCCGAGCACGGCCTCTCGATCTCGCCGGACGACTGGCTCGGCGACGAGGCGACGCCGGAGCAGGTGCGCGAGGGCCTGCGCCCGCTCCTCGAGCTCCCGGTCGAGCTCGTGCTGCCGACGCACGGCGACCCGATCGTGCGCGACGCCCACGCGGCGCTCGCGGCCGCACTCGGCGCCTAGCCCACAGCGACCGCTCCGCGGGCTCCCTACGAGACGGCGGCCTCGCGCTTCCGGCGCGAGGTCGCCGATTGCCGCTTCTGCGCGGACAGCTCGGCCTTGCGGAGGCGGATGCTCTTCGGCGTCACCTCGACGCACTCGTCCTCGCGGATCAGCTCGAGCGCCTGCTCGAGCGAGAGCGGTCGCGGCGGGATCAGGCGGACGGTCTCGTCCGAGCTGGCCGCGCGCATGTTCGTCAGCTTCTTCTCCTTCGTCGCGTTGACGTCGAGGTCGTCGGCGCGCGAGTTCTCGCCGACGATCATCCCCTCGTAGACCTCGACCCCGGGCGCGACGAACAGCGAGCCGCGCTCCTGCAGGTTCAGGATCGCGAACGCGGTCGTCGGCCCGCGCCGGTCGGCGACGAGGCTGCCGGTCGGCCGCGTGCGCAGCTCGCCGTGCCACGGCTCCCACGCCTCGAAGACGTGGTGGAGGATGCCGGTGCCGCGCGTCTCGGTGAGGAACTCGGTGCGGAACCCGATCAGGCCGCGCGCCGGGACGAGGTACTCCATGCGCGCCCAGCCGGTGCCGTGGTTGACCATCTGCTGGAGCCGCCCCTTCCGCAGCGCGAGCAGCTGCGTGACGACGCCGATGTACTCCTCGGGTACGTCGATGGCGAGCCGCTCGACCGGCTCGTGCCGCTTGCCGTCGATCTGGCGCGTCAGCACCTCGGGCTTGCCGACGGTGAGCTCGAAGCCTTCGCGGCGCATCAGCTCGACGAGGATCGCGAGCTGGAGCTCGCCGCGGCCCTGCACCTCCCACGCGTCCGGCCGCTCCGTCGGGCAGACGCGCAGCGACACGTTGCCGACGAGCTCCTGGTCGAGCCGCGCCTTCACCATCGACGCCGTCAGCCGGTCGCCTTCGGTGCCGGCGAGCGGCGACGTGTTGATGCCGATCGTGATCGACAGCGACGGCTCGTCGACGGCGGTGACGGGGAGCGGGCGCGGGTCGTCCGGGTCGGCGATCGTCTCGCCGATGGTCACGTCCGGCAGGCCGGCGACCGCAACGATCTCCCCCGGCCCCGCCTCGTCGGCAGGGACGCGGTCGAGCGCGTCGGTGACGTAGAGCTCGACCACCTTCGCGTTGGAGATCGTCCCGTCGGCACGGCACCACGCGATCGGCGCGCCCTTGCGGATGCTCCCGTGCCGGATGCGGCAGAGCGCCAGCCGGCCGACATACGGATCGGCGTCGAGGTTGGTGACGAGCGCCTGCAGCGGATGCTCGGGGTCGTACTCGGGCGGCGGCACCGTTGCCAGCAGCGTCTCCATGAGCGGCCCGAGGTCGGGCGCGAGCTCGTCGGGCGCGAGACCGGCGCGGCCGGCACGCGCGTTGCAGTAGACGATCGGGAACTCGATCTGCGACTCGTCAGCGTCGAGGTCGAGGAACAGCTCGTACACCTCGTCGACGACCTCCTGCGGGCGCGCGTCGTCGCGGTCGATCTTGTTGACGACGAGGACGACGGGCAGCTTCGCCTGCAGCGCCTTGCGCAGGACGAACCGCGTCTGCGGCAGCGGGCCCTCACTTGCGTCGACGAGCAGGAGCACGCCGTCGACCATCGTCAGCCCGCGCTCGACCTCGCCGCCGAAGTCGGCGTGGCCCGGCGTGTCGACGATGTTCAGCTTCGTGCCGCCGAGCCGCACCGCCGTGTTCTTGGCCAGGATGGTGATGCCCTTCTCGCGCTCGAGGTCCATCGAGTCCATGACGCGCTCGTTCACGTCCTGGTTCTCGCGGAACGACCCGGCCTGCCAGAGCAGCGCGTCGACGAGCGTCGTCTTCCCGTGGTCGACGTGGGCGACGATTGCGAGGTTGCGGACGTCTTCGCGGCGGGCCATGCGACAGCCCACGGTAGCGGCAGCCGCGCTACGGACAGTGGTACGTGACGACGACCTCCAGTCTTCACGTTCGCGTTCGCTCGGTACGTGCCAGACCAGCGGCCCTCGACGTGACCCAGGGAAGGTGCTAAGGGTTGGCTCGTGAAGGTGCTCAGGATCGGCTACCTCGGCGTGCGCACGCCGGAGGTCGAGCGGACGACCGCATTCTTCCGCGACGTCCTCGGACTGGAGCCGGCGGGGGAGCGCGAGACCGTGACCTTCACACGGCTGCCGACGCATCGGCGCGACCTCGTCGAGGTGTTCGCGCCCGACCACGATGACCGGCGGATGATCCCGGACGGCGTCGACTTCATGATCGCGTTCGTCGTCGACGACCTGGAACAGGCGCACACGGAGATGAAGGCCGCCGGGCTTGAACTCGTCGGTGACCTCGTGTGGGCGGCGCAGGAGTACGACAACCCGGACTACGGCGAGTTCGGCTGGTTCTTCGTCCGGGGCCCGGACGGGCACGTGTACGCGATCGAGCAGGTCTCCGACTAGGGCTACAGAACGGCGGCCTCCCCGAGCAGCGCCTTCGCCTCGGCGAAGAAGTCCGGCACCGGCTGCACCTTCGGACCGAGCTCGAGCAGCTTCGGCCCGAACGACGTCACGGCCTCGACGTACACCGGCGCCTCGCCGGGGTAGCGGCCGACGACGTCGGCGAGCTCGCGGATCAGGCCCGCGGGCGCGACGCGCGCGTCGACCTTCAGCCGCACCTCGCGCCGCTCGGGCACCGCCTCGAACGGGGTGATCTCGAGCGCGATCAGCTTCGTCTCCCCCTGCTGCTTGTGGTCGACGCGGCCCTTCACGACGAGCACGCGGTCCTGGACGATCAGCTCGCGCGCGAGCGCGTACACGGAATTGAACGCGACCACCTCGACGGCGCCGGTGACGTCCTCGAGCCCGACGAACACCATCGGCTCGCCCTTCTTCGTCGTCAGCTGCTTCACGGCGGCGACGATCCCGCCGACGACGACGACCTCGCCGTCGCGGCGCCGCTCGAGCTCCGACAGCGCGCAGTCCGTCTTGCGCCGCAGCAGGTCGCGAATCCCCGTGAGCGGATGCTCGGAGACGTAGAGGCCGAGGCTCTCCTTCTCCATGTGCAGGAGCTCGCTCTTCTCGAACTCCTCCGCCGAGAGCGGCGGATACTGGATCTGCTTGGGCTCGTCGCCGAGGTCGAAGATCGACCCCTGCCCGAAGCGCCGCGCGTCGTGCGCCGCGTTCCCGGACCCGAGCGCCTGGTCGAGCACCCCGAGCATCGCCTTCCGCGACCCGGGCAGGGCGCCCGCCTTGATCAGTGACTCGAGCGCGCGGCGGTTCACGACCTGCGGGTCGACGCGTTCCGTGAAGTCCCAGATCGAGGAGAAGGGGCCGCCCTCCGCCCGCGCCAGCACGATCGCACGGCACGCGGACTCGCCGACGTTCTTCACCGCGTTCAGCCCGAAGCGGATCTTCCCCTCGACGACGGCGAAGTCGATCTGCGACGCGTTCACATCCGGCGGCAGCACCTCGATCCCGAGCTCGTCGCACGCGTTGACGTAGAACGGCACCTTGTCCTTCGTGTTCATCACCGAGGAGATGAGCGCCGCCATGTACTCCTTCGGGTGGTTCGCGCGCAGCCACGCGGTGCGGTACGAGATGAGCGCGTAGCAGGCGGCGTGCGACTTGTTGAACGAGTAGTCCTGCGCCTGCTCCATGTCCGCCCAGAGCTGCTGCGCGACTCCCGCGGCCGTCCCGCTCGCGGCGCAGCCCTCGAGGAACTTGCCCTTGAGCGACGCCATCAGCGAGTGGATCTTCTTGCCGATCGCCTTGCGCAGGTCGTCGGCCTCGGCGGGCGAGAAGCCGGCGATCTGCTTCGCGATCTCCATGTACTGCTCCTGGTAGATGCAGATCCCGTACGTGGAGGACGTGATCTGCTTCAGCCGCTCGTCCGGGTAGGTCACCGCCTCCTGGCCGTTCTTGCGGCGCGCGTAGACGGGGATGTACGCCATCGGGCCCGGCCGGTAGAGCGCGACGAGCGCGATGATGTCCTCGAAGGTGGTCGGCTTCACCTGCCGGAGCGCCTCGCGCATCCCGGACGACTCGAACTGGAAGACGCCGGTCGCCTCGCCGCGCGCGAGCATCTCGTACGTCTTGCGGTCGTCGAGCGGGATCGCGCCGATGTCGAGGCCGCCGGCGAGCTCGCACGCCTTGTCGATCACGTCGAGGTTGCGCAGCCCGAGGAAGTCCATCTTCAGCAGCCCGAGCGCCTCGACGTCGGTGCCGGAGAACTGCGTCACCACCTCCTGGTCCGCGCCCTTCTGCTGCAGCGGCAGGACGTCCATCAGCGGCTCGGCGCCGATGACGACGGCGGCGGCGTGGATCCCGTCCTGGCGCGTCAGCCCTTCGAGCGGCTTCGCGAGGTCGACGATCTCGCGCGCGACCGGGTCGGAGTCGTACGCCTGCCGCAGCTCCGCGCCCGGCTTGAGGCAGTCCTCGAGCGTCTGGCCCGGCCCTTCGGGGATGAGCTTCGCGATCTTGTCGACGGTCCCGTACGGGACCTCGAGCACGCGGCCCGCGTCGCGCACCGCCGCGCGCGCGGCCATCGTCCCGAAGGTGATGATCTGCGCGACGCGGTCGCGGCCGTACTTCTCACGCACGTAGTTGATCACGCGCTCGCGGCCGTCCACGGCGAAGTCGATGTCCATGTCCGGCATCGACTTCCGTCCCGGGTTGAGGAACCGCTCGAACAGGAGGTCGTAGCGGATCGGGTCGATGTCGGTGATCTCGAGGCAGTACGCGACGAGGCTGCCGGCGGCGGAGCCGCGGCCGGGACCGACGCTGATCCCGTTGCGCTTCGCGAACCCGACGAAGTCCGCGACGATCAGGAAGTAGTCGGCGAAGCCCATCTCCTTGATCGCCTTCAGCTCGAACTTCAGCCGCTCGCGCAGCTCCGGCGCGACGGTGTCGTAGCGCCGCGCAAGCCCCTTCTCGCACAGCTCCACGAGGTAGTCGAACGTGTCGCGGCCGTCCGGCGTCGGGAAGTGCGGGAGCAGGATGCGGTCGAGCGCGATCTCGACGTTGCAGCGGTCGGCGATCTCGACGGTGCGGCGCAGCGCGTCCTCGTGGCCGGTGAAGTCGGCGGCCATCTCGGCGGGCGTCTTGAAGTAGAAGTGGTCGGTCTCGAACCGCCAGTGGCTCGGGTTCTTGAGGCTGTCGCCGGACTGGATGCAGAGCAGCGCCTCGTGGGCGCGCGCGTCCTCGTGGCGGAGGTAGTGGACGTCGCCGGTGGCGACGAGCGGGAGCCCGCGGCGCTCGGCGAGCTGCGCCAGCACCGGGTTGATCCGCTGCTGGACGTCGAGGTGCGCGTTCTGCATCTCGACGTAGACGTCGTCGCGGCCGAAGATCGTCTCGAGCCGGTCGAGCTCGGCCTCGGCGTCGGCGGCGCGGCCCTCCTCGAGCGCCCTGCAGACGCGGCCGGAGAGGCAGCCGGAGAGCGCGATCAGCCCGCCGGCGTGCCGCTCGAGCAGCTCCCAGTCGACGCGCGGCTTGTAGTAGTAGCCCTCGAGATACCCGAGCGAGCTGAGCTTGATCAGGTTCCCGTAGCCCTCGTTCGTCTCGGCGAGCAGCGTCAGGTGCGCCTGGCCCTTCTTCTGCTCGTTCCGGTCGTCGGTGACGTAGACCTCGCAGCCGACGACGGGCTTCACGCCCTCCTTGCGCGCGGCCTTGAACAGCCCGATCGTGCCGGCGAGCGAGCCGTGGTCGGTGAGCGCGACCGCCGGCATCCCGAGCTCCGCCGCCCGGGCCGCGAGCTCCGGGATCCGGCACGCGCCGTCGAGGATCGAGTACTCGGAGTGGACGTGCAGGTGGACGAAGGGCGGCGTTTCGGGCACGGCCTCCGACTCTACTCGCAACTCCCGACAGCATCGGAACGCGCCGTTCGGCACGTTCCGAGGGCGGCCCGCGAGTCAGTTCCAGTCGGGCGGGGCGAGGTCCAGACGAGACCGGGACGCCTCGAGGAGGCGTAGCCGGACGCGCGCCTCCTTGGCCAGCTCCGCCGCGAGCCGGAGCACGATCGCACGCGCGACGGCGCTGCGTCCGCCGTTCCGCTCGAGGTCGGCGAGCGCCTCCCCGGCGCCGGCGACGCCGGCAGCGCGCGCAGCCCGCACCGCCGCGAGCGCCGGGTCGGCCAGCCCTTCGGCCCACAGGTTCGGCGTCATCGTCCTCGCCTGCCGCCGCGCTTCCCGCTCGTCCCCGGCGCCGAGCGGGAACGAGACGAAGC
>DATKNT010000059.1:0-19756 GCA_035541175.1 Gaiellaceae bacterium
GCGTGGCTGCACGTCGACGGCGCGTTCGGGCTCTGGGCGGCCGCGTCGCCCGAGCTCCGGCATCTCGTCCGCGGGTCGGAGCGCGCCGATTCCTGGGTGGTGACCGACTGCCACAACAGGCTTGCGTTTGTGTCCCCCAGCTACTCGGTCTCGGACGCCCCGTCGCCCCCGGTGACGTCCTCTCGAATCTGGTCGGCCCACCCGCCCTGCAAAGTCCCAAGGCCCGGATCTTCGACGTTCAGGTTCCGTCGGCGCGCGGCGAGACCGATGTACCCCTTTGCCTCAAGCCGCCGAACAGCAGCGCTGGGAGGCTTTCGCGAGGGCAGCAGCGCAAGCAGCAGCAGGCCTACCGGGCCGAAGACGCCGAACACGAGACCGTTGCGGCCGTTCTCCCGCCCCATCCGCCAGCAAAGCAGCCAGCAGATCAGCCACACCACCACCAAGGCAACAACCCAGGTCGACATGCGTTACGCATCGTTGCGCCGATTCGCGGCCCGAGCAAGAGCTTGTGATGGGATCGTGCCTGGGCGGGTGGCCGAGCGTCACAAGTGGCTCAACGTTCCGTACGACTCCGGCGTCGCGTTCTGCGCGCACCCGGACGCACATCGTGCGGCCATGAGCGTGACGGCGTCGTATCTCGTCCACGCGGATGACAAGCGCGAGCGGGATCAGGTCGACTGGATGCCGGAGGTCTCCCGGCGCGCGCGCGGCTTCGCCGTCTGCGCCGCGCTGCGCTCGCTCGGGCGTCGCGGCGTCGCGGAGCTCGTCGGGCGCTGCTGTGCGCACGCGCGCCGGTTCGGTGAAGAGCTCGGTGCGGCCGGCGCGACGGTGCTGAACGACGTCGTGCTCAACCAGGTGCTCGTCCGGTTCGGCGACGGCGAGCTCGGCGGCACCGAGTGGGACGGCGAGCACGCGATGCGCGTCTCCGTCTCGAACTGGCGGACGACGGACGAGGACGTCGAACGCTCGCTGCGCGCGATCCTCGCTGCGGCCGAGCTCGGCATGGTGCGCGCGTGACGCTGGCGGAGGCTGCGGCGAACGCGGACGCGCTCGCGCAGGCGGGCTCGGAGCGCGAGCTCGCCGACCTGCGCAAGCAGTGGGGCGACGAGCTCGAGGCGGCGGCGCGCAGCTCGGACTTCCGGGAGCGGGCGGTCGCGTACCGCGCGATCGGCCAGTTCCGCTGGCGCGCGAAGGAGGAGCTGCTCCGGCGCGGGCTCGACGACGAGAGTCCCGCGTGCCGCGGCTCGGCGCTGCTCTCGCTCGAGCTGCTCTCGCGCGACCATCCGAGCACCGTCAACGCGGTGCGGCCGCTGCTCCACACCCTCGTCAACGCGGACGGGAACGCGGCGGTGCGGCGGCTCGCGGTGCTCTGTCTCAAGAACGGGTCGCCCGAGCGCAACACGATCGTCCTGCTCGAGGGGATCGCCGGCGACGACGAGGCCGACCCGGAGCTGCGGCGCGCGGCGGCCGGCGTCGCGCAGCAGCTGAAGCGCAAGCAGCCGCGAAAGTAGCTACGCCTTCGTCTTCTTGCGGGCGTGCGGGTGCGCCTGGAAGTAGAGCTCGCGGCGGCGTCGGTCGGAGACGTGCGTGTACAGCTCCGTCGTCGCGAGGTCGGCATGGCCGAGCATCTCCTGCACCGAGCGGAGGTCGGCGCCGCCCTCGAGCAGGTGGGTCGCGAACGAGTGCCGCAGCAGGTGCGGGTGCACGCGCTCCGGCTCGAGCCCGGCCGCGCCGGCGAGCCGGCGGAGGATGAGGAACGCGCCGGCGCGGGTGAGCGGGCCGCCCTTCGCGTTGAGGAACAGCTCCGGCCGGTGGCGGCGGTCGAGGTAGGGGCGGCCGCGCGCGAGGTAGCGGCGCAGCGCCTCGGTCGCCTCGCGGCCGATCGGGACGACGCGCTCCTTCGAGCCCTTGCCGACGGCGCGGACGAGCCGCCGCTCGAGGTCGACGGCGGAGCGCTCGAGCCCGACGGCCTCGCTGACGCGGAGGCCCGCGCCGTAGAGCAGCTCGACGAGGGCGCGGTCGCGCAGAGCGCGCGGCGTCGTCCCCGCTGCGGCCTCGATCAGCCGCTCCGCCTCGCCCGGCGAGAGCGTCCGCGGCAGCGCGCGGCGGCGCTTCGGCAGCTCCAGCTCGGCCGCCGGGTTGTCCGTGCGCGCGCCGAGCAGCACCTGGTGGCGGTAGAAGGAGCGGGTGGCCGCGACGCGGCGCGAGATCGTCGTCGGCGCGCGGCCCTCGGCCCGCATCGAGGCGACGTACTCCGCCAGCCGGTCCGGGGTCGCGTCTGCCGGCGATCCGCCGAGGAACGCCTCGAGGTGCGCGAGGTCGCGGCGGTAGGCGTCGACGGTCCGCGGCGCCAGCCGCGCCGACGCGAGCGCGAGAAAGGACTCGACCGCGAGGTCCATCGGCTCACTTCATTCGGCCTCGAGTCCTCGACGCCTGCCGCGCCCGACCGGTGCGGGCGCGGCCCGCAGCGGTCCGGCACGAGTTCGCTCCCGCCCGAACCTGCGAGCGGAAAGCGAAGCGCGAGGGCACGCGTGCGCGGAGCGCGCGCCTGCCCCGCGCGAAGCGGGCGACGCAGCGACAACTACGACCTCGGATGCGCGCGGTCGTAGACGCGGCGCAGGCGGCGCGCGTCCACGTGCGAATAGACCTGCGTCGTCGAGAGGGAGCTGTGGCCGAGCAGCTCCTGGATCGTGCGGAGGTCGGCGCCTCCCTCGAGCAGGTGCGTCGCGAACGCGTGGCGGAGGCGGTGCGGATGCGGCGAGAGCCGGCGCAGCGTGCTCGTGTCGAGCCGGCGCCCGCGCACCGAGAGGAACACGGCGTCGTCAGTGCCGCGCGCGAGCGCGGGGCGCGCCTCGCGGAGATAGCGCGCGAGCCAGTACGCCGCCTCCTCGCCGAGCGGCACCACACGCTCCTTGCCGCCCTTGCCGCGGCGGACGTGGACGAGCTCCTGCTCGAAGTCGACGTCGCCGAGATCGAGGCCGACCGCCTCGGCGCTCCGCAGCCCGGCCGAGTAGACGAGCTCCACGAGCGCGCGGTTCCGCAGCGCGATCGGCTCGTCCCCCTCGAGCGCGGCGAGCTCCCGCTCGACCTCCGCCTCGCGCGGAGCGTCGGGCAGCCGCCGCCCGCGCCGCGGCGCCACCCGCGCGTCGGGCACGCGCGCCGGCCCGAGCGCGTGACGGAGGAACGCGCGCACCGCCGCGAGCTTCCGCGAGATCGTCGTCGGCGCGAGCCGGCTCGGCCGGCGGCCCGGCCGCGACGCCCCGAGGTGCGCAGCGTACTCGACAAGGACGCGGACGTCGACATCGTCGAGCGCGGTCCCGCGGGCCGCCAGCCAACGGCAGAACTCCTCGACGTCGACGCGGTACGCACGCCGAGTCCCCTCCGACAGGGCCGGCGACGCGAGGAAGGCCGCTGCGGCGGCATCGGCGTCCATCTCCGACCGATTCGACGTTCCGCTCCCGCAGCCTCCACCCGATCGGGCAGTGTTGAACGGTGAGCCATCGCACGAAGGTCTGGATCGCGCTCGGCACCGTCTATCTCATCTGGGGATCGACGTATCTCGGGATCAAGCTCGCCGGGGAGACGATCCCGCCGATGTTCGCCGTCGGCACGCGGTTCCTCGCGGCCGGGCTGCTGATGTCGCTCTTCACCGTCTGGCGGCGCGGCGGCGGCGTCTTCCGCGTCAGCCGGGCCGCGGTCGGCTCGTGCGTCCTCGTCGGCGCGCTCCTCCCGGGCGCGAACGCGATCCTGTTCGTCGCCGAGCGCCACGTGCCGACGGGCCTGGCGGCGCTGATCATCGGCGCGGTGCCGCTCTGGATCGTCCTGCTGCGGACGCTGACCGGCGACCGGCCGCCCCGCCTCGCGCTGCTCGCCGTCGTCGTCGGCTTCTGCGGGCTCGCGATCCTCGTCCGGCCGGGCGGCGGCGCGCCGCTCTGGGCGCTGCTGCTCTGCGTCTGCTCGTCCGTGATGTGGGCGACGGGCTCGTTCCTCTCCGGCCGGCTGCCGCTCCCGGAGGACGTGTTCGCCGCGACGTCGCTCGAGATGCTCGCCGGCGGCGCGATCCTCCTTCCGATCGGCCTCGCGACGACGAGCCCGCACCCCGCCGACTTCTCGGCGCGGTCGATCTTCGGCTGGGTCTACCTCGTCACCTTCGGCTCGCTCCTCGGCTACACCGCGTACGTCTGGCTGCTCGACAACGCGCCGCTCGGCACCGTCGCGACCTACGCGTACGTGAATCCCGTCGTCGCGATCGCGCTCGGGGCGATCGTGCTCGGCGAGTCGCTGACGTGGCCGATCGTCGTCGGCGCGGTGCTCGTGCTCGCCTGCGTCGCCCTCGTCATCCGGCAGGAGTTCCCCTCCCGGCCGTCAGAGCCAGGTGTCGCCGAGCACGCGAAGCCAGTTCCCATGACCGAAGGCCCGTAGCTCGTCCTCGCTCCAGCCCCGCGCGCGGAGCCCTTCGAGCAGCACCTGTGTCCTCGTCGCGTCCGCGAGTGCATGCGGAGGATGCGCGCCGTCGAAGTCGGAGCCGATCGCAACGTGCTCGACCCCGATCCGCTCGGCGACGTAGTCGACGTGATCGAGGATCGTGTCGAGCGGTGTGTCGTCGACGAGATCGCCGTCGGCGCGAGTCATCACGCTGTCGAACACGATCCCCGCGACGCCGCCGGAGTCGCGGATCGCGTCGAGCTCCTCGTCGACGAGGCTCCGTGGGATCGGGCAGCGGGCGTGGACGCCGCCGTGCGTCGAGACGAGCGGCCGGTCGGAGAGCCGCGCGACGTCGCGGAAGCCCGCGAGGTTCAGGTGCGCGACGTCGAGCATCACGCCGAGCTCGTTGCAGGCGCGGACGAGCTCGCGCCCGGCCGGCGTCAGCCCCGGCCCGGTGTCAGGTGTCCCCGGGAAGCGGAACGGGACGCCGTGGCCGAACGCGTTCGGACGGCTCCAGACGATGCCCACGGAGCGGAGCCCGCGCTCGAGCCACGCCTCGAGGTTCCCGAGCCCGGGCTCGATCGGCTCCGCCCCCTCGAGGTGGAGGATCGCGCCCGGCCCCGGGCCGCCGCCGACGCAGCGCTCGAGCTCGGCTACGGCGCGCACGAGGTCGAGATCCCGCGCCGCGATCGCCGCCAGCTCGTCGGCGACGCGCACGGCCCGCTCGAACGGCAGCGGCTGCTCGACCGGCACCTCGTACCCGTCCGCCGTCGGCACGACGAGCGAACGGGGATCGGCCGGTTCCGTGTCCTGTGCCGGGACGAAGATCGCGAAGAAGCCGGCGACGATTCCGCCCTCGCGCATGCGCGGGAGGTCGAGGCAGCCCTCCTCGTCGCGCTCGCGCAGCGAACGGCCGTTCCGCCACACGCGCAGCAATGCGTCGTTGTGGCCGTCGACGACGGGGATCACGCGAGCTCGCCGGGCAGCAGCGAGTACATCGCCCAGTCGACGCGCCGTCCCAGCCGCGCGTTCCAGTACGCAGAGCGGTGCACGCCCTCGAGCCGGAACCCCGCCTTCTCGGCGACGCGTCGCGAGGCGTCGTTGTCGACGGCGGCGCGAAGCTGGACGCGTGCGGCCCCGGCGCCGAGCGCCCAGGCCGTGACGAGCCGGACCGCTGCGGTGGTGACGCCGCGCCCGCGCGCGTCCGCGCGGAGCCAGTAGCCGACCTCGGCGACGTCCCGGGCCTCGTTCCACGTCGCGCCGACGGACCCGAGCAGGCGCCCGTCCGCGGCGTCCGTGATCGCGAACCGGGTCTCGCGGTCGTTCCCGGTCGTCCCGCCGATGTAGGCGAGCGCGTGCTCGACCGTGTACGGCTGCGGGATCTGGTCGAGCCAGCGCGTGATCTCGTCGTCGCCGTCGATGCAGGCGGCGAGCGCGGGCGCGTCCGCCTGCGTCCACGAGCGGAGGGTCACGACCCCGTCCGAGAGCGGTTCGGAAGGCGGCGAAGCAGGCATTCGGCTTACGATAGAGATGGTGCGCGCGGAGGTGTCCTGGATCCGATGACGACGATGGGCGTCGGCGGCGGCGTCGACCTGGCCGCACATGGGATCCGAGCCACCGGCCGGGTGATCCTCGACCCGACCACCGCCCTCCTCTACGAGCACGCCGTCGCGCGCGGCGAGGCGCGGATCGCCGAGGGCGGCGCGCTCGTCGTGGACACGGGCCTGCACACCGGCCGCTCGCCGAGGGACAAGTTCGTCGTCCGCGAGCCCGGCTCCGAGGATCGCATCTGGTGGGACGGCAACCAGACGTTCTCCGAGGACGGATTCGAGCGGCTGCGAGACAAGGTCACGAGCTTCCTCGGCCGCGAGGCGACGCTCTACGTCGTCGACGCGTTCGCCGGCGCCGACCCCGTTCACCGGATCGCCGTCCGCGTCGTCACCACGCACCCGTACCACGCGCTGTTCGCGAAGACGATGTTCATCGAGCCGACCGGCGCGGAGCGCGCGGAGTTCGATCCGCAGGCGCTCGTGCTGCACGCGCCCGCGCTCGAGGCGAGCCCCGCCGAGGACGACACGCGTACCGGCACGTTCATCGTGCTGCACCCGTCGCGCACCGAGGTGCTGATCGGCGGGAGCTTCTACGCGGGCGAAATCAAGAAGTCGATCTTCACCGTCATGAACGACCGGCTCCCGCTCGAGGGCGTCTTCCCGATGCACTGCTCCGCGAACGTCGGCGACGACGGGCGCGTCGCCGTCTTCTTCGGGCTCTCCGGCACGGGCAAGACGACGCTCTCAGCCGACCCCGGGCGCTCGCTGATCGGCGACGATGAGCACGGCTGGGGCGACGCCGGCGTCTTCAACGTCGAGGGCGGCTGCTACGCGAAGGTGATCCGACTCTCGGCCGAGGCCGAGCCGGAGATCTACCGGACGACGCAGACGTTCGGCACGATCCTCGAGAACGTCGTCATCGACGAGATGGGGATCCTCGACCTCGACGACGACTCGAAGACGGAGAACACGCGCGCGGCGTACACGCTCGAGCAGATCGCGAACGCGCATCCGGACAGGCGCGCCGGCCATCCGTCGGCGGTGATCATGCTCACCGCGGACGCGTTCGGCATCCTGCCGCCGATCGCGCGGCTGAGCCGCGACCAGGCGCTCTACTACTTCCTCTCCGGGTTCACGTCGAAGCTCGCCGGCACCGAGATCGGCGTGAGCGAGCCCCAGCCGACCTTCTCGACCTGCTTCGGCGCCCCGTTCCTGCCGCAGCCGCCGGCCGTGTACGCGGAGATGCTCGGCCGCAAGCTCGACGAGCACGGCTCGACCGTCTGGCTCGTCAACACCGGCTGGACGGGCGGCCCGTTCGGCGAGGGCAGCCGGATGCCGATCGCGGCGACCCGCGCGCTGCTCCACGCCGCGCTCTCCGGCGAGCTCGACCGGGCCGAGTACCGGGCGGATCCGACCTTCGGCTTCGCCGTGCCGGTCTCGGTCCCCGGCGTCGACGCCGCGCTGCTCGACCCGCGTTCCACCTGGCGGAACACCGCCGCGTACGACGAGAAGGCAGCAGAGCTCGCCCGGATGTTCCGGGAGAACTTCGAGCGGTTCGCGACCGCGGTGTCGGGTCTCGCGGACGCCGGTCCGCGCGCCTGATACCGTCAGATGATGTGATCGGAGAGCACGACGTCCTGGTGGTCGGCGCCGGCTGCGCGGGTATGCGCGCCGCGATCGCCGCCCACGATGCCGGCGCGGACGTCGCGATGGTCTCGAAGCTCCACCCGACGCGGTCGCACTCCGGCGCCGCGGAAGGCGGCATCAACGCGGCGCTCGGGAACGCCGCCGAGGACAGCCCC
Organism: Gaiellaceae bacterium; assembly: GCA_035541175.1. Classification (GTDB taxonomy): domain Bacteria; phylum Actinomycetota; class Thermoleophilia; order Gaiellales; family Gaiellaceae; genus Palsa-739. Next base: position 7,778 of record DATKNT010000059.1, read on the forward strand.
GAGACGCACGCGTACGACACCGTCAAGGGCTCCGACTACCTCGGCGACCAGGACTCGATCGAGCTGTTCACGGCCGAGGCGCCCGGCGACATCATCCAGCTCGAGAACTGGGGCGCCGTCTTCTCGCGGCGCGAGGACGGCAAGCTCGCGCAGCGCCCGTTCGGCGCCGCCGGCTCGCCGCGCACCGTCTTCGCGGCCGACATCACCGGCCACGTGCTGATCCAGGTGCTGTACGAGCAGGTCTGCAAGCGCGACATCAAGGTCTACGAGGAGTTCTTCGCGTGGCAGCTCGTCATCAACGACGGCCGCTGCCAGGGCGTCATCTGCTGGGACCTGATGAACGGCGGCCTGAAGACCGTCGGCGGCAAGACCGTCGTGCTCGCCACCGGCGGCGCCGGCCGCCAGTACCGCGTGACGACGAACGCGTACGCGTGCACCGGCGACGGGATGGCGATGGCGCTGCACGTGGGCGTGCCGCTGAAGGACATGGAGTTCATGCAGTTCCATCCGACGACGCTGTACCCGTCCGGGATCCTCCTCACCGAGGGCTGCCGCGGCGAGGGCGCGTACCTGATCAACAAGGACGGCGAGCGGTTCATGAAGCGCTACGCGCCGAACGCGCTCGAGCTCGCGTCGCGCGACGTCGTCTCCCGCTCCGAGCAGACCGAGATCGACGCGGGCCGCGGGATCAACGGCTCCGTCATGCTCGACATGCGCCACCTCGGCGCCGACCGGATCATCGAGCGGCTGCCCGGCTCGCGCGAGCTGGCGATGACGTTCGCCGGCGTCGACCCGATCTTCGACCCGGTGCCCGTGCGCCCCGGCGCGCACTACCACATGGGCGGCGTCGAGACCGACAACGACGGCGCCACCGAGCTGACCGGCCTCTACGCAGCCGGCGAGTGCGCGTGCGTCTCCGTGCACGGCGCCAACCGGCTCGGCGGCAACTCGCTGATGGAGACGATCACGTTCGGCCGGCGCGCCGGCACCGCCGCCGCCGAGTGGGCGCTCTCCCACACGACGGTCGACATCCCGGAGGCGGCCGAGCGCGACGCGGAGCGCAAGCTGAAGGAGCTGCTCGACCGCAGCTCCGGCGAGCGCCCGTGGAAGATCCGCGAGGAGCTCGGCGAGTCGATGCTCGAGAACTTCGCCGTCTTCCGCCGCGAGGAGCAGATGGCGCGGGAGATCGAGATCCTCGAGCAGCTGCGCGAGCGCTACCGGAACGTCTACGTCGAGGACAAGGGCGAGATCTTCAACAGCGACCTGACGCAGGCGATCGAGCTCGGCAACATGCTCGACACCGCGCTCTGCATGGTCACCGCCGGGATCGCGCGCAAGGAGAGCCGCGGCGCGCACTCGCGGCCGTACGACTACCCGAGCCGCGACGACGAGCACTTCCTGCACCACTCGATCGTCCGCTGGCGCGACGGCGGGCCGGTGCTGTCGACCGAGCCCGTGCGCTTCACCAAGTGGGAGCCGCAGGAGCGCAAGTACTGATGCGGGCGCGGCGGCTCGCGGTCCTGCTCGTGCTGCTCGCGCTCCCGCTCGCGGCGGCGGCGTGCGGCGGCGGCAAGACATCGTCGACGTCGACGACGGCGACGAGCCCGACGTCGGCGGCGGACGCCGTCAAGGCGGCGGCGGAGAAGACCGCGAAGGCGGGCACCCTGACGCTGGCGCTGAACGTCGCGGGCGCGTCCGCGAGCTCGAAGATCGCGGTCGCGGGCACCGGCGGCTTCGACATGGCCAACCGCGCGGGCGAGCTGCACCTGCGCTTCGTCGCGAGCGGCGTCTCGGGGACGATGAGCGTCGTCCTGAGCGGCACCGACCTCTACGTCAGCTCGCCGCTCCTGAGCATCGCGCTTCCGGCCGGGAAGACGTGGATCAAGGTCGACCTGACCAAGGCGGCGAAGGCCGGCGGCCTCGATCTCTCGAAGATCCTCTCGCAGGACCCGGCGCAGGCGCTCGACGCGCTCGAGAACGCCAGCAGCGTCACCGAGGCCGGCACGGTGCAGATCGGCGGCGCCACGTGGACGCACTACCACGCCACGGTCGTGAAGTCCTCGACGTCGACGGTCGGCGGCACCTACGACGTCTGGGTCGGCGACGACGGCTACATCCACCGCGTGCGCACCGCCGTCGCGGGGACGGCGGGCTCGACGACCGGCGCCGTGCGGGCGACGTCGACCCTGTCGGGCTTCGGCGAGCCGGTCACCGTCACGGTTCCGCCCGCCTCGCAGACGGTCGCCTCGAACGGCTCGATCCCGGGACTGGGAGGATGAGCAGGTGAAAGTCGCACTCAAGGTCTGGCGCTTCGACTCGGCGACGGGCGAGCGTGTGCTGCGCGAGTACGAGCTCGACGCGCCCGAGGAGGCGACACTCCTCGACTGTCTCGACCTGATCAAGGACAGACATGACGGCACGCTCGCGTACCGCAAGAGCTGCCGGATGATGATCTGCGGCTCGTGCGGCATGCGCATGGACGGCGCGGCGGTGCTCGCGTGCAAGATGCGCATGTACGAGATCGCGCAGGCCGGGCACGTGCCGGTGATCTCCTCCATGGGCAACCTCCCGGTCGTCAAGGACCTCGTCGTCGACATGGATCCGTTCTGGGCGAAGTTCAAGGCGATGAAGCCGTACCTCCAGCCGGGCTACGACCGGCCGGAGGACGGGCGCGAGTACCGGATCTCCCAGGAGCGGATGAACGTCATCCACAAGGAGGCGCTCTGCATCAACTGCGGCTGCTGCATCTCCGAGTGCAACGCGATGGAGTCCGACCCGGAGTTCCTCGGCCCGCAGGCGCTCGCGAAGGGCATGCGCTTCGTCGGCGACCCGCGCGACGGCGCGACGGTGGAGCGGCTCGAGCAGTACAGCGGCGAGCACGGGATCTGGGAGTGCACGCGCTGCTTCTTCTGCAACCAGCGCTGCCCGAAGGGCGTCGACCCGCGCGACGCGATCGCGAAGCTCGGCGCCGAGGCGATCCGGCACGGGATCGACCGCGACATGGGCGCGAAGCACGCGAAGTGGTTCATCCGCTCGACGGAGACGACGGGCTGGCTGCGCGAGACCGAGCTCGTCCCGAAGACGCAGGGCGTCGTCTCCTCGATCAAGCAGATGAAGTTCGCGATGAACCTCGCGCGGCACAACAAGGCCGGGCTGGCGTTCCCGCCGCACGTCGCGAAGGACGTCGGCGAGGCGCGGAACCTCCACAAGCTCGTCCGCGGGCAGGATCGCGAGGGCGCGCTCGGCATCGTCCAGGGCGAGCGTGCGCTCGCGAAGCTCGACCACGGTCACGTGGACGTCTCGCTGGAGGAGATCTACTCGAAGCCGGGTGCGTTCCCGCGGCCGTACCTTCCCGAAGACGAACAGGAGACGAAGTCGTGAAGCGCGTCGCGTACTACAAGGGCTGCCTCGCGTCGCTGTCGGCGAAGGAGCTGGACACGTCGACGCAGGCGCTCGCGCCCCGCGTCGGCCTCGAGCTCGTCGAGCTCGAGTCGGTCACGTGCTGCGGCGCCGGCGACATCCACGAGGCGGAGCCGGACTACTACCTCCACCTGAACGCGCGCATCCTCGCGTATGCGGAGGCGACCGGCTGCGACACGCTCATGACCGTGTGCAACGTCTGCACGCTGAACCTCCGCCAGGCGAACTTCATGCTGAAGGGCGACGACACGCTCCGCGCCCGGGTGAACGCGAACCTCGAGTCGGTCGGCGTCCCGCCGTACTCCGGCGCGGTCGACGTGCGACACCTGTTGTGGGAGATCGCCGAGGGCGAGGGCTACGAGCTGCTGAAGGAGGCGGCGCACAAGGGCCTGAAGGGCCTCAAGGTCGCCCCGTTCTACGGCTGCCAGATCCTCCGCCCGTCGAAGCTCCTCGGCGTCGACGATCCCGACGCGCCGTCGTCGCTCGAGCGGATCATCGAGGCGTGCGGCGGCGAGGCGATCGACTATCCGGCGAAGATCAAGTGCTGCGGGTTCCCGATCATCCAGGCGCGCGAGGACACCGCGCTCGGCGAGCTGATCCAGCCCGTGGAGCAGGCGATGGAGGCGGGGGCGGACGTGATGGTGACGCCGTGCCCGCTCTGCCACCTCTCGCTCGACGCCTGGCAGCAGAAGCTCGAGGCGGCGACCGGACGGAAGTTCGGGCTGCCGATCCTCCACCTCGCGCAGCTCGTCGGCGTCGCCGCCGGGCTCGAGGAGTCGGAGCTGAAGTTCAGGCGGCACATCGTCGACCCGCGACCGGCGCTCGAGAAGCTGCAAGTCTGAGCCGGACCCGGGCGATCGGCGCGCTCGGCGGCCTCGCCGCCGCCGGGCTCGCGTGGGGCTGGTTCGAGGCCGGCTGGGTGCGGCTGCGCACGCTCGAGGTCGAGCTGCCGGGGCTGCCTGGCGAGCTCGACGGGCTGCGGATCGCGCACCTCTCCGACTTTCACCTCGGGCCGCCGTCGCGCGGCGTCGTCGCCGTCGAGCGCGCGGTCGAGTGGGCGGCGGCGCGGCGGCCGGATCTCGTCGCGATCACGGGCGACCTGCTGACGCGCCCGTCCGGCGAGCCGCTGCTGCGCCGGCTCGTCGAGCGGCTCGACGCGCCGACGTTCGCGGTGCTCGGCAACCACGACCTCGCGATCAGCCGCGACCCGCAGGCGCGCCGTTCGAATCTCCGCGAGCTGGCGCCGGCGACGCTGCTCCGCGACGAGGGCGCGATGCTCGAAGCGCGCGGCAAGAGCATCTGGATCGCCGGCGCGCACCCGCGGATGATCGTGCCGCGGCGCGAGCGGGTCGACCCGAGCTCGCTCACGCGCGACGCCGACCTGCGGATCCTGCTCTGCCACTTCCCGCGCGTCCTCGACCGGCTCGAGCCGGGGGCGTTCGACCTCGTGCTCGCCGGCCACATGCACGACGGCCAGATCTGCGTCCCGTACCCGGGCGGGAAGATCAGGCTCGCGCACCCGACGGCGCGCTACGTGCGCGGCGTCTACCGCACGCGCGCCGCGACGATGCACGTCTCGCCCGGCCTCGGGACGACGTTCGTCCCGTTCCGCTTCGCCGCCCGGCCGGAGGCGACGGAGCTCGTGCTGCGCACGGCGCTACGCTAGCCCGGACGTGCCCGAAGGCCAGGCCTCGATCTCGACCGACATCCTTGCCCGCTACGCCGCGGACGCGGCGCGCGAGGTGCTCGGGGTGCGCGGGCTCTCGGAGAGCCCGATACCCGGGCGGCGCGGCGGCGTGCGCGTGAGCGGCGAGGAGCCCGGGATCCGGGTCGAGCTCCACCTCTCGGTCGACTGGGGCGCCGCGATCCCCGACGTCGGGCGGGAGGTGCAGGCGCGCGTGCGCGAGTACCTCCAGCGCATGGCCGACGTCGCGCCCGCCGCCGTCGACGTCGTCGTCGAGGAGGTCGGCCCGCGCCCGTGAGTACGAGGATCGCGGGGCTGACGTACGCGACCCTGCCGACCGCGCCGGCGGTCTGTCACGAGTGCGTGTGGTGGCAGTCGCGGGAGGGCCGTCGTGTCGAGAAGCGCCGCTGGATGCTCGCCGTCGAGGAGGATTGGGGCGCGTGGGGGACCGTCTACCACGACGAGGACGGCCGGCTGCTCGGCTCGATGCAGTACGGGCCCGCGGAGCTCTTCCCCCGCGCGGCCGAGCTGCCCGCCGGCCCGCCGAGCGACGACGCGGTGCTCGTCACCTGCGCGTTCCTCGCCGACCCGTCGAAGCCGTGGGTGATGCAGTCGCTCTTTCTCACGGCGATCGGCGACGCGCGCGACAAGGGCGCGCGGGCGCTCGAGGCGTTCGCGTACGAGTACCCGGAGGGCGAGACGGCGTACGAACGGTTCCTCGTGCACAAGACGATCTTCCCGGGCGACTTCCTGGCCGACTTCGGCTTCCTCCCGGTGCGGGCGCACGGCCGCGTGTCGCTCGCGCGGCTCGAGCTCGGCGGGCTGCAACCGGTTGCCGAGGGTGCCCGCGACAAGGTGATGCGCGTCGTGCGCGAGGCGTTCGCGCCCGCGCCCGCACCGCAGCGCCCGTAGCGCCCGCACCCACGACCCGCGCCCGGACGTCGCGTAGGCTCCGGGTCCGATGGCGTCGAACCGGAGCGACGGCTACTCCCACGTCCTCGTCCTGATGGGGACGAGACCGGAGGCGATCAAGATGTTCCCGCTCGTGCACGCGCTGCGGGCGAGCGAGCGGTTCGAGCCGGTCGTGATCACGACGGGGCAGCACCGCGACCTCGTCGCGCCGATCCTCGAGCTCGCCGGGATCGAGCCGGACTACGACCTGATGGTCGGCCATGCCGACCTGACGCTGAACGAGCTCGTCATGAACATCGTCGACCGGCTCGACTCGTACTGCCGCCACCGCTTCGGCGCAACGGGCACGGCCGTGGCAACGCGCGAGGACATCCGTGACGACGGCTTTCCGGTGGCAACGCTCGTCCACGGCGACACCTCGTCGGCGATGGCAGCGGCGATCGCCTCGTTCAACCTCCGCATCCCGGTCGGGCACATCGAGGCCGGCCTCCGCACCTGGTCGACGCTGACGCCGTTCCCCGAGGAGCTGAACCGCCAGCTGATCTCGCGCATCGCCTCGTTTCACCTCGCGCCGACCTCGAACGCGGAGGAGAACCTCATCCGGGAGGGCGTCCGCTACCACCAGATCTTCGTCACCGGCAACACCGGCATCGACGCGCTCCGGTACGCGGCCCGGCAGGAGGTCGAGTTCGACGATCCCGCGGTCGCCGCCGCCGTCGCCTCCGACGACCCGCTCGTCGTCGTCACCGCACATCGGCGCGAGAACTGGAACGGCGGGCTCGGCCGGATCTCCGATGCGGTCGGACGGCTGGCGGCCGCCCACCCGGAGGCGCGCTTCGTCCTTCCGCTCCACCCGAACCCGCTCGTGCGCGCGGAGCTCGGCGAGCCGCTCGCCGCCCACTCCAACGTCGTCCGGACCGAGCCGCAGGCGTACGCCCCGTTCGCGCGGCTGATGTCGAGGGCGGCGGTGATCGTCACCGACTCGGGCGGCATCCAGGAGGAGGCGCCGGCGCTCGGCGTCCCGGTGCTCGTCGTGCGCGACTCGACCGAGCGGGAGGAAGGCGTCGACGCCGGGACGCTGACGCTCGTCGGCACCGATGCCGACCGGATCGTCGCCGAGACCGAGGCGGTGCTCGACGATCCCACCGGGCACCGGGTCGATCCCGCGCGCAACCCGTACGGCGACGGGCATGCGTCGGAGCGCATCGTCACCGCGCTCGAGTACATCGGCGGCGGGGAGACGGTGCCGGTGCGGTTCGGCCCGGGCTTCTCGCGCAAGGCGGTGCTGCTCGCCGCCGGATATCCGGCCGGGATCCTGGACCGGGCGCCCGAGGGACGGAACGTCCAGCCCGACCGGAGCGAGGAGCAGGACCGCTGGGTGGGTCGTTGACCCTGCTCGCCGTCGCTCCGTTCGCCGGCCTGCCGCTCTGGGCGCAGGTGCTGTTCACGATCGCGTTCCTCGTGATCGTCTTCGTGCTCGCGTGGACGAGCGTCATCTTCGTCTCCTCGCGCGAGGCGCTCCACGACGAGCCGGGGGCGGATCGCGCCGCGGCCGACGCGTTCCTCTGGGTCTTCCTCGTCCCGGCGCTGAACGAGGAGGTGACGATCGCCGACAGCGTCAAGCGGCTGGCCGCCGTCCAGGCGGCGAACAAGGCGATCGTCGTCATCGACGACGGCTCGACCGACGGCACGGCGGGCGTGCTCGACTCGCTCGGCGTGCCGGAGCTGGAGGTGCTGCAGCGGACCCCGCCCGACGCGCGCAAGGGGAAGGCCGCCGCGCTCAACGCCGCCTGGCGCCGTCTCGACACGCTGCTCTCGTCCGGCCGCTGGGACGGCTGGCCGCGCGACCGCGTGATCGTCTGCGTCGTCGACGCCGACGGCCGGCTCGACCCGCACGCGACGGAGCACGCTGCCCCGGCCTTCGCCGACCCGCGCGTCGGCGGGCTCCAGGTGCGCGTCCGCATCTACAACCGCCGGCGGTTCCTCACCTGGTGCCAGGACCTCGAGTTCGGGATCTACGGGCTGCTCTTCCAGGCGGGCCGGACGCCGTGGGGGACGGCCGGGATGGGCGGCAACGGGCAGTTCAACCGGCTGACGGCGCTCGACTCGGTCGCCGACGCGAAATCCGGCGGGCCGTGGCGCGACAAGCTCACGGAGGACCAGGATCTCGGGTTGCGCCTGATCGGCGCGGGCTGGCGCGGCGTCGCCGAGGCCGGGACGAGCGTCGACCAGCAGGGGTTGCCGGGACTTCGCCGCCTGCTGCGGCAGCGGACGCGCTGGGCGCAGGGGAACCTGCAGGCGATGGCGCACATCGGGCGGATGTGGCGTTCCGACCTCTCGCTTCCCGTGCGTTGCGACCTCGTCGCCTACCTGCTCCAGCCTGCGCTCCAGGCCGTCGTCGGCGTCTCCTTCGTCGCGGCAATCGTCCTCGCGATCGTCGGCGTCGCGAACTTCTGGGGAGATCAGGACTGGTGGGTGCTCGTCGTCTTCTTCGTCCTCGGCTTCGGCGGGATGACGCTCGGCTGTGTCGCCCGCGGCGCCGAGAACGGCTTCTGGGGCGTCGTCCGCGGCGTGCTGCTGATGCCGGTGGCCGCGGCCTACTCGTGGCTGCTCTGGCCCGTGCTCGTCCGTGCCGCGGCGCGTCAGGCGCTCGGGCGGGGCAGTTGGGCGAAGACCGCGAGGGAGCCGCTCGAGACGACGGTCAAGCCGCCGCGCGCTCGCGCGTGAGCAGCAGCTCGGCGATCTGGATCGCGTTCAACGCCGCGCCCTTGTTCAGGTTGTCGCACGCGAGGAACAGTGCGATCCCGTTGCCCTCGGCGGCGCGGTCCGGCCGGATGCGGCCGACGAGCACCTCGTCCGTCCGGGCTGCGTCGCGGGGCGTCGGCACGTCGACGACGCGGACGGACGGCGCCGCCGCGAGCACCTCCGCCGCCTCGCCCGCGGACAGCGGCTGCTCCAGCTCGATCCACACCGCCTCGGCATGGCCGACGAGCACGGGGACGCGCACGGTCGTCGCGCTGATCGGCAGCTCCGGCAGCTCGAGGATCTTCCGCGTCTCGTCGCGGAGCTTCGACTCCTCGTCCGTCTCGTCGCCGTCCCAGCTCCAGTCCATCACGAGGTTGTGCTCGGCCTGCGGCTCGGCGAGGAGCGCCTTCATCCGCTGCGCGCCCGCGCCGGAGACGGACTGGTAGGTCGAGACGCGGACGCGGCGGAGACCGGCGGCGTCGTGCAGCGGCTTCAGGACGCACGTGAGCGGGATCGTGCAGCAGTTCGGGTTCGCGACGACGCGGGTCGTCTCGATCGCCTCGAGCGCGCGGCCGCCGTTCACCTCGGGCACGACGAGCGGGTAGCCGTCGACGAGCCGGTAGGCGCTCGACTTGTCGACGACGAGCGCTCCGCCGTCGACCGCGTGCGGCACGAGCTCGCGCGAGGCCGACGTGCCGACCGAGAACAGGACGACGTCGAGCCCGCCGGCCGCGAGCGTCTCGGGCGTCGCCTCCTCGACGACGGTCCCGCCGTCGAGCTCCTTCCCGGCCGAGCGGCCCGACGCGAACGCGCGCACACGCTCGTACCCGCGCTCGCGCAGGAGGCGCATCGTCACCGCGCCGACGGCACCGGTCGCGCCGACGACGCCGATCGTCGCGTCAGTGCGCACCGGCGGTCTCCAGCTCGAAGGCGTCGTGCAGCGCCGCCACCGCGCGCGGCACGTCCTCCGTGCGCACGTGGCACGCGATCTTGATCGGCGACGTCGAGATCACCTTCGCCTCGACGCCCGCGTCCTCGAGTGTCGCGAACGTCTTCGCGGCAATGCCCGGATGGCTCTTCATCCCGGCGCCGACGAGGCTGACCTTGCCGAGGTCGTCGCGCATCGACCACTCGACCGGAAGGGAGGCCAGCGCGCCCTCGCACGCGGCGCGGTCCTCGAGCGGTGCGCTGAAGACGATCTCGTCGGAGGAGACCTGGAGGATCGTGTCGACGTTCACGCCGGCGCCGGCGAGGAGCGCGAACAGCTTCGCCGCGTCGATCTCGCGCACGCGGTAGAGCGGCTCGCAGTCGGTGTGGGCCACACCGGAGATGATTGCCTTCTCGAGCACCGGATCCTCCTCGTCGACGATCCACGTTCCCTCGGCGTCCGAGAACGTCGAGCGGACGTGCAGCCGCACGTCGTGGTTGCGCGCGAACTCGACCGAGCGTAGCTGCAGCACCTTCGCGCCGCTCGCCGCCAGCTCCAGCATCTCCTCGTAGGTGAGGGCGGCGAGCTTCCGCGCGCCCGGGACGATGCGCGGGTCGGCGGTGAAGACGCCCTCGACGTCGGTGTACATCTCGCAGGCGCGGGCGCCGAGGGCCGCGGCGAGCGCGACGGCGGTGAGGTTCGAGCCGCCGCGGCCGAGCGTCGTCACGTCGTGCGAGTCGGCCGAGACGCCCTGGAAGCCGGCGACGAGCACGATCTGCTCCGCGTCGAGCGCCTCGTTGATCCGGCGCGCGCGCACCTCCGCGATCTTCGCCTTCCCGTGCACCGCGTCGGTGACGATCCCCGCCTGCGAGCCGGTGAGCGAGATCGCCTCGTGCCCGAGGTCGTGGATCGCCATCGCGCAGAGCGCGTTCGAGATCCGCTCGCCGACGGAGATGAGCATGTCGTACTCGCGCGGATGCGGCGTCGGCGAGATCTCGTGCGCGAGCCGGATCAGGTCGTCGGTCGTGTCGCCCATCGCCGAGAGCACGCCGACGACGCGGTTGCCCGCCTCGCGAGCCGCGACGAGCCGCCGCGCCACGTCCTTGATCTTCGACGTGTCGCCGACGGAGGTGCCGCCGAACTTCATGACGACGAGGTCGCGCCCGCGCGGATCCGCGTCCGCCGCGACCTCGGGAACCGCCTCGTAGTGCGTCGTCGCCATCTCGACAGTCTAGGCGGCAGGGTCGGCGAATCCGCGGAACTGCGGATGGGCACGGCGACGGGCGCGTCGAAGGTGGGGGCAGGCAGGGAAGGGGGATCTCATGAGCATGCGAAGCGCTCTTGCGGGCGCGCTCGCGATTGCGGCGGTGCTGGTCGCCGCCTCGTCGGCGCCGGCGGCGATCACGCTGACCGGGGTCGAGCAGCGGGTCACGGCGGAGCCCGGCGACCAGTACGACCCGGCGATCGCCGGCGACATCGTCGTCTACACCGACTACCGCGCGGCGGACACCGACGTCTACTACACCGACCTGACCACCGGGATCGAGCATCCGGTGATCGTCGCGCCCGGGAATCAGGAGCTGACGGGTGTCTCCGGCGACCGGATCGTCTACACCGACTACCGCACGGCCGACGTCGTCCTCTTCGACATCTCGACGGGAACGACGACGAACCTCACGGCGCCGGACAAGGATGCGCTCGGGAAGCTGTTCAACTCGGTCGACCCGGCGATCGGCGGCGATCTCGTCGCCTGGCAGGACAACCGCAACGGCGACGCGGAGATCTACGCAAAGAACGTCGTCACCGGCGAGGAGCGTCGCGTCACCGACTCCACCGACTCCGACACGGAGCCCTCCGTCGGCGGCACGCTGATCGTCTGGCAGCGCTGCGTGGCGGCCGGGGTGTGCAGCGTCTACTCCTACGACTGGGCGACGACCGAGACCCGGCTCATCGCGGCGGGCGCCGGCGTGAACTTCCGGAACCCGAGCACCGACGGCGGGCGCGTCGTCTACCAGTCGGACGAGGCCGGGACGAATGACATCTGCGCGTACGAGGTCGCGACTCTGACGACGCAGTGCCTGACACTGGCGGGCGAGCAGGCGAACCCGCACGTGAGCGGCGACTGGGTCTCGTTCGACGATCTCTCGAACGGCATCTACCACACCGGCCTGTGGTACCTGCCGACCGGACAGTCCTTCGATCTCGACCAGCTGGCGGGCGGGCCGCCGAGCACCGCCGGGCAGTACCTGACCGGCGTCGACGGCAACCGCGTCGTCTTCACCGACGACCG
>DATKNT010000060.1:0-4749 GCA_035541175.1 Gaiellaceae bacterium
TCGTCTGCCCGGTCGGGTTCGTCTCCGACCATCTCGAGATCCGCTGGGACATCGACGTCGAGGCGCAGGAGCGGGCCGCCGAGCTGGGCATGCGCCTCGAGCGGATCGAGATGCCGAACGCCGATCCGGCATTCGTGCGGACGCTCGCCGGGATCGTCCGGCGCGCGCTCGCGGTACCGTCTCGGGCGTGAGACGCGGCGAGATCACCGTCGAGCACGCCGCGCGCCGCTTCCGCGTGTACCCGCGCGAGCAGCGCACGGTGAAGGACGTGCTCTTCCAGCGCGGTCGCGTCCAGGGCGCCGACGTGTGGGCGCTGCGCGACGTCTCCTTCTCGGTCGAGCCGGGAAGCGCGGTCGGGCTCGTCGGCCGCAACGGCTCCGGCAAGACGACGCTGCTGCGGCTCCTCTCCGGGATCATCAAGCCGAGCGCCGGGACGGTGGCGGTCGGCGGCCGCGTCGGCTCCCTGCTCGAGCTCGGCGCCGGCTTCCATCCGGACATGACGGGACGCGAGAACGTCTACCTCAACGGCTCGATCCACGGGCTCCGGCGCGCGACGATCCGCGAGAAGCTCGACGAGATCGTCGCCTTCGCCGGGCTCGAGGACTTCATCGACCTGCCGGTGCGCACGTACTCGTCGGGGATGTACATGCGGCTCGGCTTCGCGGTCGCGTCGCACATCGAGGCCGACGTGCTCCTCCTCGACGAGGTGTTCGCGGTCGGCGACGAGGCGTTCCAGCGCAAGTGCTTCGGGAAGATCTTCGAGTTCAAGCAGCGCGGCGGCACGATCGTCTTCGTCTCGCACGACGCGTCCGCGGTCGAGCGGCTCTGCGACCGCTCGGTGCTGCTGAAGGACGGCGCGGTCGCGTTCGACGGCCCGACGCACCAGGCGATCGTCGAATACCGGCGCCTGCTCGCGGGCGAGCGGAACCCGGAGGAGCGCGCCGCCGGGTTGAAGGAGTGGGGCGGCGACGTCGCGCGGGTCGAGGCGGCGCGGCTGCTCGGGCCCGACGGCGGCGAGCGGACGCAGGGGCTGCTCGCCGGCGAGCCGTTCGCGATCTCCGTCGACGTGTCCGCCGACTCGGCGCTGCCGGCGCCGCGGCTCGTGTGGGAGCTGCGCGACGACGCGGGCATCCTCGTCGCCTCGGGCGAGACGTCCACCGCCGACGTCGGCTGGGACGACGACACGCGCAGGCTGGCGCTCCGGTTCGACGCCGACCGGCCGCCGTTCTCCGACGGGCGGCTGCACCTCCGCGTCGACCTCGCCGACGAGCGCGGCGAGACCTACCACTCGCTCGACGACGCGCTCGTCTTCGTCGTCTACCCGGCCGGCGAGGAGCGGGGGCTCGTCCGCCTCGAGGGTCACTGGTCGCGCGAGGACGTCCCGGCCGAGCTGGAGACGACGGCATGAGCCGTAGGCTCGACGGAGGCGACCAAGGAGCGGAGGCGCCGGCTCGGCCGGCGCCGGAGCGGGAATGAGCTCGCGGACCTGCCCCGACTGGCCGGAGCTGATGGAGATCGCCCCGGAGCTCCAGTTCAAGCACTACACGGTCGCCGAGGCGAAGCTCCCGGCAGACGCGCTGATGCTCGTCCCGGACGTCCCGCTCTCGGACGTGGCCATCTGCTGCGACCTCGACCACAATGTCTTCTATGCCGAGCACACGGACGACCGGGTTGCCGCCGCGCTTCGGGAGAGCCACTGGTTCGAGGTCCGCGAGTGGCTCGCGGCGGGGCGGCCGGGGATCGGTTACTAGTCTCTCTCCATGCCGACGGTCGTCGTTCCTTTTGCAGGCGCATCGGGCAAGACACGGCTGGTTGCATCCGACCGGGCGCGGCGCGAGGTGGGGCTCGCGATGCTCGGCGACGTGCTCGACGCGTGCGTCGGCGTCGGCGCGACGATCGTCGTGACGTCGGACGCCGCCGGCGCGGAGCTCGCGACGGAGCTCGGCGCGGAGACATGCCCGGACCCCGGCGGAGGCCAGGGCGCGGCGGTCGCGGCGGCGCTCGCGTCCGTGGACGGCGCGGCGCTCGTCGTCAACGCCGACCTGCCCTGCATCGTCCCGGACGATCTCGTCGCCCTCGCCGCCGCCGCCGGCGCGGGCGCCGCGCTCGTCGAGGCGGCGGACGGGACGACGAACGCGCTGGCGCTTCCCGGCCCGGCGGCGTTCGCTCCGCTCTACGGCGCCGGCAGCGCCGCGCGGTTCCGGGCGCGTGCCGCGGCGCTCGGTCTCGACGTGGCGTCCGTCGACCTGCCGAACCTCGTCGACGACGTCGACACGCTCGACGATCTCCGCCGGCTCGCCCCGCGGTGCGGACCGCGCACGCGCGCCTGGCTGGCGCGGGAGCTCGAGGAGATCCCGGCGTGAACGTCGTCGTCCTCTCCGGCGGCGTCGGCGGCGCGCGCTTCGTCCGGGGGCTGGTCGGCGCCGTCGACCCGGCGGGCGTCACGGTCGTCGGCAACGTCGGCGACGACGTCGAGGTGCTCGGGCTCCACGTCTCACCCGATCTCGACTCCGTGCTCTACGCGCTCGCCGGGCTGAACGACGACGAGCGAGGCTGGGGCCGCGCGGGCGAGAGCTGGCAGGCGCTCGACGTCGTGCGCGCGCTCGGCGGCGAGGCATGGTTCGCGCTCGGCGACCGCGACCTCGGGCTCCACCTCGTGCGGACGGCCGCGCTCCGCTCCGGCGAGCCGCTCTCGGCGGTGACCGCGCGGATCGGGGTCGCGCTCGGCGTCGAGGCCCGGCTCCTGCCGGCGACCGACGACCGGCTGCGCACGTGGATCGACACGCCGGCCGGCTCGTTCCCGTTCCAGGAGTGGTTCGTCGCGCGCGGGCACCGCGACGAGGTCGACGGCGTCCGCTTCGAAGGCGTCGCCGCGGCGGCTCCTGCCCCGGGCGTGCTGGAGGCGATCGACGCGGCGGACGCGCTGCTGCTCGCGCCGAGCAACCCGTACGTCTCGGTCGCGCCGATCCTCGCGGTCGCCGCGGTCCGCGAGGCGCTCCGGCGCCGCCGCGTCCCGTGCGTCGCCGTCAGCCCGCTGATCGGCGGCCGCGCGGTGAAAGGGCCGGCCGACCGGATGCTGGCGCGCCTCGCCGGTGGAACCTCCCCCCGTCACGTGGCACGTTGCTACAAGGGATTGATCGACGCGATCGTCGTGGACGAGGCCGACGCCGGCGATCTCGCCGGGCTCGACGGCGTCCGGCCGATCGTCACGCACACGTTGATGGTGGACGCCGACGCGCGCCGCCGGCTCGCCGAGGCCGCGCTCGGAGGCGTGCCGGCGTGAGCTCGCTCACGTTCCCGGGGCGGCGCCGGCGTCGCGATCCATCGTTCGGCGGGCCGAGGGCAGTACATCGGCGTACGGACTCGGCCCGGCGGACCTCGGAGCGTGGCGCCGGCGCCGTCAGCCTTTCGCGGAGCCCGGCTCCGCCGGGCGGGAGCGAAAGGCGGCCAGGGACGTGAGGGTCGCGGTCGTGGGCGGGACGGGGGACTTCGGGCTCGCGCTCGCGCGGCAGCTCGTCGAGGCCGGAGAGGACGTCGTCGTCGGCTCGCGCGACGCGGAGCGCGCCCGCGCGAAGGCCGCCGAGGTGGGTGCGGCGGGCGCCGCGAACGAGGACGCCGTCCGCGGGGTCGATCTCGTGGTGCTCGCGACGAAGGCGGACGCCGCGATTCCGACGGCCGAGAGCCTGGGGGGCGCGATCGGCGAGACGCCGGTCCTCAGCGTCGCGAGCGAGCTGCGCTTCACGAAGGAGGGCGTCTATCCGCGGGACGACGAGCGCTCGATCGCGGAGCGCGTCGCCGCCCTCGTGCGCGCGCCGGTCTCCGCCGGGCTGCACTCGCTCGCCGCCGCATCGCTCGCCGGCGGCCGCTCCGAGGGCGACGCGCTCGTCTGCGGAGACGATCCCGCGGCGAAGCAGCTCGCGCTCGAGCTCGCCGCGAAGCTCGTCACCGGGCGCGCGCTCGACGCGGGCCCGCTCGCGAGCGCCCGCGCGCTCGAAGGGATGACGGCGGTGATCGTCAACCTCAACCGCCGCTACAAGGGTCACGCAGGGGTCCGCGTCGTCGGCCTGCCGTGAGCGGCTTCACCGCGCTTCCCATCACCGGCCTTCCCGAGCTGCGCGAGGGCGACGACCTCGCCGTGCTCGTCGCCGAGCGGACCGAGCTCGAGGACGGCGACGTCGTCGTCGTCGCGCAGAAGGCGATCTCGAAGATCGAGGGACGCGTCGTCCGCCTCGACGCGCTCGAGCCCTCCGATCGGGCGCGCGAGATCGCCGGCGACGACGGCGACCCGAGGCGCATCGAGTGGATCCTCCGCGAGGCGCGGCGCGTCGTCCGCGTGCGGCCGCCGCTCGTCATCTGCGAGACGCGGCACGGCTTCGTCTGCGCCTCGGCCGGGGTCGACGCGTCGAACACGCCGGAGCCGGGGACGCTCGTGCTGCTCCCGCTCGATCCGGACGCGTCCGCCGCGCGGCTGCGGGAGGCGCTGCGCGCCCGCACCGGCCGCGACGTCGGCGTCATCGTCGCCGACTCGTTCGGCCGCCCGTGGCGGCGCGGGACGACGGACGTCGCGCTCGGCGCGGCCGGCGTCGACGTCGTGCGCGAGCTGAACGGGAGTCGAGACCCGACCGGCTACGAGCTGCACGCGACCGTGATCGCGATCGCCGACGAGATCGCCGGCGCCGCGCAGCTCGTCATGGGCAAGCTCGACCGCGTCCCCGTCGCCGTCATCCGCGGTCTCGACGTGCGCGGCGA